>DATHOT010000332.1:0-23917 GCA_035484655.1 Bryobacteraceae bacterium | reverse complement strand
AGCCACGGGACATTGTGAATCCACTGGCGGGGTACCAGCGGCGGCTGGCCGAAAGAAGCACGGTCGCCGAACGTCAAGCGCAGCAATTTCGCAGGATCGGGAACGCGCGGCTGGGGACTGGCATCGTGGGTGTCGTCATGGCTTTCTTCGTTTTTGGCGAGACCGTTCTGGCGCCGTGGTGGCTGGCGATTCCAGCCGTCCTGTTCTCGGTGCTGGTGGTAATTCATGCCCGAGTGGTGGATCGGCTGGAGCGCGCTCAGCGGGCGGTCGGATTCTATCAACGCGGGTTGGCGCGGCTGGAAAATCGGTGGATGGGCACCGGAGAAACCGGCGAGCGTTTCCGGAATCCATCGCACGTTTACGAAGAAGATCTCGACATTTTCGGCAAGGGCTCGCTTTTCGAGCTGCTGTGTACGGTGCGGACGCACGCGGGCGAAGACACGCTGGCCCGATGGCTGCTGGCGCCTGCTTCGCGGGAGGAGGCCGGCCTGCGGCAACAGGCCATCGCCGAATTGCGGCCTCGTCTGGATCTGCGCGAGGACCTGGCTGTGCTCGGGGACGCGATCCGCTCGGGTATCGATCCGGAAGTGGCGGCTCGCTGGGGCCAAGCCCCGCTAGTGATTTTTCCCGCGGGCGCGCCTTTTATCGCGGCCGGTCTGGCGACGGCCGTGGTCGTCACGTTCAGCTTCTATATGGCGAGCGTGCTTACACGGACACCGTTCCTGGCGGCTTTGCTGCTCACGCTCGGTTACGGCTTTTTTCTGGGCAGCCGAACTTTGCAAGTGGCCGGCGCTGTGAATTCGCCCGCGCGCGATCTGGCGGTACTGGCCAAGCTGCTTCATCGCCTGGAAAACGATCATTTCGAGGCGCCCTTGCTGCAGCGCTTGCGCGGGGAACTAATGGCCAGCGGATTAGTGGCGTCGTTCCAGATTGGCAAGCTGCAGCGTCTGGTTGCCCGGCTCGATTGGCAGCGAAATCTTTTCTTTACTCCCATCGCGATGGCCATCCTATGGAGCTCGCAAATTGCGATGGCGATCGAGCGCTGGCGCAAGCTCTCAGGACGGCATATTTCGGAATGGATCAGCGCGGTCGGCGAGTTCGAGGCTCTAGTCGCGCTGGCCGGCTACGGCTACGAGCATCCCCACGACAATTTTCCCGAGCTGCTGGATGCCGCGGGCGGCAGATTGGAGGCCGAAGGCCTGGGGCATCCACTGATGCCGGAAGGCCAGTGCGTCCCGAACGACGTGCGGCTGGGCGGCGATCTGCGCCTGCTGATCGTGAGCGGTTCCAATATGTCGGGGAAGAGCACGCTGCTGCGCGCCGTTGGATTGAACGTGGTGCTGGCGTGGGCTGGTGCGCCGGTCCGGGCACGAAGTTTCGCGGTCTCGCCGCTCACCGTCGGCGCTTCGATCCGGGTGCTGGACTCGCTTCAAGACGGCAAGTCGCGATTTTATGCCGAGATCACGCGATTGCGTGAAATCGTGAATATGGCGAACGGAGAGCGGACGGTGTTGTTCTTATTGGACGAACTGTTGAGCGGAACGAATTCTCACGATCGCAAGATCGGCGCCGAGGCCATCGTGCGGAGCCTCATCGATCGCGGGGCAATGGGGATGATTACCACGCACGATTTGGCGCTGGCTCACATTGCGGATGATCTTCCGGAGCGGGCGATGAATGTCCATTTCGCCGATACGCTGGAGGACGGGCGGCTGCATTTCGACTATCGGCTCCAGCCGGGAATTGTGGAGCGGAGCAACGCGTTGGATTTGATGCGGTCGGTTGGGCTGGAAGTGTAAGGACGTAGCGCACACACTTTTGTGTGCCGCGTTGGCACTCGTGCCGACGCGTGGCTGTTTTTTCTTGGCGTTCACAGAAGTGTGAACGCGGCACGCTAGAGAGCGTGCGCCACGGGAGCTTGGGCTGAGGATTCCTTGTGGTGCACCAGCCGCTCCACCACTTCCCGGAGCTTGTCGAGGCCCACCGGTTTGCTGATGTAATCGTCCATCCCGGCGGCCAGGCATTTTTCACGATCCCCCTCCATGGCATTGGCGGTGAGAGCGCAGATGGGAATATGGCCCTTGCCCCGTTCGCGGTTGCGGATGACGGCCGTGGCTTCGAAGCCGTCCATCTCGGGCATCATGCAGTCCATCAGCACCATGTCGTAGTTCTTCTGCGCCAGCGCTTCCACGGCTGCGCGGCCGTTGTCAACGGCATCGGCTCCGAGACCGAGTTTTTCAAGCAGGCGCAACGCAATCCTCTGGTTGATCTCGTTGTCCTCGGCCAGCAATACCCACAATTTTCGAGGGCTACCGTTCGATTTTTGCGGCGGCACGGTGCCGGGTTTGGGGGACGGGATAGGGAGCTTGGGAGCCACCGGCGACAGAGGCACGGCGGGCGCCGGAACGGGCACGGGAATGGGCCGTCTCGGCGGCGCGGCGGGCGCAACGACGGCCGCTTTCCCAAAACTCGCGGTGAACCAAAAGCGACTTCCTTCACCGGGCCGGCTTTCGACGCCGAGCTCACCGTCCATCAATTCCACCAGTTGCTTCGAGATGGAAAGGCCGAGGCCGGTGCCGCCGTATTTTCGGGTGCTCGATCCGTCGCCTTGCGTGAAACTTTCAAACAAACGGCTTTGTTGCTCGGGCGGAATTCCGATTCCGGTATCGCGCACGGAGAAGCGTATCAGGAATCCATCCTCAGTGGGGCGCACCATTTCGGCCTCCACATCGATTCTGCCGGAATCGGTGAACTTGACAGCATTGCCGATCAGGTTGGTCAGCACCTGCCGGATCCTGCCCGCGTCCCCGACCAGCATGTCCGGCAAATCGCCCGAAACGGCGATCGAGAAGTCCAGTCCTTTGGTGCGCGCTTGTAAAGCGAAAAGAGAGGACGACTCTTCGACCGTGGCAGCCAGTGAGAACGGAATGCGATCCAGCCGCAGCTTACCCGCTTCGATTCTGGACAGGTCTAGAATGTCGTTGATCAGAGTGAGGAGCGCATCCGCCGATTTCTTAATCGACCCGGCAAACTCCTGTTGCTCAGCGGTGAGGCTGGTGCCCAGCAAAAAGTCGGTCATCCCCAGCACACCATTCATGGGCGTGCGGATCTCATGGCTCATGTTGGCCAGAAAACGGCTCTTGAGCTGCGTGGCCTCGCGCGCGGTGACCAGTGCCGACTCCAGCTCTTCGTTCTTGCGCTCCAGTTCCTGAGCGTATTCCTGCAACCGCTTTTCATCGTTCTTCCGGGCCGTGATGTTGCGCAAGGTTGCGATAGAGTGTTCCCAGTCGAGCGGAACCACGCGAGTTTCATAGACCTGCTGTCCGGCGCGGCTGTCCACGTTGAACTCGACAATATGCGGGGCTTTGGTCTTACGCGCTTTATCCTGCCCCTCGCGCAGTTGGTCCACCACGGCGGCCGGCAAGAGATCCCGCAGGTTTTGGCCACGGAATTTATCGGGTGAGAGAAACTGGTCCGAGCTCTGGCCTCCCGTGCTATCCAACACCCGGCCGCTTCGATCCAGCCGAATAAACAGATCAGGAAAGGTCTGAAAGAGCGCGCGAAGCTCCGAAGCCGCTTCATAGGCCTGGTCCTCGCTCTTCTTTCCCTCGGTCATGTCGATGGCAGCGAGGCGCATGCCGACCACCCGGCTAGCATGATCGCGCAGCAGTTGTTCGTGAACTTCTACAGTGATGGTGCTGCCGTCGGGACGGAGATACTTGCGCTGGTAGGGCAGCAGGGACAGGTGGCCGGACATTCTACGCTCGGTCTGCTCGCGATACCTTTGCCGTTCCGCGGGCGGAAGCAGGCTCCAGCAAACCTTCCCGATCAACTCGCGCCGAGCCAAGCCGCGCATCTCGCACTCCTTACGATTGACGCGACGCACCACACCCTTGGGATCGATTTCCAGGTAGCCAATCGGAGCCGCCTCGAACAGACCGTCGACGGCATTCGCAGTGGACCCTTCTGTTTGAACGCCCATTCGAGAGCGCAAGCGGAAAGATAGCAACAAGCGCCGGCCCAAAATGGCCATCACCACGCAGCACAGTAACGTTACAACTGGTTGCAAGCCCGACAAGTGCGTTGGCTCCGATTCGAAGCGAAAACAACCTTATCCTCTAGTCCCATCGGCAATACAAGATAAGGCCTTTAGATGGAACTTGTTAACCGATAGTTTGTAGCACGGAGCCGGGCTAGGTACTAGGTTTAGCCACCAATCAGATTAATGGCGCCAACGCCGCCATGGACTTCCAGGCGAACCGTTGTTTTCGAATGTCCGTAAGCGTCATTAACATAACGATCGTCGCGTTTTTGGAGCCCGCGGGCATTGATCCCACCGATGCCCCCATGCGCTTCGGCAACGATTCCGACGCCTTCCGGCAGGTAGATGGTGGCCTCGCCGACGCCGCCGTGAAGGGAGACATCGTAGTCGTTCTTGGGCATACCGCGAAGATCGACTCGCATTTTGCCGACGCCCATATGGATATCCAAGCGCCGCAATCTCAGATCGCCGACATCCAGACGGCCTTCGCCGACTCCGAAGTTTACGATCAGATCCAGCGGTTTGTCGTCGTTAAAACGAAGATCCCAGCGGTAATTGGAATTCCCATGGTGCAGGTGAGAAGGTTCCTCCACCAAGAGTTGGCCGCGAAAACCACTGGTGTCGTAGTGGACACTGGGTCTCATGGCAGGCCGATTAAAAGTGAATTCGGCGTCCATGAGCCTGGGCGACCCACCTCGAACGTTGAGTTCGCCGACACCCATTTTCAACTCGGCGCGTACTAATTCCGAGTTATCCAGGTCGACGGAGCGAGTCTCGGTGTGAGTTGGGCCGGGCGGTCCGAAGTCTTCGACGCACCCGGTCATTATCAAGAGGCTGGCCGTGGCCGCTCCGGCCAAGGACACGCGGCGGATTGTCAGCATAGAATGAACACCCTATCCTGGTTATACGACGGGTAACGTTGCCCTTGTTCCAGCGATTTGCGTGGACAGACCCCTTTCTAAGGCGCTTCCCCTAGTCCGGTCCATCTGGAGGTCCAACCATTCTTCGATTCTTGCCTTAGTACATTCCCTTGGCGGAACCCACCTGTTACACTGGGGCATCTTGATAGGCAGGACTATGGTCTGCGCGTATTGCCGCAAGAACATCGGGCTTCTCCGGAGGCTGAAGGACCAGCAATTCTGCTGCGATGACCATCGCACGAAGCTGGCCTCGCGGTCCGCCCGAGCCCTGCGCGAAGCCGAGGATCTGTATGGCTTTGAAGATACTCGATTGCCGACCTGGCGGAGCATAACGCAAACCAGACCAGAGGACAAGATGGAGCGGCGATCGGGCTACGCGGCTACGATTTTTGCTTCGGTCGCGGTGCTCTTTCTGATGCTGGCGCTGTCGCAACTGCCCTCTGGCTCGTCGGGCCGGAGATCGATTTCAGCGGCGCCGGAAGCAAATCTGCATGGCGGGCAGGATGGAATGGGCCAGATGCTCAGCAATCTGATCGAGAGCAAGACATCGGGCATCATGCGCGAGGATTTTCACGCCGGCTTTGTGGACTGGGAAGGCATGAAGCAGCCGGGCGCGGACTGGAGCGTGGCGGGCGGCGAGGTTCGTCCGGCGGCGCTACGGGTCTGGAAGCCCTCGACTGCACTTTCCAATTACGAAATGGAATTCATGGGGCAGATCGACCACAAAAGCATGGATTGGGCTTTTCGCGCGCCGGACCTGCGCAACTATTACGCGACTAAACTGGTGATCACCAAGCCTGGCCCTTTACCGAACGCCGGCCTGGTGCGTTTTGTCGTTTTGGATGGACGCGAACGTGAGCGGGTGGAACTGCCGCTGCCGCTCACACTCGAGCGCGGGACCGATTACCGGGTGCGGGTAAGCGTACGGGGAGATCATTTCCTGACATCCGTGAACGGGCAGTTGGTCAGCTCCTGGACCGACAACCGGCTCAGCCGGGGCGGCATTGGATTTTTCTCCGAAGACGGCGAATCGTCGGTGGTGAAATGGGTCAGCGTATCGGAGCGGGACAGTTTCCTGGCGCGTTTGGTTTCTCACTTTTCTCTGATTTCATTCCCCACCGCCGCGCTGGCTTCCCTGCCCTGAGGATGGGCCTTCCCGCCCAGGATCGCTGGCCAGGTTGCAGCGACATGTGCTACCTTAGTCTCAAAGCATTTCGATGCGCAATTGTTGTTTAGTGCTCGTCCTTTGCTTAGCCTGCGCCTTTGTTCTATCGGCCGCTAATCCGAAAGCGCAAAAAGCGTTTCGGGAAGGCCTTCGCTATGAGGCCGCCAGTCAATGGAAGGAAGCCGAGAAAGCATATTCCGAGGCGATCCAAGACGATCCTGGGGATGTTTTGTCTTACCAACATCGCGCCCGGGTGCGTTGCGTTTTGGAGGATTATCCGCACGCGATCGAGGATGCCGACCGGGTTGCCGAACTCGAGCCAGCCAGAGCGGAAGCCTACGAAATTCGAGGGAATGCCTACCGGAAACTTCCGGATTTGCACAAAGCCCTGGCCGATTATAATCGGGCCATCGAACTGAAGCTGGATTCGGCGGCCATCTATAACAGCCGCGGCGCGGTGCATGCCGGCTTGGGCGAAGCTACCGAAGCTATCGCCGATTACACGCTAGGAATTAAGCTACGGCTGGACGACCCCATCCCCATCAAAGAGCGGGCCGACGTTTATGCCGCGATGGGGCGCTATCGCGACGCCATCGACGATTACGACCAAAGCATCAATCTGAAGCCGGATTACCTGGATGCTTATCTTGACCGTGGTTTCGCCTGGGGCCAGGTGGGTGATTTTCATCGCGCCATTCAGGATTTCGATGCGGTTCTCAAGATAAGGCCTAAGGATGCCAAGGCGTACACATTGCGCGGCGCCGCGTATCTGAAACTCGATCAAAACCAGAAGGCGGTTGCGGATTTTTCCGAGGGTTTGAAGATCGCTCCCGGAGATCCTTACCTGTATCTGGCGCGCGCGGCCGCGCTGGTAAGGCTGGAACGGCACCAGGACGCGCTGGAAGATCGTGAACACGCGGTACGGCTGCGGCCGGACCTGGCGGAAGCCTACCTGGCGCGTGGCGGATCGTATCACCAGCTCGGCATGCACGCCAAGGGCTTGGCGGACCGCGATAAGGCGATCGAATTGGCGCCCGATCTTCCGGAAGCCTGGTTTGCGCGAGGAAGCGCCTATTATTTATTGGGTAACTATGCAAAGGCGCGGGCGGACCTGGCTCGGGCAGTGCATCTACGGCCCGATTACCGGGAAGCGATCGACGTCCTGGAGAAGGCCGGCGAGAAGCTGGCCGAGCCGAATAAGAGTGAGTTGCCGGTGACGGCGCAGATCGCTCCGCCGGTTATGGTGCCAAAGCCGCCGGTTGCGGCACCCGCTCCGGTCAAACCGGAGCCAGCCGCCCTTCCGCCCGAGCCGGTCATCACCCATCCGGCGTTGCCTGAGCCAGCGCCCACGAAACCGACCCCGCCAAAACCGGCGCCTGTGCCGCCGCAGCCAGTCAAGGCCCAACCGGCGCCTGCGGCTATTCCGAAGACCGCTGTTTCGGCGGAAGAACACGACCGGCGCGGCCGCGCTTTCACGGCCGCGGGAAAATATCCGGAAGCGATCGAGGAGTTGAGCGAAGCGATTCGTCTGAAACCGGATTTCTCGCGCGCCTTGAACGCGCGGGGTTACGTTTATCTGTTGCAGCGCGACTATCAGCACGCCGGGGCGGACTTCGATGAAGCGATCCGCCTGGATCCCAATTACACCAACGCCTATCACAACCGCTCGGTGGCGCGGAGGGGGTTGGGTGATGCGGCGGGAGCGGCCGCGGATCTGCAGAAGGGGCGCTAGGGGCGCTTCGCCCGCGCCAGGCACGGAGGCCGACGAGGCGCCGGCAGCGGTCCTGGCAGGGGGACCGCTCCACGCCAACGGGGACCGCCCCACGCAAAGGGGGTGAGCGTCGAAATCTCGACGCCGTGGCTACGAAAAATACTTTCAATAATTCGCCCGGGACTTCGATACGGTCGATGTATGGTTGCCGGCACAGCCTCTGAAGTATTGATCGCGTGGAAAAACGGACAGCGTCCCAGTCTCCAGGATTGGAGAACACAGGACCTGGACGCCCTCGAGACGGAGCGGATGGAAGTGCTGGAGAGCGTCGTCGAATCGCTTCAGAAGCAGGACAGACTCCCGTCCGCCCGGCTGCGCGCGGCGGTGCGGCTGTTGGAACACCTGGCTAAAGAGCCGGCGGGTCTGCTTCAGGACTGAGTTCCGGACGCTTCTTCGACCATGAACGCCCGGCGCGCGCCGGTGCTTACGATCTGTCCGTTGAAACCGGCTTTACCATTCAAGGTGCACACCGCTCTTCGTTCCACGGGATGATCCAGCTTCACGATCTGGCCCTCGCGTAATTGCAGCAGATCGCGCAATCGCATTTGCGATCCCTCCAGCCATACGTCGACGGCCACCTTGGCTGGCAGCATTAATTGCAAAGTATTCTCGGCTGAACCGCCCATTTCCGTCTTGTCGCGGCGAACCGGTTCTTCCGGCTGAATGGCGCTCTGAAACAGTTGCGGAGGCACGATGAGCAAAAGCGATCCAGTGTGCTCACCTACCGTCAGATCAAAGCGTATGACCAGCACGGAGTCCGTGGACTGGAAGGCGCGCGAGGGCCCTCGGCCTATTTCTACCGTCACGGTTTCGAACTGGGTTTTTGTTAGCGGCAGCCAGCCTCGATAGGTTTCCGAAAGGATGAGCCGGAGCAGTATATTCACCACTTGCAGCTCGATATCGGTAGGTTGACGGTCCGGCGAAGCGAAGCTTCCCGTCTTGGCGCCGAGGGCGATGCCGATGAGCTGGTAAAGCACGGAGTGATCCAGCTCGACCAACAAGGTACGATCGCCCGGGCGCACCAGGGCGGTGCCCAGGCAGGATTGACTCTCGTTCTTCTGGAGATCACCGAAAGGACATTGGTCCGTTCCCTTAAGAATCGAGGTCACGGAGCAGCGCAGGAAAGCCGAAAGACTAAGCCCGAGCTCGCGGCCCAGCACCTCCAGGGTGGAGCGCAGCAGATCGCTCGAAGCAGCCTGCAGCTTGCCATAGTTCCTGAAGTCCGCTTTTGTCCAGGTGGATTCCATCAGAGGGATAAACAGTATTCCCTGGATCGGCGGTACCAGGCCAACACTTTATGTTTGGAAGACGGGATGCGGCGCTGGTGTTGAGGCATAAACGTTTGGCCGCGCTCGGTCGATAGAACAGCGAAGCCAACATATTGGACCTAGAGATGATACAGCTCACCAGGCTGAACCATGTCCCGTTGATTGTGAACTCGGACCTGATCGAGCACGTTGAAGTTACGCCGGATACCGTCATAGCTTTGACGACGGGGCAGAAGTTTCTGGTCCTGGAATCTGCCGAAGAAGTCGTGGAACGAGTGATCCAATTCCGGCGGGCGATCGTAAGCGAGCATGGCTGTCCGCTCAAAAAAACCGCTAGCTCTGCGTTCAGCGACACTGTGCCTGCCCCTTCGGCAGCGGGCGGCCAATAAGAAAAACTCATGGCGGACTCGAAACCAAAGAAGGCCTCCACCCGGCCCGACCTAGCGACGCTGGGGGGCTTGTTGCTGGCGGCGGGAGGAATCCTAGGTGGGTTGGTTTTGGAGGGCGGGAAGCTCACCGATATCGCTCAGGTCACCGCGTTGATGATTGTGTTGGGTGGAACCATCGGTGCGGTCATGGTTACGACTCCGCTGCGGACGTTGATCAAGGCCGCGAAATGCCTGGGATCGGTCTTCTTCGAGCACAGCCAGGAACCAGCGGAAATGATCGAAGAGATCATTTCCTACGCCACCAAAGCGCGCAAGAACAGCATCATTTCGCTGGAAGCAGATCTGCCGAACATCGCGGACCCTTTTCTGAGGAAAGCAATCTCGCTGAGCGTGGACGGCACCGATCTCCAGGAGCTTCGCAAGATGATGGAACTGGACATCGGAATGGAACATCGGGGCGGCGAGGCGGTAGTCAAGGTCTACGAAGCAGCCGGGGGCTACTCTCCGACCATCGGCATCATCGGCGCGGTGCTGGGCCTGATCCAGGTGATGAAGCACCTGGAAAATATCGAGGAAGTGGGCCGTGGTATTGCGGTCGCGTTCGTGGCTACGGTCTATGGCGTGGCTTCAGCAAACCTGTTTTTTCTGCCGGCGGCCAACAAGATCAAGGCGCGATTCCATCATGCCATGGAAGCCAAAGAGCTGATGCTGGAAGGCGTCTGCAGCATCGTCGAGGGGATGAACCCGAAACTGATTCGAGTGAAACTGGAGGCGTTTACTCAGGGCGAGTCCGAATCGGGGAGTAAATCCAAGGCGCCGAAGCAGGCGGCACAAGCGGCCGTGGCACAAAGCTAGAGTATGGCGCTGAAGAAGGAGCCGCCGCAGCCGGAAAATCATGAGCGATGGCTGGTCTCCTACGCCGATTTCATCACTTTGCTCTTCGCGTTTTTTGTGGTGATGTTCGCTTCTTCTCAAACCGACAAAGCCCGGGCCAAACAAATATCCGAAGCGGTGGAAAAGGCTTTGGAAAATGGTAAGTCAGTGGGTGTCCCACCCGCGGTCGCGAAAATATTGGGTGGAACCGTGGACGACAAGGGACAGGGCAACGCCATGATGAAAGGCCCGGGAGGCGCCCAGCATTCCGCCAAAGAAGCGCCCCAGGACAATGTGGTGGAATTGCTGCCATCGATGCAGCGGCTGACCAAAGAGCTGGAAGACGAGATCAAAACCGGAAAACTGGAAATGCGGCTGGAGGCCCGCGGATTAGTGATCAGTCTGAAGCAGTCGGCTTTCTTTCCGTCCGGACAGGACGCGCTCGATAAGAATAACCTGCCTGCCCTAAAGAAGGTTGCCGACGTGATCCGGGAGTTGCCCAATTCCATTCAGTTGGAAGGACACACCGATTCGGTGCCGATTCACAACACGCACTTCAAAAGCAATTGGGAACTATCGTGCGCGCGGGCCATTGCAGTAATGGAAGCATTCTCCGACACTTTTGGGCTGAAGCGGGACCGGTTTTCGGTGGTGGGCCGCGCGGAAACAGTGCCGGTGGATACCAATGAAACGCCCGAGGGTCGCGCACGGAACCGCCGCGTGGACGTCATTATCGTAAACAGCTTGAAGCTCAAGCCTTCGGTGCCGGCCGATGCGACCGCCATGGCCAAACCCGCCGCGGCGAAATAGACCTTTGGCCGCCGTTTTCTCAGGCTCCTACCACCAACGTCGAGCCCTCGACACTAGTACAGCATCCCCTGTATGGGGGCACTCCAAAATCCTCTAAAAAAACCTGAAAGAGTACAGGAAATCATCGACAAGGTAAGTGCACGCAGAATGAAACTGGCGTGGGTTCGGCAAAGCCGGACAGATCAACGAAAAGGACAACAATATGCTTTCAATACAAACCAACGTTACGTCGCTGTTCGCCGAGCAAAACCTTGCCATAAACACGGCCTTCCAAGCCAATACGATTCAGCAGCTGACGTCGGGTTACCGCATCAACAGTTCCGGGGATGACGCTGCCGGTCTGGCAGTGGCAAATCAATATCGCAGCAACATCGCGGAGCTCAACCAGGGTGTTCTTAACGCCAACAACGGTCTTAGCTCGTTGCAAATCGTGGACGGCGGACTGAACAACATCTCCACCATTCTGGACCGGTTGAAGACGCTCGCCACGGAATCGGCCAGCTCCACCTTTGCCGGCGACCGCAATACTCTGAACACTGAGTATCAATCGCTGCTGGGTGAAGTTACACAGCAGGCCAGCAACATCGGGCTGGCCGCTAACGGCCAACTGAACGTGGTAAATAACATTTATATCGGCGGCGGCAATACAATCGCCAATTCACAGGTCAAAATCGACCTCAGCGGCACGCAGAACCAGGTGGATTCTAACGGCCTGGGTTTGGGCACGACCAGCGTGGGCGGCGGCGGAACGGACCTGACCGGTAACACGGTGCGGTTGGACGCGCCTGGGGCAACTTTCCTCGCGGCGACTGCACAAACCTTCGCGTTTAACCTTTACTCGCAGAACGGCGGCGCGCAAACAGTCAACGTCAGCGTGGGCGGCTCGGGTGCATTGACCCAACAACAGGTCCTCGCCAGCTTGAACAGCCAACTGTCCCCTTACGGAATCAATGCTTCCGTCGGAAGCAACGGACAGTTGAGTTTCGGCGGTTCGACACCGTTCACTGTCTCGACGGCTACTACGGCGGTGGACAAGATTGCCACCACAGCCACGACAGCGACCAACTCGGGCGTCTTCAACGTTGCCGGCGCCGGTACTTACGCTACGGGTCCGAGTATCGCGGAAACCCTGACTTTCCAAAACGGCCAGGGCACCGCCAACGTCACCCTAGGAACCACCGAGACGCTGGCTTCGGCGCTCTCCAAGATCAACGCGCAGACCGCGCAGTACGGCATCTATGCCGTGGCCAACAGCGCCGGGACGGGCATCTCCTTTCAGAGCGTGAACAACTTCACCGCCTCCACCACCGCTGCCGGCGGCGCTTTCACAGCAACCGGCGCGCAGACGACCAACGCTCCGGCCAGTACCGGAACGGTGACGGGCAACGCGGAAGCGGCCATCACGGCTATTAACTCGGCCATCGCCAATCTTGGACTGGTACAAGGACGAGTGGGCTCCGGCGAGAACCAGATCAACTACGCCATCAGCCTGGCGAATTCCCAAATCACCAACTTCTCGGCCGCCGAATCCGGCATCCGTGACGCCAACATCGCGACCGAAGCCGCCAACCTGACTAAGGCTCAGACCTTGCAGCAGACTTCGATTGCCGCCCTGGCTCAGGCCAATGCGGCACCCGCGGCGGTCCTCAAGCTGCTGCAATAACCAGCAGCCTAAAGCTGAAACTGATCTGGGCCGATCTTACCCAAGACCGGCCCGGTTTCGTTTTTTGAGGAATCTCGATGAGCACCAGCAGCATTCCCGCGCTTGGCACCACCACCGGGGCCAGCACCTTCGCCACCGATCTGCAGAATGCAGTGAATCGATCAATCGCCATTGCCGCCTTGCCCATCCAGCAGATGACCGCGGAGCAGCAGCAAATCCAGGCTCGAAGCAGCGAGCTAAGTACCATCAGCGGGCTGTTTACAACTCTGCAGCAGGACGTGCAATCGTTTCCTAGTGGAACAGGAAGCAGTGGCTTGGCAGCTTCGGTATCGGATCAAACCGTATTGCAGGCCAGTCTAACCGGCAGTTCCTTGCAAGGTTCTTACACGATTCAAGTGCTCCATCCCGGCTCCTCCTCGACGGCACTGAGCAACGCGGGGTCCACTCCGGTTACCGATCCCACCACCCAGAACATCAGCTCCAGCACATCCTTCACTCTGACCGTCGGAAGCACCAACTACACCATCACGCCTGCCTCCCAAAATCTGAATGCACTGGCGGCCGGCATCAATTCCAGCGGCGCCGGCGTGCAGGCCACGGTGGTAAACCTGGGTTCTCCCTCTTCGCCGGACTACCGGCTGGCATTACAGAGCACAACGCTCGGGAACGTCGCCTTGGGGTTGAGCGACGGCACGACGACGAATTTCTTAACCAGCACCAGCACCGGCGCCAGCGCGTCGTACACGGTCAACGGGCAACCGTCCGGCGGAATTTCCACCAATACGGATACGGTCACAATCGCACCCGGGCTCAATGTGACTTTGGAGAAGGCCGGAACTGCTACGGTCACCGTTGCGGCCAACACAGCCGCCTTGTCCAATGCACTGAACTCTTTCGTCGGCGACTATAATGCGGCGTTTGCGGAGTTACAAAAGCAGTTCGGTCAGAATGCAGGACCTCTGGCCGGAGATACCACCGTTCTTCTGATGGAGAATTCATTGCGGCAGTTGGTGAACTATTCAGGCGGAAGCGGCTCGATCACGTCCCTTGCCCAGTTGGGAATCCAGTATACGCAGCAGGGTTCGCTTTCGTTTGACCCCAGTGCGTTGGGTGGGCTCTCATCGCAGCAGATTTCAGATGCGTTTTCTTTTTTGGGAGATCCGAGTACCGGCGGCTATCTGCAGTCGGCGGCTAACACGCTCACCGGGCTGCTGGATCCCACCACGGGCCTGATTCCGAATGAGGCTCAAAACCTTCAGACCCAGAACAAACACGAAGCAGATGCGATCAGTGCCGCGCAGGATCGGGTGAATCAACTGAACACCACCCTCACGGCGCAGATGGCTGCCGCGGATGCCTTGATTGCGACACTGCAAAACCAGACGCAGTTTGTCGACGGCCTCTTCCAGATTGCGACCCTGAATTCGAATGGCACAATTGGTAACAATACCTCCGGCGGGTGACGATTTGAACGGTGGCCTCGAGCGGGCAGCCCGCGAACTGCGAGCCGCTGTGATCGCATCCGACCATGCCCGCGCAGAAGGCGCTGTGCATCGTTACGTCCAGGCCGTGAGGCAGAACTGGGAAGCGCTGCCGGAACTGGAACGGGGCGGCTCGTCAATACCCGCGAAAGCTTGTGAACTGCTGGCATGGGCGCGCCAGATGACGCTCATCCAGCGTAACCTGGCTGCCGACCAGCACCACATTCTTCAAAAGGCGAGCCGCTATCACGGCGCAGTGAGTCAGCATCAGGGCCTACAGGTCAAGGGCTAGTCCGGCTCCACATCAAAGTCGTCGAGATCTCAACGCTAAGTGTCACAGCTTCAACACTGCGTCGCAGCAACTCGTTGAAAAACTAGCGCATTTCTGTGGAAGCGGAATTGCAGTCGGCAACGCCATCATGGTGGAGAACCTCGGCTCGGGTATCGAGCGCTACATGAATCTTCTGAGCACCCGACAGAAGCTCGTGGCCGCCAACATTGCCAACACCGATACTCCCGGATTCAAAACCAAAGACATCGACTTCCAAAGCGAGCTGCAAAATCAGCTCTTCAATTCCAACCCCAATGTCATGGAAGTTCCGGGCCTGCAGACCAAGAACGACGGAAACAATGTCAGCGTCGACCGCGAGGCCAGACTGTTGGCTGAAAACGCGCTGCGCTTCAGCGTCGCATCCAACCTGGCGCGATCGGAGCTCTCTACGGTGAAAATGGCAATCGAGGAGGACAAGAGCGCGTGAGCCTGTTTTCCTCTCTGGATGTCAGCGCTTCCGGTATGGCCGCCCAAAGAACGCGCGCGGAGCTGTTGGTGGAAAACATGGCCAACGCGGAGACGACGCGCACGCCCGAAGGCGGACCCTATCGCAGAAAAGACGTCGTGTTCGAATCGGACTCTTCGGTGGGATCAGGATCCTTCTCATCGGCCTTTCACTCGGCCTTGGACGGCAACGTTGAAGGCGTGCGAGTGAGCGAAACCGTGGTGGACAATAGCGAACCGGACCGGCGCTATATGCCCGGTCATCCGGACGCCGATAAAGACGGCTACGTAGCCTATCCCAAACTGAATCCGGCCGAAGACATGGTGGACTTGCTGGGCGCCTCGCGTAGCTATGGAGCCAATGTGGCGGCGATATCGGCTGTCAAGGACATGATCCAGAAGTCGATCGATCTGTTCCGTTAATCTCATGATTCCGCCTATCTCTTCCATCCCGCCCATTAGCCTCCCCGAGGTGGCGCCGGTAAATTCACCGGGCCAGAGCGCGGGCGGATTCCAGTCCGTTCTGCAGGGCATCGTCGGAAACATGGAGCAGTCGCAGGCTCAATCGCAGCAGGTGACCAACAACTTTTTGAACGGTGGAAACGAGGAGCTGCACACGGTGGCGCTCGCGGCGCAAAGAGCGTCCCTGGAGTTTGAGTTGTTCTTGCAGGTTCGCAATAAAGTCACGTCGGCATACCAGGAGATTATGCGAATGCAAGTGTGAGCGTGACCGGCTCTCCATTTCCGTCCCCCAATGAACCAAGTGAAAAAGCTTCTCTCATCTCTTTCCGCGCAGCAACTGACGGCCATCGTGATTTGCGCCGCCGCCGTGGTGGGAGGCGTGATATGGTTCTCGCGCTGGCAACGCGAGAGCGGTCTGCGGCCGCTGTATACTTCGCTGGCGCCTGAAGATGCGATGGCCATGGTTCAAAAACTGAAAGAAAGCGGTGTCGATTACCGGGTGGCCGACAACGGAACCACGCTGTTGGCGCCCGAAGACAGAGTCCCCGAGCTGCGGCTGGAAATGGCCGGCCTGGGGCTGCCGCAAAAGGGACGGATCGGATTTGAGATCTTTGACAAAACAAACTTCGGCGTAACCGACTTCGCCGAGCATGTGAATTATCGGCGGGCCGTCGAAGGTGAGTTGGAGCGGACCATTATGGCGCTCTCGGAAGTGCAGCAGGCGCGCGTACACGTGACGCTGCCCAAGGAGTCGGTATTTCTGGAGTCGCGGGAAGCGGCCAAGGCCAGCGTGCTGGTGGGGCTTCGTCCGGGCGCCAACCTGTCATCGCAGAACGTGGCGGCGATCGCGAACCTGGTGTCGAGCGCGGTGGAGGGTCTGACACCGGAAGCCATATCGATCGTCGACATGCGCGGCAACCTGCTCAACCGGGCGCGGCGGGACGGTCTGGCGGACGGTGCGCAGATTACAGAAGCGGCACTGGAATACCGGCAGGCCATCGAACACGACCTGATGTTGAAGATCAACAATACGCTGGAGCCTTTGCTCGGGCCGGATAAGTTTCGGACCGGCGTCTCGGCCGAAGTCGATATGTCGAGCGGAGAGCAGAGCGAGGAGAACTTCGACCCCACCAAATCCGTCATGGTGACTTCGCAAAAGATGGAAGACTCGAGCGGTGTTACCCGCATCGCCGCCGGACAGCCGGGAACGGCTTCCAACTTGCCTCAGCCTCCGCCGCCAAAGCCGGGCGGAAACACCACCGGGTCGGTGAGACGCACCGAGAACATCACCTACCAATCGAGCCGCACAGTGAAGCATCTCAAATTACCCCAGGGGGCCTTGAAGCGTTTATCGATCGCCGTGCTGGTAGACCACGAAGTGAAATGGCAAGGGCAAGGCACGCAGCAGAAACGCATCGTAACGCCACCGTCGCCCGAAAAGCTGAAGACCATCCATAGTGTGGTGGCTACGCTGGTGGGATTGAATACGCAGCGCGGCGATGAATTGACGGTGGAAACGCTTCCCTTCGATATGACCGTGAATGCAGAACCCCCGCCGGCCGGTGGAGCGCCTGCGCAGAAAATCTCACCGCCCAACGGACTGGACGCATTGCTGAAAAACAAGCCGGTGCTTTACGGCGGCATTGCCGGCGTAGTCCTCATGATCGGCGTGGTGATCTTCGCCGTCTCCCGAGGAAGAAAGAGCCGAGCGGAGGTGGAAATGGGCGAGGCGCTGCCGCCCGCAGTCTCGATGTCCGCGACACCACTCCCACCGCCAAATGTCGGAATGAGCGCCACACCGTCCAACCTTCCGGCTCTCATGCCCTCGCGCACCGAAGCGTTGTTGGCGCAGCTCCAGGAAAACGGACGCAATAATCCGGAACAGTGGGCCAATGTCCTGCGTGGCTGGCTGGCCGAAGAGGAAGCGAGCTGATCTGACGTATGACTGTTAACGGCGAAGACGGAGTCAAGATTTCAGGGTCGCAGAAGGCGGCCATTCTGCTGGTTACGCTGGGCGAGAAACTGGGCGGCGAGATCCTGAAGCAGTTGAGCGAAGAAGAAGTGAAGTCTGTCAGTAAAGCGATTGCGCGGCTGGAGAAAGTGACACCGAATCAGACCGAAGCTGTGCTGGAAGAATTCTGCCAATCGACCATGGGCGGCGGGGGACGAGGCGGCTTCGACTATGCCAAGAGAATGCTGTCCAGCGCATTCGGTCCGGAAGGCGCCCGAAGGCTGGCCGAGGCGCTACCCAAGGGCGTTAGATCAAACAAGAGCCTGGAAACGCTGCAGAAGGCGGATCCGAGCCTGCTGAGCCGCTTCATCGAAGGCGAGCATCCTCAAACCATCGCTCTGGTTCTTTCGCATCTTTCCGCAGCGCAGGCGGCGTCGTTGATTGCGAATCTTCCTCCGGCGATACGGTCCGACGTAGTGATCCGGATCGCGGAACTGGATCGCGTATCGAATGACGTGGTGGCGCGCATCTCGCTGGTGATCGGCGAGAAATTGAAATCGATTGCACAGGTAAAGAGCGAGCCACACGGAGGGCCGCGCAGCGTGGCTGAAATCCTCAATCGCATGGACTCGGCGGTGAGCGAAGAGATCCTCACCAACATGCAGGAGCAGCAGGCGCTGGTGGACGCGATCCGGCATTACATGTTCGTTTTCGAAGATCTGCTGCTGATCGACGCCACGGCCATGAAGGAAGTGGTGGCCAAGATCGATCGCAAGCTGCTGACCATCGCTCTGAAGGGTACCAGCGATCAATTGAAGAATCACTTCATGCAGTGCATGTCCCAGCGCGGCGCGGAGATGTTGCGCGAGGATATGGACGCTGCCGGACCTGTGCGCATCCGGGATGTGGAGCAGGCCCAGCAGCAGATCCTGGCGGTGGTCCAGCAATTGGAGTCGGAGGGCGTTCTCAGCTTGAAGGGCGGCGGCGGCGACCAGTATGTCGTCTGAAATTCTGGCGGGCGGAGAAAAGCCTTCGGCGGCGACGGCTCTGTGGCGTGTCGTGGAACCGCCTGGCGACGCACGCAGCAAGGGGCCCGCGCGCAAGGATGCCGAGCGAGAGGCACAAGGCTTGGAGCAGGCGCGGAGGGAGGGATTTGCGGCGGGCGTTACGGCTGGCCGGCGCGAGGCCGAGGAACAGATCCGTCCGGCGATGGACGGCCTGGCACGCAATCTGGCCGAACTGGCTCGTGTCCGCGACACGATCCGCGAAGAGGCCACGCATGACCTGGTACGCCTGGCCGTTTCGATAGCGGCGCGCGTGATCCATCGCGAGGTTTCACTGGACCCCGACGCACTCACGGGTCTGGTCAAAACCGCATTCCTAAAAATCCAATCGCGCGAGATACAACGCGTACGCATGCATCCGGGCCTGGAATCGCTGGTGAAGAAATCGCTGGAACAATCCGGCGCTCCGAAAAATCTGGTTCTCATGCCGGATCCCGGGCTGAAACCGGGCGAAGTGTTCCTGGAAACCTCGCAAGGCATTCTGGATGCCTCCGTGGATACGCAACTGCTGGAGATCGAACGCGGCCTGATCGACCGGCTGGAAAGATAGAATGGCATCCGCTACCAGTTCCGTTTTCGGCAAGCTCAGCGCTCAACTCAGCGATATCGAATTAATGCCCTGGATCGGTCAGGTAACCGAGATGGTGGGCCTGCTGATAGCGTCCCGCGGACCGGTTGTGTCGATTGGCGATTTCTGCGAGGTTTGCACCTCCAACGGCCGCACCATCCGCTCGCAGGTAATCGGCTTTCGAAACGATCGGGTATTGTCGCTGCCGCTGGAAGAAATGGATGGCCTGCAGCTCGGCGATCGCGTAATCGCGCGCAAAGAAGATGCGCTCCTGCGCGTCGGCCCGGGCCTTCTAGGCCGTGTTCTGGATGGATTCGGCCGGCCGATCGATGAGGGCCCGCCGATTCAAACCAACGCCGCGTATCCTTTGTACGCGCAAGCTCCGTGCCCCATGGAACGCGAGCATATCATTGAACCGCTCATTACCGGCGTTCGCGCCATCGATGGCATCCTGCCCTGCGGAAAAGGACAGCGCGTCGGGATCTTCGGCGGCAGCGGCGTAGGCAAGAGCACTCTGCTGGGCGCGATGGCCCGCCACAATGATGCCGACGTGAGCGTAATCGCGTTGGTTGGAGAACGCAACCGCGAAGTCCGGGCATTTCTCGAAAACGAATTGGGGCCCGAAGGACGAAGCCGTTCGGTGGTGGTGGTGGCGACTTCCGATCGTCCGGCGCCCTTGCGCATCCGGGCCTGTTTCGTAGCATTGGCGGTAGCCGAATACTTCCGCGATCAAGGCAAGAATGTCTTGCTGGTGGTGGACTCGGTGACGCGACTGGCGATGGCGCAGCGTGAGATCGGCCTCGCCGCCGGAGAGCCGCCCAGCCAGAAAGGCTACACGCCGTCGGTGTTCGCGCTCCTGCCGAAGATCTTCGAGCGGTCCGGGCATTTCAAAAAGGGCTCCATCACGGGATTCTTCACGGTCCTGGTGGAAGGAGACGATTTCAACGAGCCAATTTGCGACGCCGTGCGCGGTATTCTGGACGGCCACCTGATCCTGTCGCGAGAATTGGGGGCGGCGGGGCACTATCCGGCGATCGACATTCGCCATTCCATCAGCCGGCTGACATCGCGCATTGCTTCCCCCGAACAGATTTCGCAAATCCAGAAGCTGCGCGAGGCGCTGGCACTGTATCACGACTCGCACGACCTGATTCAGTTAGGAGCTTATGTGGCCGGCACTAATCCCAAGCTGGACGCGTCCATCAGATGCCGTCCGGAGGTCATGAATTTCCTGAAGCAGGATTCGCACGAATTCTGCAAACTTCCAGAGACGCTAGAGCGTTTAGAAAAACTAGCCGCCGCGCTGGGGTAGCGGCTGCCCAGGAATCCAGGCGTGGCGCAGTTTCACTTTTCTCTTGAAAAAGTTCTCCGCTGGCGAGCGCTCGAGCTGGCGTCCGAAGAGGCAAAGCTGGAACTGTTGCTCCGCGAGCAACTCAGGCTGCAGACCATGCGCGCCGATCTGAGCGCCGAAAAATCAAACCTGGACCGGTCGCTCGATACGTTGCCCGATCTTCGCGGCGCGGATCTGCGGGCCGTGGGCGCACATGCTGCAAGTCTCAAGCGGCAAGCGGATAATCTGGTAAAGCTGGTGGCGAAATGCCATCGCGACCTCTCCGAGCAGAAGAAAAGTTATCGCGCCGCTAAGCAGCGCTTCCGGCTGCTAGAGGAGTTGAGAGCCAGAAAGATCGAAGAGTGGCGCAAAGAACAGGACCGGGAGCAGGAAACGCTGGCGACGGAATCGTTCCTGGCGAGCTGGAACCGGGACCGTTAACAACGCAGATATTCTGGTATTCGCACGAGTACCTGCGCCACGAATCAATCCCCCAAGTCGGTCAGCGCCAGCCAAGTTTCGACGCCTTCCAAAATCTCTTGAACCTGCACTCCGATGAAAAACTCGCTGGTCGTCCCGTACTCCCGCAACCGGCAATGCCGGACTTCGGCCACAATGCGGCAATCGCCGAACTCGATTCCCAAGGATGTCCCGGGAACGAGATAGCGTGAGCCGATAAAGCACAGCCCGCCTTCCGAGATATCGACCATGCGGGCAGTTTCGGTCTGTCGCGCCGACCCCGTAGTTGTAGTGGAAACGCGGACGAAATGATCGGCATTCCGGCGGGTTTGGCGTCTTTGTTCAGGGCCGGTCATAGCAGAATCGGGCGCGACACTCCTCACCGGAGTATCGGCGTTACTTGGCCGAATCTGTAGGACCATCCTGGCCCTGGATTGTTTCTCAGCTAAAACTGCAGCCGCAGCGAGAGCTGGATCTGCCGGGGACCGCCATAGGGTCCGGCGGTGGTGCCCACCGATGTCGCTACTGCGCTGCCGACTGTCTGAGTGATTTTGCCGAATGTCGAGCTACTCGACTCGTTGTGGCCCGGGTTGGCAAAATTGGTGTGATTGAAAAGATTAAAGAAGTCCGCACGGAACGTTAGCCGGGACCGATCGCCCCATATTGCGAAGCTCTTCAACGCCGTGAAGTCGTAGTTCACCAAGCCTGGGCCGTAATATTGATTCCGCCCGGAGGTGCCCACCCGTCCGGTGGGTGGGACCGCTGAAAAGTAGCTGGTGCTGAACGCGACGTCCGGATTACCGTTATTCTGGGGCAGCGCTCCCGACCCAATGATATCCGGACGGTCGGCAAGCTGATTGAATCCGCTGAAGTCCGCGGCTGTGTCATAAACGGTGAAAGGCTGCCCAGTCTGAGCGCTGGTGATGCCCGAGACTTGCCAGCCACCGAACACTTGCCGGTTGAAACCATTGTTCCAACCTAAAACCTTGTGACCAGGGCCAACCGGTAGATCCACGTTGTATACCACCACCGCCCGCTGCCGGGTATCGAATGACGATGGTCCCCGGTCCAGATTGATGTGATTGCCGTCGGAGATCACGCTCAGTTCGCCGGTTGAGCCGAAGAATGCCGAGTTATTGTCGATCGATTTGCTGAGCGTGTAGGAAGCCTGCAGGAAGTAGCCGCGCCGAGACTGGTACTTCAAGGTGGCGACCATGCCGTTGTAATTAGAGTTGCCAATATCCTTGCCAACACCCACGGAGCCGAATGTAGGATAGGGGTAAATCTGTACGTTCGGGGCTTGATTTCCGCGCAAAGCCGGATTATTCACGATCACTTGAGGCTGGTTGTAGTCCACAAACAGACCCAGCTTGTGGCCGGTGCTCCCCTGATAGTCCAGCTCAAAGGAAAGATTGTTGCCAATCTTCCGCTGAATTCCAAGGTTGTATTGGTACACGTATGCGCTGCGGATATTGGGATCCTCGGCGCTGAAGCCCACCAGGCCCACCACTGGCTGGCCGGCCGAATTGAATTTTACCAGTGGAACGTTCTGGTTGAAGCCGACGGCCCACGGAAACTTTCCGGGCTGGGTGACGCCGGCTGTTTGAGTGGTGCCCAAGTTATACGGGGCATTCAATCCCATATTGGCGGGGATGTTGTTAAAGATATCGTCATAGCCGACGCGGAATCCGGCGCGGATCACTGTGTCGTCCTTGCCGAACAGCTTCTCCGAGAAGCGCGGGGTGTAGGCGAATCCGACGATGGGAGCGAAATTGTTCTTGTCGCTATGGACGCCGCTGTTACTGAGTGTTAGCGGTGCTTGACTCAAGACCAGCGCAGCCGGGCCGACCTTAGTCGGATCGATGGTCAGAAGCTGATTGGTCCCCAGCAGGACCGGTCCGACGCCTGGAAGAAAATTAGTCGCGTCGTTGCGTGTTTGGTAAATCGCGGATGGGTACTCGTACCGGATTCCGTAGTTAATGGTCAGATTGTCTTTGGCTTTATACTGATCCTGCCAGTACAGATCCCAAGGGAAGCGGTCCCAATAGGCCAGCGTGCTCCCGGTCTTAAAAGTCGAACTGTTGACCTGACCGCCGGCGAAATCGGCCCAGCTCAGGAAGCTGAACGACCCGCGTTCCGTGCTGTCCAAATACCGGCGGGCCTGTTCACGGCGGATATGGTAGCCGAAGCGGAAGGAATGCTTGCTGGCTCCAAAGGGTGCGGACCAGGACATATTGTCGAAAAGTTCAGTTGTATTGGTAATACGCCCTTGCGGCAGGTTGGTGGTGCTGCCGAGAGTAGCATAGCCGCCGCTGATGCTGACCGTTGGCAGACCGGAATCCTGGACGTTCTTGCTGCCATCCACAACCCCGGCCAGCGGCACACCGTTAGATTGGAAGATGCTCGCCGCATTTAGACCGATATCCTGCACTGTAATGAACGTCTGGTTCCGGGAGTAACCCAGGCGGAATTCATTCAATAGCGTTGGCGAGAAGGTATGGGTTTCGGTGATCACTCCATTGCGGCTGACCGGAACATTGCCGTTCCCGCCTTCGGTCGGAAGCGCTCCGGGGGTAAACGTGGCGCCCTGATAGTCGGCAAAGCGGCCGGTGAGGTGATCGCGATCGCTGAAATCGTGATCGACCCGGATCAAGCCGGTGTAATCGAAGGTGGTCGAGCCTACATTGGCGATGAAATTGTTCGCGCCGCTTGTATTCGGGCTCGGCCAGAACTTTAACAAGGCCTGTGAAATCGGATCGGTCACTTGAGCGCGCTCGGCGGCAGTGGGCACCCGGGTCAGGCTGACAGTCGGTGCCACTTGCCGGAATTCCTCGTAAGACGCGAAGAAAAAGGTCTTGTTGTGCTTGATCGGACCACCGAACGTACCGCCAAACTGGTTCCGATGAAGCGGCGTCTTGGTGCCCCC
>DATHOT010000331.1:0-17724 GCA_035484655.1 Bryobacteraceae bacterium | reverse complement strand
TCACGATTGAAGGCGTGACGGCGGTGATCGACAGTGGCCTGGCGCGAATCGCGAGCGACTCGCCGTGGACCGGTCTGCCGATGCTCGAGGTCCGGCGCGTCAGCAAAGCATCGGCGACACAAAGGGCAGGGCGCGCGGCCCGCACGGCGCCGGGACGGGTCCTGCGGCTTTACACGCTTGAAGATTTCCATCGCCGGCCCGATCATGACGCGCCCGAGATCACACGCCGCGAACTGTCGGAATTTTGCCTGCACCTGCGCGCCATGGGAATCGCCCATCCTGCGGAGCTAACTTGGCTCGAGCCGCCTCCTGACGCAGCTATTTCTCGCGCCGAAGAATTATTGGAGCGATTAGGAGCGAGTGGTGACGGGGCGCGACGCATGGCGCGTTATCCGTTGCATCCTCCTCTGGCGCGCCTGGTGATCGAAGCTGGTGAACGGGGAGCCGGCGTTGAGGGCTGTGCGGCGGCTGCCTTGCTAAGCGCGGGCGCACGGTCAGAGAACTGCGACCTGTTACGCCTGGTCGATTCGCAGATGGACTCTCGAACGAAGCAGCATTTCGAGCAGATCCGCAGAATAGTCCGTCCGCCTAAAGAGCAAAAGCACGACCCGAACGCATTGCCATTATCGATTCTCGCCGCATTCCCCGATCGCGTGGGCCGCCGCCGAAAGGAGACCGAACTTTTGCTCGCATCTGGCGGTTCGGCCAAACTGGCTTGCGATGCCCGGGCAGATTTTCTTGTCGCCGTCGACATCGAAGACCGGAGCGAGCATGCGCTACCGCTGGTTCGCCTCTATTGCGCAATCGAGCCTGCGTGGCTGGTTGATCTGTTTCCCGATCACGTGCGCGAGCGCAATAGTGTCGAATGGAACCGGCCGGCGGAGCGCGTCGATGCAGTCAACGCTTTGCTCTACGACGATCTGGTGATCGAGGAAACTCGCGGCGGCGCTCCGGATCCTGAGAAAGCTGCGGAGCTACTCGCCCAGAAAGCGCTCGAGGCCGGCGTCGAGCGGTTCGTCGATCGCGAGGAACTCGATCAATTCCTGGCTCGAGTTGCATTCGCGTCCGATCACGCTGCGATTCCCAAGATCGAGGTCGAATCCGCGTTTCGGGCGCTGTGCCGTGGTCTCAAAAGCTTTGCCGAGTTGAAGGCTGCGGCGCAATCGCTGATTCCGACCCTGGAACAACACGTCCAGTCCAAGCTGCTGAACGAAGTCGCCCCCAGCCGGATTCGTCTGCCTGGCGGGCGGCAAACCATGGTCCATTACGATGCCGGTAAACCGCCTTGGATCGCCTCCAGGCTACAAGACTTCTTCGGCATGCGGGAAACACCGCGCATCGCGAGCGGTAAAGTTCCACTGGTTGTACATTTGCTGGCGCCAAACCAGCGGCCCGTCCAAACCACCACTGATCTCGCCGGATTCTGGCAGCGGCTGTATCCGCAGGTTCGACGAGAATTGAGCCGGCGTTATCCCAAGCACGCCTGGCCGGAAGATCCGTATGCTAGAAAAAACTCATGACCCGTACCGTAGCGGCGCTCCTATTATTTGGCATTTCATTCGGATACGTGGAAGCGGCGGTCGTGGTTTATCTACGGGCCATCTACGATCCGATCCGGCACCGGCTTCATCCCGGCCGCGGCGCCGACGAGTTGTTTCCGCTGATTTCTCCGCGTGAACTAGCGGATTCCGGGCCCGAGAATCCGCGACGCTTGTTGATCGAAATCGGCCGCGAAGCATCCACTATTGCGATGCTGGCGGCCTTTGGGCTGGCAGCCGGACGGAATTTCAACCAGCGCATTGCGGCTTTCGCGGTCGTATTCGGTCTGTGGGATATCTTCTTCTACTTGTTTCTGAGGCTGATGATCCATTGGCCGCAGTCGCTATTCACCTGGGACATCCTGTTCCTCATTCCGCTGCCGTGGGTCGGCCCGGTGATTGCCCCTGTGATCGTGGCCTTGACCTTGGTTGTTTGTGGCCTGATCTCGCTGCGCCTCGGCGGAATGCCGGCGCGGCCGCGGGAATGGATGGCGATGAGCGTGGGAGGAATCATCGTGATCCTTTCGTTCGTCTGGGACTATCGCAACACCATGGCCGGCGGTCTGCCGAATCCGTTCAATTGGCCGCTTTTCTCGGCGGGCGAAATTATCGCGCTGATAGGATTTTTTGTTGCAGTATGGCGTCGAGCATATCCGGGATCTCAAAAGCCGCGCGATTTTTGATGGCTGCGGCGTTGGCGCGAAAACGAGCGAAATTGCCCGGCTCCAGCAGCGTGCGCACGCCGGTGTCGATTTCACGAAACGACTTTAACACTACACCCACGTCTTTCTCGCGGATCCACTCGGTGTTATAGCGTTCCTGCGGCAAAGTCCACGCATTCCGCTCGACCATCACCGGCAGGTGCATGGCCAGTGCTTCGCTAATGCTTCCCGGCCCGGGCTTGCCGATAAAAAAATCAGACAGATACATGTAGTAAGGTATTTCGCTGGTAAATCCTTCGACATATTTCGGAAAGGTGGTGGGCATGCGACGCAGCCGCTCGGCTAGCTTTTGGTTTTTGCCGCAAATAAAGATGAACTGCGCTTGCGCGGTCACTCGCTTCGCGATTTCGAGCATGACACCCGAGCCTTCGCCTCCGAAAAGCACCAGGCCAGTGGGCATATCGGTGTTGAGGCCGAGCTGGTCGCGTGCCTCCTCGCGATCGATCGTGATCGGCTCATAAAATTTCGGCCGCAGAATCATGCCCGACGTCTGGAACACGCGCTCCTTCGGATGACCGAGCGCGAGCGCTTGCTCTGCTGCTTTCGCCGTTCCGCAAATGAAGTACTGGTCTTGACGTTCCATCCAGAAATGCGGGGGATAATCGGCAAGATCAGTTAGGACCGTCACGAATGGCGCGTGGGGAAGACTCTCTCGCAAAGCGCGATTGAAATTCGGCACTAGCGACACTACCAAATCAGGCTCGCCTGGCGCCCAATATTTTTTCAACAGCCGGACCTGGCCGCCATGATAAAGCCGAATCAGGGCGTGCATCGCCACGGTTAATTGGGGGGCGCCAAGAGTCCAGCCTTTCTTCAGCAAAAGGTTGTATACGTCCTGCATCCGGACCCCAGTGTACTTGCGAAATATGTCCAGCGGATCGAGGATCTCCTGCAGGTTCATCAACTTAACGTCCCACCCGCGCTGCTGCTGATCGATTACCAACTTGAGGGCAGTAGCAGCGGCGCGATGTCCCCCGCCGGCCTCGAAATAAATTAAATCAATTCTCTTCATTTTGTCCTAAACAATTGTTCAACAGAATGTAACATGCTGAGGAGTATATTTGTAGTAGGAATGTTCAGTCTCATCACCAGGGGCGACCACACTGTGATGCGCAGGGCCAACAATTGGGTTGCGCCGCGCTGGGTGCGTGCCTATGTTATCAGCTCAACGCGCGGCGGCGATGGTTGGCTGTGGTACGCGATGGGCCTGGCCATCTTTCTTTTCGGAGGCGAGCATCGCTTCGAGGCGCTCGGCGCAGCGGGAGTCTCTGCCACGCTGAGTGTTCTTCTGTTTCTCTGCCTGAAGCGTCTGGCGGGGCGTCCTCGTCCTTGCGAACCACACTGCTGGGCGACACTGCTTCCGCCCGATCAATTCTCGTTTCCTTCCGGCCATACCATGACCGGCTTCGCCGTTACGATTCCGATGGCGCTATTCTATCCCGAGCTCACCGCCGGGCTGCTGTTCTGCGCCTTCAGCGTCGCGATCTCGCGCATCCTGCTAGGCATGCATTTCCTCAGCGACGTCATCGCGGGGGCGTTGATCGGCGCCGGGCTCGGATGTCTCGGCTATTTCGCGTTCCAGTTATAGTAGGCTCAGAGTCCTGAGCCGATGTCCACGACGCTGCTCGATCACAACTATGGCGCTTCGCGCGTGCGCCTGATCAAGGTGCATCGCCAGCAAGACCGGCACGACCTCAAAGAGCTTTCCGTCAGTGTTCAATTGGAAGGCGAGTTCGAGAGCAGTTACATCGCCGGCGACAACCGCAGCATTCTGCCGGCCGACACCATCAAAAACACCGTATACGCTCTGGCTAAGCTCTACACCATCGAACAGATCGAGGAGTTCGCCCAGCAACTGATCAATCACTTTCTTACCGACAACCCCCAGGTGCGAAAAGTCAGGGTAAGGATCGCCGAGTATCTTTGGACCCGCATCCCTTTCGGCGGCAAGCCGCACCCGTGGTCGTTCACGCCGGCCGGCCCTGAGCGCCGTACCACAGCCGTAACCGGCACCCGGGAAACCGTACTGATCGAATCGGGCATCGAGAATCTGCAGATTGTGAAAACCACCGGGTCGGGTTTCGAAGGCTACGTCCACGATCCGTTCACCACGCTGAAAGAGACTGCTGACCGAATCCTCTCCGCGGCCGTGAAGGCGAACTGGCTCTATTCGGACAACGAGATTCCATTCTCTGTCTATTGGCACGGCGTCCGGCAGGCGATCCTCGACACCTTTGTCGAGCACGAAAGCCGGTCGCTGCAATTCACTCTCCACGCCATGGCGGAAGCGGTGTTGGAGCGCTATGCCGACATCGCGGAGATCCATTTCTGGCTGCCGAACAAAGACTGCCGGCTGGTGGATCTGGGCCTATTCGGGCTGGAAAACAACAACGAGGTATTCGCCCCAGCGGAGGAGCCCTACGAGTTGATCGAAGCCCGCCTGAGGCGCGAGTCGATTGATTAGGAACCAGTAGCGTAAGTCTGAGTGGGGAGGACGCCTCGTCCGTGCGGGACTCCTGGTCCGGTTGCTCCTACCCAAATAAGCCGGACGAGTGCGTCGGCCGCGGTCCAGGGGACCGCTTCACATGGGCGGTTGGCAGCGTGGTCGCCTACTGCGTGTCGCCTAGCTTCTCCTGCGCATCGGGCCCCCTTTTAGCAGTGCGCGATGGCCAGTATCAGGATTTAGGGACTTGGTTCTTGAATGGACGTGTTGCCTGGTACCACCATCCAGAAGGAAGGCGACAACCGCAGCGACAAAAGAAAACTCACGCATCGCGGCCTGTTCGCCAGTCACGATACACCCGAGCATCCCGTTGATTCTATTGGCAACCGGTCATGCCCGGAAAAGTTGCGGCGAAATGATTGATTTTTTTCGCGAGTGCGTCTATGATGTGAGCCTGAAGCGGCTACAGACCGCCAGAAACTTAGGCATCGGAGTGACATCTTGCAACGCTGGGGTATCGGGGAAGCGTGAGCAACGACATTCAGACCGGAGGACGGGCGGTTGTCCGCCCGGCGAGCTCACCCGAACTGCGGGTTTTGGACGAGCAGTTCAGCTACCGGCTTTCGAAGCCGGATGTCCCGCTCCTTCCAACCGATCGGCCGGGGCGCCGCGCAAATCCACGCGCACAACAAAAGCACAGAGTGGACGGCTCGCTTCTGGAAAAGCTCAGATCCCTCGCGGATCGGGAGCACGCTACGCTGTTCGAAGTCTTGTTCGGCGCTTTCCAAGCCCTGCTCCACCGCTATACCGAAAGCCCGGAGATCGTCACCGGTACTCCTTCCTCGCACCAAACTGCTCGAACCTTGATCTTGCTGCGCACCGATGTTTCAGACGACCCGGCGTTCCGGGAATTGTTGGCCCGAGTCCGAGAAAACCTGGAGGAAGCTAGACGCGATCCAGCCGATGACGACGGGCGGGCTTTTCCAGTGATGTTTCAGTGCGGCGAGCGTAGCCTGGCCAGTACGGAATTCGATTTAAACGAAGTCGATTTAAGCATTTACGTCAAATTTGACGCCCATGACGCGCTTTGCGTGGTACACTACCGCACCGACCTGTTCGAGGCGGAAACAGTCCACCGCATGCTGGACCATTACCAAACCATTCTGGAAGCCGTGGCCGAGAATCCCGGCGAGCGGGTCTCCGTACTGCCAATTCTCACTGAAGTGGAGCGGCGCCGGGTCTTAGTGGAATGGAACGAAACCCGGGCCGAATATCCGCGAACCTGCGTGCACCGGCTCTTCGAGGAACAGGTCCTGCGATCGCCCGAGGCCATCGCCCTGGTCTATGAGGATCGCCAACTCACCTACGCCGAGCTGAACGCGACGGCCAATCGTCTGGCCCATGGTCTCAGAAGTTTCGGAGTTGGACCGAACGTGCTGGTGGGCATTTGCATCGAGCGCTCGCTGGAGATGGTGGTGGGGCTGTTGGCCATCCTCAAAGCGGGCGGGGCATATGCCCCACTCGATCCGGTATATCCCCAGGAGCGGCTGGCGTTCATGCTCGCGGACCTGCAAGCGCCAGTGCTGTTATGCAGGAACCGGGCGGTGGCCGACGGACTGTCGTACAGCGGCGCGGTATTGCCGGTCGACGAATGGCATCAGATCACCGCTGATCAGAGTCCCGAGAATCCAGTGTCGGCGGTCGAGCCCGACAATTTGGCATACGTGCTGTACACTTCGGGATCCACTGGTCAGCCGAAGGGCGTCTTGATTCCACACCGGGCGCTGGTCAACTACCTCACTTGGTGCACAGCTGCCTATTCGGCCGACCAGGGTCGCGGGTCGCCGGTACACACTCCGATCGGCTTCGATTTGACGATCACCAGCCTTTTCCCACCCCTGCTTACCGGCCGGTCTGCGGTGCTCGTGCGCGAAGATCCGACGCTGGAAGCCTTAACGGACGCTCTGCGCGCCGGTGATTTCAGCCTGGTGAAACTCACCCCCGCGCATTTGGAAGCCCTTAGTTTTAAATTGGCCGCCGAGCATCGCGGGCTATTGACCCGAACATTTGTCATCGGAGGCGAAGCGCTAGTGGGGGAAACCCTCCGCTATTGGCGCCACCAAAATCCGGGCGTTCGGTTGATTAACGAATACGGACCCACTGAGGCCACAGTCGGTTGCTGCGTGTACGAGATTCCGGCCGGAATGGTTCCCGCCTCTGCCGTTCCGATTGGACGGCCCATCGCCAATGTCCGCCTTTATGTTCTGGATCGCAACCTGCAGCCTGTTCCCATTGGCGCACCGGGCGAATTGTACATTGCCGGTGACGGATTGGCCCTGGGATATCATCGGCGCCCGGAATTAACGGCGGAGCGATTCGTCCAGGATCCCTTCAGTTCCGAGACCGATGCGCGCATGTACAAGACTGGGGACCTGGTGCGCTACCGGCCGGACGGCAACCTGGTTTTTCTGGGCCGCCTGGATGGTCAGGTCAAGATCCGAGGATTCCGAGTCGAGTTGAACGAGATCGAAGCCGTGCTGGTGGGACACCCTGGCATCCGTGAGGCCGCGGTCATCGCTAGCGAAGGAGTCCCCGGCGACCGGCGCCTGGTAGCGTATGTTGTCGCGCGTCAAGCCAGCAGGCTCACCGAGCTACAGGTCCGCAGCTTTCTAAAACAGAAGTTACCGGATTATATGCTGCCGGCCAGGTGTGTTTTCCTGGATTCCTTGCCCCTGACATCTAACGGAAAGGTAGATCGCCGTGCGCTTCCATCCCCGGGCCAACGCGATGAAACTCGGGCAGACCCGTTGGACGCCTCCCGGGATGCGTGGGAACTTCAGCTGGTGAAGGTCTGGGAAGATGTTCTGCGCGTCCAACCCATCGGCATCAAAGAGGACTTCTTCGAACTGGGCGGAAACTCACTGCTGGCGATCAGAATGCTGGCACGCGTCGAGAAACTAGTGAACACGAAGATCACTCTGGCCGCGCTGATGTTCGCTCCGACCATTGAGCGGCTCGCCGGCATGCTCCGCGATCCCAACTCGCTCAAGTGCCCGCGGGTCTTTGGCATCCAACCCGACGGGTCTCGGCCGCCCTTCTTCTGTGTGGGAGCCGGCCCGTTGTTTCGCACGCTTGCGAATAGATTAGGAATCGACCAGCCATTTCTGGGCGTGCCGTTACCGGATATAAATGCTTTGCCGGCGCCTTATTGCCTGGAAGACATCGCCGCGCATTGCGTTCAGACCTTGCTACAGGTGCAGCCCGAGGGGCCATATTTCCTGGGCGGCTGGAGCGACGCGGGCGTGATGGCTTATGAAATGGCGCAGCAGCTCCAGCAGCGCGGCGAAACCGTGGCTCTGGTAGTTCTGTTTGACGCTGAGAATCAATCCCATCGCCCGGACGTCACGTCGTCATTCGAATCCGCGCGGATGCGGGTTCATTTCCTAAGCCAGTGGCTGAAGCTGCAGGGCCGGACACTGCGGAGTTTTAGGCCGAGGGAGCTGGCCGCGCATGTGCGCCGGCGTCTGCAGTTCAGGTTAACCTGGCTGAAAGGTTTAGCCTGGGGCATGGCGTATCGTATTCACCTGCGCTCAGGCTGGTCGTTGCAGCATGGGCTGCACAATATCGAATACGTCTCGATCTTCGCCTCCAAAAATTACCAGCCTCGACCCTACGATGGCCGCGTGTTGCTGTTCCGTCGCGCGCATCGTCCCGTTGGACAGTACCGCGATCCTGAGTACGGTTGGGGCGGCTTGGCGAGCCGGCTGGAAATCCATGAAGTGCCGGGTAACCACATCGACATGTTCCTGGAACCGAACGTTGGCACCATGGCGGACAAACTCCGCGCATGCCTCCTGGAAGAGCAGGAAACCAGCAAAGCCAAGACCGCCGGCGCGAACCAGCGCTGAGCCGCGAGGGGACTCTAATTACTGCCTGCGGGCATCGGCGGCAGGTAGCTCAGATCGGCGCGGACTCTGATGATGCTGATTGTCGTAGCTCGAACCATCCCGTTCGTTTTCGCATTCAAGGCTCGGGCGCCATCGGCTCCCAATTTCTGCTGCAAGATTGGGCCCCCATCGATTTCAGCGAAGTCCTTTATCATCCTGACGGTCTGAACCTCGCCGCTAGGCAGGCCGAAGATGGGACGCGAAACACGAAGCTGGGTCACTCCCGCCTTTTCCATCGCCGGTTTCCAATCGTTCTTCAGCCAGGCCTCGTATTCCGGAAACTTTCCCGGATTGAGGAAGGTTCGAGTCATCATATACAGCGTGCCCGGTGCTCCCTTGTTGATCATGAGGTCATTCATTGGCAGCGAAAAATAGCGATTCTGTGAAATCTGGCAGCGCGCCGCGCCACGCAGCAGGTTTCCAAACGCCTCTTCGCCTAGCGTCTTGATTAGCGGAGAGGGGCTATCCATCTCGCCGAACTTCATGAGCCCAAGGACGGACGTATATTCAGTCATGTCTCCGGCCACATTTTGGTACGTAACAAACAGCGGGACTGAGGTTTTCTTGTATGCGGCTGCGATCTGCTTCATGTAGCCTTCATACTCTTCCCGCATTTCGGGCCTGACCCTTGTGGTCTGAAATCGAATCCAGGTAGGACCGGTGGCTTGTGCGGTGCACAGAGTTGGGATGGTAACGGCGAGAAGTGCCGCGGCAATTCCCGATTTGATGAGGTTTCGAGCGTAAAACGTAGTCATAGTTGCTTTCTCCCAGGCGAGCCTGTTTGGACAAACCTGCTCGTAGAATTTATGTAGGTTGCCGCTTGGAGCGCGCAATTCGTAGCAGCCCGATCACCCGCGGGCAGTCAAGCGCGTATCGCAACAGGCATACGGAAAGGCGGGTGTTGACGGGAAACGCCGCCAATCCACCTAAAGAGAGCCATAAACGGCCCTAACGGCCGGCTCAACAAGTTTCCTTGGTACTGAGGAGTATACGCGAAGGCGGCAAGTATTACAAGGCCCAGTCTACACGAAGCCGGTCGCGGTGAACGCGCGCTGTGCCACAATTGATTTTCATGCTTGTCGTAATGCAAGAGGGAGCTGAGGAGTCCCAAATCCAAAAGGTCATCGATCGACTTGTCTCCATGGGCTTTATCGTCCATCGCTCGTCGGGGGTCATGCACACCGTCTTAGGCGGCGTCGGGCCGGTGGGCGATGTCGATCCGATTGAGTTCGAGGTGATGGAAGGCGTCAAGGAATGCCACCGCATCGTATCGCCATATAAGCTGGCCAGCAGGCACTTTAAGCCTGGTGGCACGGTGGTCAAGATCCGCGACGTCGAGATCGGCGGAAATCAAGTGGTGGTAATGGCCGGTCCGTGCAGCGTTGAGACCCGCGATCAGATCGAGCAAATCGCCAGCGTGGTGGCGCGCGGCGGCGCAAGAGTCATTCGAGGCGGCGCGTTTAAACCCCGCTCATCGCCCTATAGCTTCCAAGGCCTGGGCGAAGAAGGCTTGAAGTTGATGCGCGAAGCGGCCGATCGCCATAACCTGTTGGTGGTAAGCGAGGTGATGGATCAAACCCAGATCCCTGTGCTCTGCGCATACGCCGATATCCTGCAAGTGGGCGCGCGCAATATGCAGAACTTCAACCTGTTGCGCGAGCTGGGGCAGGTGCGCAAGCCAGTCCTGCTGAAACGTGGGATTTCCGCGACCATCGAGGAACTACTGCTGAGCGCCGAATATATCATGTCGGGCGGCAATTACGAAGTGATCTTGTGTGAGCGCGGGATTCGTACTTTCGAGAATGCGACCCGCAACACGATGGACATCTCGGCCATCCCAGTCGTTAAATCGCTCTCGCATCTGCCCATCGTGGCCGATCCCTCGCATGGCACCGGGCGGCGCGATAAGGTGCTGCCGATGGCGCGCGCGGCTGTTGCGGCGGGCGCTGACGGGTTGCTGGTCGAAGTTCATCACGATCCCGATCATGCGCTCAGCGACGGCGCGCAATCCCTGCGCCCACAGCAGTTCACCGAACTCATGGAGCAGTTGCGCATGATCGCTCAGGCGGTGGAGCGCTCGGTGTAGGATGTGTCTGGGATGAAGACCGTCGCGATATTTGGCGTCGGCCTGATCGGGGGCTCCTTCGCGCTGGCTCTCCGCAGGGCCGGTTTTTCGGGGCGAATCCTGGGCGTGAGCTCGCCCGCAACGATACAACGCGCGCTGAATCTGCGCATCATCGATGCAGGTGCGACCGCGCGCGAAGCAGGCCAGTCCGCCGACTTGATCTATCTCTCGCAGCCAATTCTTCGCATTCTGGAAGTCCTTCCGGATTTGAACGACTGGGTTCAACCGGAGGCATTGATCACGGATGCCGGAAGCACAAAAAGTACTATTGTCGCGAAAGCTCGAAGCGTCATTTCACGCTGCCAGTTTTTGGGCGGCCACCCCATGGCGGGGAGAGAGCAGCGCGGCGTGGAGGCGGCCGAAGCCGGCTTGTTCGATGGACGCCCTTACGTACTGACTCCTCAATCCCAATCGGAGCTCGAGACCGAGAATGCTCGGGAATTGTTGGATTGGATCGCCAGGATTGGCGCCTGCCCAGTCATCTTAGATCCACAAAAGCACGACCGGATTGTGGCATTTACATCCCATCTTCCTCAACTCATTTCCACGGGCCTCGCAGCGTTATTGAATGGTCGCGAAGAACTCCAAGCTCGTGTGTTCGGTCCGGCCCTGGTGGACAGCACCAGATTGGCACTGAGTTCCTTTGATATCTGGGGGGACATTCTGGCAACCAATAGCGCTCCGGTCAAGGAGGCTTTGCGAGCTTATATCGCCACGCTGGACGAGTTTCGCCAGAGCCTGGACTCTCCATCGATGCGAGACCATTTCGAACGGGGCGCGCACCTGGCAAGCGAGATACGAGATCCTTCCGATTGCCGCTAGTACCCTACAGTTGTTTTAGGTGACAATTTGCTTGACATTCGGACTATAATGGACAGGACCAATGGATTCGCAATCTACTTCCCTGGCTGGCGTTGTGCGGACCGAGCTGATTAACCTGGATGGGGTTACGAAGTTCTCTCCGAACCGGCGTTTCGCCACCGTGTACGCCGAGGGCGGCCCCGCGGACACGCTCTACTTCCTCGAATCCGGCCTCGTAAAGATTTATAAGCGCGGTCCTGACAACAAGGAAATCATTTTGCAGATTATCGGTGCGGGCGAACTGTTCGGTGAACAGGCGCTGGGGACCGAGCAAGGCCGGATGATTTCCGCAGAGGTGCTGCAAGAGGGCGTGATTTATGTCCTTCCGCGCGACTTATTCCTGCGCGTTTGTGAAAAGCGGCCGGAGTTGTGGCGTGAGATTTGCGGACTTCTGACGGCGCGCAAACGCGAATTGGAGAAAAAGATCGAGCTGCTCTGTCTGCATGACGTGGAGTATCGCATCCTCTATTACATGGCCGAGTTGGCTAAGACCTTTGGTGCGAAATCGAACGCGTCGGAGTATTCAATCCCTCTCTCGCAGGGGGAACTCGCCAGCCTGATCGGCGCCACTCGAGAAACCACCTCCACCACACTCAACGCTCTGGCGCGGCGCGGCATCATCCGCCTGGGGCGCAGGCAACTGATCGTGCCGTCGGTGGAAGGCATCCTGGCAGCCGCCGATCAGCGAAGCCGGGCAGCGAAAGTTTCCTAGCCAAACTCACTACCGAAACAAAGCACTGACACACAGCGTCTGAGTAGGGAACGCGTATATTCCCGTGACCGGCACGTTGACCCATACCCTCAAAGAACTGCCCGTAGTACGTCTATTACGCCACTCAGCGATAACCGCGGAAGCTCGCTGGTATGACTGGCGGCACAATGTCCAGACCCGAGCGGATCCATTGGAGGACCTTCGCGATTGGACCGCCGGGTTTCCATACTTGCCTATCCGTCCAAATACGGCCAGGCAAGTGATCCGGTCTCTCCCCATAACCGACCCCTCCGATTACACCTTCGTCGATCTAGGCTCCGGCAAAGGAAGAATGCTCTTGATTGCGTCCGAATTCCCTTTTCGGAGAGTTGTAGGCGTCGAAATGCGGGAAGATCTGCACGATCAGGCACTGGAAAACGTGCGGCGCTACAGGCGGCCGACAGCACAATCTTCGCGGATCGACTGCCAGCTTGTGGATGCTACCCAGTTCGTTTTCCCCGCCGGCAAGCTGGTCGTTTATCTCTTCAATCCGTTCAGCGCGGAAATAATGGCCAAGGTCTTTCAACGGCTCGATGCCTCGTTTGAGCAGGATCCACGAGAGATAGTCCTGGTTTACGTTTACCCGGAGTTTGGATTCCAAATGAAGAACTTGCGTCATTTTGAAATGTATCAGGAGACGGGTCGCCATTGGGTTGCGAAGAGCCACGGTGACGGCTACACCTGTGCCGGTTGAGCACACATGGTTAGAGGCGAACTTCTATCCTCACAATAGTTTAGCGTTGGCAACCAGGTTGCTTAATCCAGCCCGCATGAAGTTTGTCGTCGTCCCGTTCCTGGCAGCAACCGCGCTGATTGCCCAATCTCTTGTCCCATCTACCGAGCCAGCCGACGCCTTTCCGGATCAACCACAAGCCACCGATCTGAACATCAATTCCCGGTATACCGTAGAAAGCATTAGTTTTGTGGGCCAGCACCATTATCGGCTCAGCACCACGGTTCTGAACGAAATGCACCGTTTGATTGGAGCCAAGCTGAGCACCGACGCCCTCAATCGTTTGGCGCGGCGCATCCGCGGCGAATTGCGCGCCGCCGAAGTAACCTTCAAACTGGCCCGTGGAGGCGAAGCCAATCACGTCAAGGTATTGCTGGATGTCGACAGCCGCAGAAGCAATTTCGATCTTTCGATCCCTACGTTTTCCTACAACTCGCGCCAAGGCTGGACCGGCGTCGCCGAGATGGCTACGACCATTGGCGCTAATACTTTCACCGGAGGCGTAGTGAGCGATGGCGATACGCTCGCGGAGCGTTATACCGGTTTCAAGCTCCGGTACGATCGCCTTGCGGTAGGAACCGACCGGATTCGTCTGGGCTTCGAATTCGATAGCTATCACGAGCTATACGATCGGGCGACCCTGATGGCGCTCAGTAACGACCAATCTTCTTCCCTCGGCGCTGGGGCTTATCGTTCGCGGATGAACTTTGAGCCCAGCGCCACCTTTGTTCTGGCGCAGCCATTGACGCTCACGCTGGGCATGAGCTTCGAAGAATTGACGCCTCAAATTTCGGCCGCGCGATCCGAGTCCGCCAATGCGGTGGTAAATACTCTGCGCTACCACGAGCGTTGGGAAAGCTCGGACGCCACCAACCAGGAGCTGGACGCAGGCTACAACCTGCGCGCGGCCACCAGCTTCCTTAGCAGCGACCTCGCTTACACGCGACATCTTATGAATGTTCGCTACAAGTACCGGCACCAGAAGCAGTCCGTCGAAATAACACTCATGGCAGGAATGATTTACGGTAACGCGCCGTTGTTTGAGCGCTTCGTTTTGGGAGACAGCACCACGCTGCGCGGGTGGAATAAATACGATCTGGATCCTCTTGGCGGAAACCGAGTCGTGCACGGCTCCGTCACGTATGGGTATCATATTATGCGGGTTTTCTACGATACCGGATCGGTTTGGGACCAGGGGAAGTCGCCGGAGGCCAGACACTCGGCCGGTATTGGTATATCGAGCGGCCTGGGGATTTTCCAGAAGGGCGCTTTTTTGCTGGCTGTGGCCTTCCCGATCCGGCAGGGCCGCGCCGATCCGGTGTTTATAGCAGGAATGAATTATTGAAATCCGGTAGCCGGATACATTCGCTGGCAGCGGGGACGCTTTTACTCGCGCTGATTTCTGTAGGAGTCGTCGCGATGAGTGTGTCCAATGAGGAGCTCGTCGTGCGGCGCGCCGGCGACCACATCCGTGTGATGGCCCCACGGTTACATTTTCTCACTGGAAAATCGCTGCAACGGCTGCATGACGGCGCAATCGTCCCTTTTGATTTCCAACTTAGCGTCGCCGCCGGCGCCAAGAGCAATGTCCTCGAGCGTACGCTCGAGCGATTCACGGTGAGCTATGACGTATGGGAGGAGAAGTTTTCCGTGGTGCGGCCGCGTGATTTCCGTAAATCGGCTTCGAACCTTTCGGCCAACGCGGCCGAATCGTGGTGCCTGGAGAATCTTTTGGCACATATCTCCGCTCTCCCCGGGGATCGGCAGCTCTGGGCGCGCCTGGAGGTCCGCAGCGCCGAGCCTAAGGAGTCATCCTCGTTTCCGTATGGCGATCCGGGGATCAGCATCACCACTTTAATCAGCATCTTCAGCCGCCCGCCCAGGCCCGCGCAAGATCATTGGGCGTTCGAATCCGCCGCGTTCCATATCGCCGATTTGAAGCCATGAACCGCCTGCGCAACCGGCTGATCCTGGTTTTCGGTTTCGCCACGCTGGCCCCGCTCTTGATAACGGCGTGGATCTGGGTTTCTTTGCTCAATCTTTCGCTCGCTCCCACCAAAGAGTTAGACCAAGTTTCCAAATCGCTCGAAAAGACGGGACGAGAATTATACCAGCGCGCGCGAGAGTCACTGAAGACGGATGCCACGCTCGGCCGCCTAAATCCGGAACAGTTCCCCGCCGCGAAGCGCGAAAGCTGGCCTGTCGCGGTTCAGGAGTTCTATGCCAGCGATGAAGCCGATCACTTTGCCCTGACCGGAACCGATGGGGATCGGTTGGACTACGTGGTCCGGCACGGTGACGACGTGTGGGTATACTCTACTTCCCTGCACGGCGTCGGCATGAAGCAAATATCGATTCAGTATGCGCAGGCTCGTGCTTTAGTAGCGCGCGACTTGCGGCGCGGATTTACTTACACGTTCCTCCTGCTCACGGCGGTAATCTGGATAGTCGCCTTCCTGGCGTTGATCTACTTCGCCCATCGCATCAGCCGGCCCATCCAGCAACTGACCACCGGCCTGTCGGAAGTCGCGGCCGGTCAGCTTGATTATCGAGTTCCAACGGCCGGCGACGACGAGATCGGCGCGGCCATTCAAACATTTAATCGGATGGCCGACGAATTAAAGCAATCGCAGGAGCGGCTGGTTTACGTAGCGCGGCTGGAAAGCTGGCAGGCGCTGGCGCGCAAGATGGCGCACGAGGTGAAGAACTCGCTCACGCCCATACGGCTGACCATGGAAGAGATCGCCGCCCGGCAGTCCGGCCCGGGCCGCGACTTTTTCGAGCAGGCCGCGCAAATCGTGGTGGACGAGGTGATGAGCCTGGAGCGGCGCGTGCGTGCATTCTCCGAGTTTGCCAGCGAGCCGGAGATCGCACCCAAAGTCATCGACATCAATTCGCTGCTCGAAGAGCGCATCGCGCTTCTGAGGGCCGCGCACCCGGATGTGATTTACAGCACGCGCCTGGCGCCTGACTGTCCCACCGCGTATGCCGACGAAGACCTGGTCAAAGGCATGCTTACGAACTTGCTGGAGAACGCCGCGCAGGCTGCCGAACCGGGCGGTGTGGTGTTGGGTGTTACGACGGCCGCGACCGGCCGCGTGGCGATCGAAGTGCATGATTCCGGTCCCGGCCTCAATCCGCAGGCTCGCCGCACTTTGTTCGAGCCGACCATCTCATTCAAGCGCGGAGGAATGGGTTTGGGTCTCTCCATCGCTCGCAAGAGCGCGCTGTTGGCCGGCGGCGACATCTTGCTGGTGCAAGGTGAACTTGGAGGAGCGGCCTTTCGGGTCCTGCTCCCGGTAGCATAAGGCGGCCTTGTGATCCCCGCGAAACGAATACTCATACTGGATGACGAACCGAACATCGGCAGCTCTCTGCGCCTGATCCTGGAGCGCGAGGGCTTCGCGGTCACCATCACCCGCACGCTGGCCGAAGCCAAGGCGGCAGCTGACCGGGCCGACGTCCTGCTGGTGGATGTACGGCTCCCGGATGGCAGCGGGATCGATCTGCTGCGGCAGTTGCGCGAGCGCGATCATCCGGCGCCGGCCATCATGATCTCCGGGCACGCCACCATCGCCGACGCCGTGGAAGCAACGCGCGCGGGGGCTTTCGATTTTCTCGAGAAGCCACTCAGCCGGGATAAAGTCCTGCTGTCGATCAAAAACGCGCTCGAGCAATCCAGCCTGCGGCGGGAGAATGAGCGGCTGCGTGAGCTGGTGGGCGCCGGCGCGAGGATGATCGGATCCTGTCCGGTCTTTACCAAGGTGGTTGAGCAGGCTAGCATGGCCGCCCGGTCGGATGCTCGCATTCTGATTATGGGCGAGTCGGGTACGGGAAAAGAGCTATTGGCCGCGCATATCCATCGGGAGAGCCCCTTCGCCGGCGGGCCGTTCGTCAAGGTGAACTGTGCCGCCATTCCTTCCGAGTTGCTCGAAAGCGAGCTGTTCGGGCACGAAAAGGGTGCGTTCACCGGCGCGATCTCCGCGCGTAAAGGTAAGTTCGAACTGGCCGACGGAGGGACCATCTTCCTGGACGAAGTGGGCGATCTGCATTCCGGCTCGCAGGCCAAGCTTCTGCGCGTGTTGCAGGAAGGTGAATTTCATCGCGTCGGAGGAGAGCAACCCATTCGCGTGGCGGTGCGGGTGGTTTCAGCTACTAACCGGAACCTGGCGGACCTGGTGGGCCAGCAGAAATTTCGTGAGGATCTTTATTACCGGCTCTGTGTGGTGCCGATCCGAGTGCCCGCGCTGCGAGAGCGAGTGCATGACATCGTGCCGCTCGCAGAATACTTTCTGGAGGAATTCTGCACCCGTAATAATTTTCATTCCAAACAGATAGATGACGAAGCTTACGAGTTGCTGGAAGCCTACTCCTGGCCCGGGAACGCCCGCGAGTTGCGCAATATCATCGAACGTATGGCGATCCTGACGCCGGGAAACCGCCTCACTCCGGATTCGGTTCCGGTGGAAATACGGCTGGCCCAGGAAGCCGCCCCGAGGTCCAATCTGAAGGAGGCTCGCGACTCAGCCGAACGCGAACACATCCTCCGCGCGCTGGAGGAATCCAGTTGGAATGTCTCGGGCGCCGCGCGGGCTCTAGGCATG
>DATHOT010000330.1:0-21320 GCA_035484655.1 Bryobacteraceae bacterium | reverse complement strand
CGAGATTGCCGTAAGTGCCCACCGGGGATAACGCGAAAGCGGCCGGGTTCAAATATTGGACGGCGCGCGTGTTCGTCAGCACAGGCACATTCGCGAACGGGTCGCCGATCAGATTGGGGCGATCCTTGTTTTCGCCGGTCTGATCGATATTCTTGCCGTCAGTAATAAGAATGGGCGAGCCTGAGGTGTAGGTGATCAAAGCGTGGAACTGCCAGCCTTTGGTGAGGCGAGGCGCAAAGTGCGCCCACTGCGGCGCTTCATAGCTGACAAAACCGGTCAGGATGTGGCGAGTGTCGAAGGTGCTGTCCCCTTTGTCGAGCTCCAGATTGTAGCTGTTCATCGGCGTCGTAAAGGTGGAAGCGGTGTCGATGGCGTGGCTCCAGGTATAGTTGACATTCGCCGTAAGTCCTTTCCAGAATTGCTGGTGCAGCGAAGTCTGGAGCGAGTTGTAGTTGGAGGTGGCCGCGGTGGTTAGCTGGTTGATCGCACCCAGTGTGGGGAACTGCTGCGCCAACGGGCGAACTCCGTTAATGAGCTGATTGATGTCTTCGAGGACGGCCAACCGGCGGCCCATGGTGCCCACGTAGCCCACCTGCAACAATGTCGACGAGGTAATCTGCGTCTGCACGTTCAGATTGAAATTCTGCGAATATGGCGTACGATAGCCCTGGCTGATGGCAAAAGCTCCGAAAGGCGGCACCGGCACTGTGCCTCCGAATACGGGCACGCCGGTCTGGAATACGATATTCTGCGCCGACAGGCCGAACACCGGATTCGTGCCGCCGGGATTATAAGCGATTCCAGTGGTGGCACCGTTGGAAGAACTAGCGGAGTCGAACGAGTTCACCGCTTGCGCATCATAGAAAATCCCATAGCCTCCGCGAATCACGATCCTTTTGGCCCACTTGGGCGAATAGGCGAATCCGGCGCGTGGTGCGTAGTCTCTGAGGTCCTTCGGGTATAACTGTTTGTTCAGGAAGCCTTGGCCCGGGAAGAAGTTGGCGAGAATGCCTTTGCTGTCGTGCAGCACTCCATCATAGTCGTAGCGGATGCCGAAGTTGATGTTGAGCTGCGGGCTGACCTGAAAGTTGTCGTGCGCCCACCACGCGCCCGAGTTGATCTGAAAAACCGGCTCTGGCTCGCCGCGATTGATGGTTGCGCCGCTAGCGTTGCTTGGCTCACCGGCCAGGAAATCAGAGAGGGCTTTTAGCGTGCTGGACACGGTCGAATCGCTCGACCAGGGCCCGCGCGTACCATCGAATGTGAATGACCCGCGCACGTTGTTGAAATAAGACACGTCCAAGATTGCGCGGCGATATTCGCCCCCGAATTTCAATTGATGCCGACCATACGTGTAGGAAAGATTGTCGGTGGCATGACCCGTCGTATCGATCCGGCCGGCCGGCTGGGTTGCGCCGACGAAGTCAAAACCAGTGATGTTGATAGTCGGCGATCCAATCTGATTGCCCTGCGTGATTCCGGTATTCAGCCCGAGAGCGAGCGGATTGAACCCGGGATTGAAATCGTTGAAGGTTTGCAGGAAATAATTGACGCCCAACGTGAGCTGATTGACCAGCCGGGGCGTAAGAACCGCGTTTTCGACAATGGAATAGTTATGAATATGCATCGGCGCGGCTTGGAAAAAATCCTTGAAATGCGACCCGACGTCGGCAACTTGAGTACCGGTGCTGCCCATGTAGCGCACCGAAAGCGAATGCTTCTCATTGAAGCGATGGTCTAATTTCACGATCCCGTTGTAGCTGTTGTAGGTGTTTAGATCCTGCGCCAGAAAATTATTGGGCGTCGCGGGGCCGGTCCGGCTTGCGGCCGGATAAATGGTCAGAAGATTCAGCGACACCGGATTTACCGGCACGTTGTACTTCGCCAGCACACCCTGCGCCGCCTGCACCCAGGCCGCCGACGGCGAGGTATCCAGGATGGATTCTCCGGCGATGGCCAGCTGGATTTCGCCGGTCAAAAAGAAGAAGGTTTTGTTCGGGACGATCGGCCCGCCGATCGAGAATCCCGGTTGATTGTTGCGGATCTCCTGCGGCCGGCTTCCGGGCGCCAAGGTCGGGGCCGGAGAAGCCAGGTCTTCGTTGCGGTTGAAAAAATACACGGTGCCGTGAATCTGGTTGGTGCCGGATTTGATCACCATGTTCACGTTCGACCCCGAATTGCGGCCCATATCAGCTCCGGCATTGGTCTGAACCGAGAACTGATCGATGGCATCAATAGGAACGAGCCCCCCGGGAATCCCCGCGACTCCAGGTTGATTCTGAGCCGGAAAGCCGCCGAACATGGCGTCGTTGTTGTCCGCTCCATCGATCTGATAGTTGTTCGAAACCGTGCGCGTGCCGTTGACGGACGGCGATGCCGAGGATGTAACGCCGGGCGAGAGCTTGATCATCTGCCGGAAGTCGCGGCCGTTGATGGGAAGATCCTGCACTTCCTTGGTATTCACCACCGCGGCCAAATCGCTGGACGTGGTCTCCAGATTGACGGCCGTTGCTGAGACTTCGACGATCTGTTGCTGCTGCGCGACACCCAGCTGCACGTTAATGTTGGTGGTCTTTGAAACGGCCACCTCGACGTTGTCCACCTTTTTCGCTTCAAAGCCGGCATGCGTGACGGTGAGAGTGTAAATGCCGAGCGGCAGGTCGGCGAAGAAGAACTCGCCGTTGCCGGCGGAGGTGATAGTGCGGCTCAATCCGGTGGAAGCGTGGTCCAGCTTGACGGCCGCCTGCGGGAGCGCCGCTCCGGATGGGTCGGTGACCGTGCCGCTCAGAGCGCCGCGGAACGTTTGTCCAGAGGCGACCGCGCCTAGTGAGAGAACCAGCAGCCAGCTTCGAATGTTCATAAGGCCTTTCCCCAACAGAATGTCGCAATCATACCGGAAGCCGTTGGTCGGCTGCAAGGGCTTAGGCCCGTTGTCGCCCGAGAGGCAGGTACGCGGGTGAGTGTGGGTAGGCCGACACGGGGCTATCTTCCATGGGGGCAACGGTTTGTGAGGAATAACTTCGAGCATTTTGACGCGCTCTCATCCTAAAGAAGCCGCATTATAAGCCGATTACCCTATTAGGAGGTTGCTCCTCCAGGACTTTTGTACCTGGAGGACCCGGTTGGACTTGGTAATGGATCCATCGCTTTTGATCATGGTCGGGGGAGTGTTGTTCGCTGCCTTAGCGGGGTACTTCCTGGGCAGACGCTCGCCCGCCGCGTCGCGCGAGTCACCTCGGGCCGGGACCAGCGGATCCGAAACTAGCGTCCAACAGTTATTCGCCGATGCACCGATCGGTTATCTGGAGATCGATCGAGAAGGCATCGTCCAGTGGGTGAACGCATGTGAGTGCGCCTTGCGGGGACTGCCGAAAGAGCAGATCGTGGGAAAGGCTTATTGGGAACTAAAAGAGGGCGACCAGCAGCAGCTGGTGCAGCAGTCTTTTTCAAGCATGCTGGCATCCGACTCCGACGTCCCCTGCCGGGATCAATACGTTCGGCCGGACGGCCGAATCGTGATCGCCGACGTTTACAAGCATCGCCTGATGGATCGTAACGGGCGAGTCAGCGGGATCCGTTTCGCGTCGGCCGACATCACGGAGAATACACGCGCCGAACAGGAAGTTGTAAAAACGACCCAAGAGCTCAAGGCCATCTTCGACGCCTTTCCGGATTCTTTTGTGCGGCTGGACGCCAAGCACGTGGTCCTGGACTATAAGGGCTCGCAGGCCTCCGACCTGGATTTGAAAATGCCCGGCCGGCGGGTGGAAGAGACGTTGGCGGGCGAGGCGGGCGAGCGTATCGGCAAAGCGGTGGATCAGGTGATACGCACTCACACCACGGTGGCGGTTGAATTTCCCCTGACCGTGCAGGGACAACCGCAGTTCTTCGAAGCGCGGCTGGCATTGGTGAACTGGACCGAAGTAATCGCGCTGATACGCAACGTCACGGATCGCAAGGCGGCCGACGACCAGCTCAAGGAATTTGCTCAAGAGCTGCAGCACAAAAACGACCAGCTTGCGGATGCCCTGATCGCCGCGCGGGAAGTGACCAGGTTCAAGACTCGTTTCCTGGCCAACATGAGCCATGAAATCAGGACGCCGATGAACGGAGTCCTCGGAATGACCGAGTTACTTCTGGAGACGCCGCTGAGCGAGGAGCAGAGCGATTACGCGCGGTCGGTCAGCGATTCATGCCATGCCCTGATCAGCTTAGTGGACGACGTCCTGGATCTTTCCAAGATGGAATCGGGTAAATTTGCAATCGAGAACGTGGCGTTCGATTTGCGGGATGCGCTCGAAAGGGTGATGCAGCCGCACGTGGCGGCAGCGCAGGTTAAAGGCGTCGAAATGGTCGCTGACATCAGCGCGGACCTTCCTCATTCGGTGCGGGGAGATCCGGGACGCTTCCGCCAGGTCTTGGGCAATCTATTGGGCAACGCCGTCAAATTCACGGACAAGGGACGAATCTCGCTGCGGGCCGAGCTGGCGGGCCAGATGGAGGGCGCGTTCACGCTGCGTTTTGTCATTAAGGACACCGGAATCGGCGTGACTCCGGAGCAGATCCCGAGCCTGTTCGAAAGTTTCGTGCAAGTGGACAATTCGAGCACGCGGCATTACGGGGGCACGGGTCTCGGGCTGGCCATCGCGAAGCAACTAGTGGAAATCATGCGGGGCGAAATCGGCGCTGAGAGCACGCCGGGACAAGGCAGCACGTTCTGGTTCACAGCGGTTTTCGAAAAGCAGGAAGCCGAGCGCGCGGTCGATACGCAGCCACCTCTGGATTTAAAGAAGTATCGGGTGCTCTTGCTGGAGGACAGCGCCAGCGAGCGGGTACAGATTCGGGCGCGGCTGGAAGCTTGGGGAGCAATTTGCGAAGAGCTGGCAGCGCAGGATTCGAGCCCCGTGGAGGTATTGCGCAATGCCGCTTCGAACGGACGTCCTTTTGATATCGTGCTGCTGGCGATGGACATGCAGGGTCAGGATGGGTTGGTGATCGGGCACGCCATCAAAAGCGACCCGCAGGTTGGCAATGCGATCCTGATAGGACTCACGGGGCCGGCCAAGCGCGGTCATGGTCCGGTGCTACGAGCGGTTGGATTCGACGGCCATGTGCAGAAGCCGGTACTGGCGGCCGATTTGCGCGATACCATCGGCGAGGCCATAGCGACCGCGGAAAAGAGGGCCGGGATATCGCCCGTTTTGCGTCCGCCCGAAAAACCCCGGACCGAGCACCGGCGGACGGGCAGCTCCAGGATCCTGCTGGTCGAGGACGATGATGTGAATCAGAAATATGTTCTGCGAGTCCTGCAGAGGAACGGAATTCATGCTGATCTTGCCATCGACGGCCGGCGCGCGGTGGACGCGGTCATGAAGAGCGATTACGATCTGGTGCTGATGGACGTTCAGATGCCGAGGATGGACGGGTTGGAGGCCACGGCTCAAATCCGTTTCCGCGAAGGAACCAATCGCCACACGCCCATCGTCGGGCTGACGGCCAACGCCTTACCGGGAGACCGCGAACGCTGTCTGGCTGCCGGCATGGATGACTATCTCAGCAAGCCGGTAAGTGTCGAGCAACTGAAGAACGCCATCGGTCAGTGGGTGGGCGAAGACGCCCTGGAGCCGGAGAAGCACCTGGCCTCGTAGTGTACTGAATCAGAAGTTCGTCACAAAACTCGCGGTCGGGCGGACGCCCTCGTCCGCGCCGGACCCCTGGTCCGGTCTTTGCCATCACAGAAACACGGGCCGACGGGGCGTTGGCCCGCGGATCAGGGGTCCGCCCCACATCCCGAACCGTTCAATGAACTTCTGACTCGGACACTAGCCGCCGCCCTCTTTTCGTGTAAACCTAAACAAATGAGCTTAAGCGGGCAGACCGCCTTGGTTACCGGAGCCTCGCGCGGATTGGGACGCGCGATTGCACGCCGGCTGGCACGCGAGGGTGCGGCCGTCTGGGTTAATTATGTGGCACGCGGCGGCGACGCCGAGCGCGTGGTCGAAGAGATCCGCAACGCCGGCGGTCGCGCGAGCGCCGTCCGCGCCGATATCGGCGACCCGGCACAGGTGCAGAGCATGCTGAATCGCGTGACCGGCGAACTCGGTCCGTTGTCGATCCTGGTGAATAACGCCGGACTGGTGATACGGGGGACACTCGAGACCTTCAACGCGCCGGATCTTGAGCGCATGCGGCGCACGAATGTCGACGGGCTGATCCACGTGACCCGCGCCGCGATTCCGGGCATGCAGGAGCGCCGCTACGGGCGCATAGTCAACATTACTTCGGTCGCGGCTCATGGCACAACCTTGCCCGGCAGTACGTTCTACGCCGCCACGAAAGCCGCGGTCGTAACCCTCACGCGCCGTTTTGCGATGGAGCTTTCCCCGCAAGGAATTACCGTGAACGCGGTGGCTCCCGGATTCATCCTTACCGACATGGTGAAGGAGGGACGCAGCACGGACGAGTACGAAAAGCTGCTGAAGAGCATCAGCGAGCGCTCGATGGTCGGCCGGGTAGGCGATCCGGAGGATATCGCGCATGCCGTCGCGTTTCTGGTTGCGCCCGAATCCGGATTCATCACCGCTCAGGTGATTACCGTTGATGGCGGCCGGATGGACTACATCGGACATCCTTGAAGGCGGTCCGGCGACGTAGTATATAGACGGCGAAGAAAAGACGTTCAAGCCGCACATTATTCTTCAGAATTATCTTGACTTTTAAATTACTCGTGTATAATCGATATTAAAAAATAATCTACTTAAGTAGAAAAATACGAAGGCATATGAAGGCGCGTGCCATTGACGTCAGGCAGTCCGTCGGGCGTATTCTTTTGTCCTCGATTTTTGTGGGGGGCAAGAAATTATTCTCAAAGGGCCACCGAATTGAAGGCGATGACGTCCGAATGCTTGAGTCCGAAGCGCTGCGGGATGTGTGGGTTGCCGAACTGGAAGAAGGCGACATCGGCGAGGACGACGCCGCCATGCAAGTGGCCAACCAGGTCGGCAACGGCTCGCTTGAGATCCGTTCGGCGGCCGGCGGAAGAGCCAACCTGTTCGCCACCGAACCTTGTTGCGTTTTGGTGGATAGCGAGCTCCTGAAGCAAACCAACTCCACCAATGCCCTGGTGATCGCAACCGCGCGCAACTTCTCGTACGCGCGAGCCGGCCAGCGTGTGAGCACGGTCAAGAGCGCTCCATTCGCGATCACACAGCCGCAATTGGAATCGCTCCTGGCTTTGCTGGAAGAAAAAGGGCCTGTCCTGCAGGCTCGGCCGATTAGCCGGCCCGTCGTGGCGGTGCTTTATACCGATCCGATAGGCGGAGAACGAGCCTCGCGGCTGTTCGGGACGATCATGGGCCAGCGTCTGGAACGGCTGGGAACGGTTGCCGGCATCGCCTTGAATTCAGTAGAAGAGGAGCTGCCAGTTGCAGAGGCACTCGAGCGACTGCTCAAATCCAGGCCGACGCTGATCCTGGTTGCATCCACGACTTCGCCGGCCGGTCCCTACGATAATGTAGGCCGCGCAATGGAGCGGGTGGGCTTCCAGATCGAACGTTTCCTGGCGCCGGTGGAACCCGGCGCGCTGCTTCTGTTGGGCTACCAGGATGACGTGCCGATTGTTTCAGCGCCGGGTTGTTTTCGCTCCGCAAAGGCGAATGTGCTGGATCTGGTTCTGCCGCCGATGCTGGCCAAGTATCGTCTTTCGAGCTGGGACATCGCATCCCTGGGCCAAGGCGGACTCTTAGACTGACGATCCTGAAATCAAGCTTTCGCAAGAGCGGCTTCCCGGCCGGCGATGCGGCCAAAGACCGTCACCCTCGGAAGGCCGTGCAGCGCGAATCCACCAGCCGACTCGCCGGCGCAATAGAGGCCTGGAATCACTTGGCCATGAATGTCGATCACCTGGCATTTCCGGTTGATTTTCAAGCCGGTGAGCGTATCGTGGAGAATCGGAGTGGACCAGGCAGCATAGAAAGGCGGCTCCTGAATTTTGAATTTGGGCGTTGGTTTTCGAAACTCCGCATCTTTTTGCGCATCGACGAAGGAATTGTATCGCGCTACCGTCGCCTCCAGCACATCCGAAGGTATGGGTTGTGACTGGTATGGGTTCGCGATCTTTCCGGCCAGATCCGCGATCGTTTCGGCGGTGAAGAACCAGCCATTGGGATCGACGTTCGGGGGCTTCGGATCCCAGCCCTCGCGCCGCGCGGCATCGGAATCGAAGATGGCCCAGATCGGGCCGCCGCCGTTCGCTTTGGAATTCTTGCCGAGGTTTCCGTTGGTTCCCAGGCAGGCGCTGAGAAAGTCGTAACCTTCGTCGAGCTCATTCCAAAATCGCCGGCCAACCTGGTTGACTAGAATCACATCCTGAAAATCCCGCACCGTGAGACCGGAGGCGCCGGCTAGCTTGAACATCGGGCTGTTGGGGTCCCATTTCAGATTGCGGTAACCGTAGCGGCAGCCGATGTGAAGGGTCTTTGTAATCGCCACCCCACGCGGATTGGTTTGGTTGCCCGTCGCACAAAGACGCGCGCCAATCGCCATGGCCAGGATCTCCGAATCGGCGTTTTGCTTGGTCCACGGCTTGCCGGTAGTTTGATATTCCTCGGTAAGCCGGGGGTCGAACATTCTACGGAATTCAACGTTGCTGGTATGGCCGCCGGTGGCCAGGATGACACCCTTCCGGGCTTGGATGTTTATGTCTCTGTCCTCGAATCGGGCCGTGATTCCCAGCACTCTTCCGGCGGAGGGATTCTCCCTGACAATGCGCGTCAACTTATGCCTCAGAAGGAAGGTGACGCCCTTGGCCCGCGCGCTGGCTTCCAGATGCCGCACCAGACCGGAGCCGGCACGGCCGTTTATGGTTTCGTTCAGATTATCGGAAAATCGTTTGGTGACAAAGAGCCTCGGGACGGTGCCCTCATTCACAATGCTGGGGGCTTCGTCGTTGAAGACCACTCCGTTTTCGATCAAGAACTCAAAGGTCGCGACGTTCTCGTCGGCCCAAACCCGCACCAGGTCACGGTCGGCGTGGCGAAACTCCGGGTTTTTGTGGTTGGTGTGATCGAGATAAACTTGATCGGCGGAATCCACGATGCCGTATTTTTTCTGCATGCTCGTGCCGCCGCCCAGCGGTATCCTTCCGCCGCTCAGCATGGCGTGACCGCCGATGTCGTGGTTGGAGTCGATCACGATGACGGAGGCGCCTTGGTTGCGCGCCATGATGGCTGCCGGGAGTCCCGCCGCGCCAGCGCCGGCTATGACGACATCGGCGGCATGATCGAAACGAATCGGGCCGGTCTGGGCGCCGCCGCGGTCCTGGCCGGAAGCAGCGGTCGCGCCCACGCCCAGGGCCGTGCTCTTCTTGAGAAAATCTCTCCGGTTGACAGCCCGGCCCTTCCTCAGCATGCTGTTATTTCGTCGGCGCGGGTGGACGCCTCTCACTCGAAGGCGGAACGATTCCCTTCATGCGCAAATAGGTGACCATATTGCCGTAGTGCTCGTCGTTGTGCGCGATGGTCAAGGTCAGGATGGTAAGAATCGCCCGGGGGCGTCCTTCCACCGCGGCGTTCTCGGCGAGCTTGGAATCGGTCATGCCGGAATAGATCTTGTCACAGTAGGCGTAGCCGTCTTTGAGCGCCTGCACCAGATCAGCCTTAGATGTCTTGCTGTCCTCGATTCCGGTCACCGGAGGCTTCTCCCCGGCCGCGCCGGAACAAAAAATATATTGATAATCGGCAAGGTGCCCAACCAACTGGCCGAAGCTGCGCACCTCCGGCGTGGGCTTGAAAGAATAATTCGCTTCCGGCATTTTCTCGGCGGCGCGAATGATATTGTTCGTAATCCCTTCATAAAGCCCTTTCTGCCCGGCGGAGAGCGGATCGGCGGCAAACGCCGGGGCGAAGGCGAAAAGAACGGCACATATCAGGCCGGTGAGCAAATAGGTTCGATGAATCATGGGTATCCTCTCAATAGCTGACAGTGTACCGCGAAGCCATGTACGACGCTGTCATTTTGTAACCGCCTTGAATCTCTGAACTCGACGGCCCCAATCGGTCTCGGCAACATAGATGTTGCCTTGGGAATCGATCGCCATGGTATGGCCGTGAATGAAATTTCCGAGTTGATGCCCCGGACGGCCGAAGCTTGCCAGAATCTGGCCGGTGGAGTGATCGAGAATGTGGACGGCTTCGTTGCGGCCGTTCACTACGAACATATATTTCTGCTGAGGATCGCGGGAGAAGGCCACCCACCAAGCGGTTCCGCGCGGATCCGGCAGCTCGGGCGTGCCGGTTTTGATCCAGATATTGCGTTGAAATTTCCCCATCTTGTCGAACACCTGGACGCGGTCGCCTTGCCGGTCGCACACATAGACCAAGCCGTCGTTTCCGATCACAACGCAATGAACCACTTTCGAGAACACGCCCGCCGCGCCCGCCCGGGTCTCGTCGTCCGTGGCTTGACGGCCCCATTGGCGTAGGAATTTTCCATTCTGATCGAACACCGCGACGCGCCTGTTACCGTAGCCGTCGGCGACGTAAACATCGCCGTTGCCGGGATCGATGGCGATGCCGGCCGGATTGAAGAAATGCTCCGGGCTGGAGTTGAGCGATTTGCCCTTGCTGGTTCCATCCGAGGTGTCGAAAACTCCACGCTTGCCGATTTGCAGCAGCAAATTGCCATTGTGACTGTATTTCTGGATTATGCCGTCCTCGTTGCCACCCACCCAAACATTGTTGTCTTTGTCAAAGGTGCAGCCATGGATCGAATGCGGAACGACGTTGGGATCGCCCCAGGACGCGATGACGTTTCCGGCCAAGTCAAACATGATGATCGGCGGCGCTTGTGACGCTGTTTCGGCTTCCTCGGCCGTGATGTCGCGGCGATTCACGACCATGATGTGATCGTGCGAATCGGTGCAGACACCTCCCAGTTGGCCGGTGATCCAGCCTTCGGGCAAGGGCTTGGGCCAGGAGGGATCGACCTCAAAGCGAGGCGCAGTCTGAGAGGCCAACACCAAAGGAAAAAGCCAAATCGCCGGCAACAATAGTCTTCTCATTTTAGGTACTCAAATTCTATCCCAATAGCCTGTAGAATCGAGGATGTCATGAAAGAGCATCTGCTTACGACCCGGCGCGGCATTTTGCAACGGGCTGGCGGACTCATTGCCGCCGCGACGTTTTCAAGCGGAGCGAGATTGTCGGCGCAGGCCGCTGGGCCCGTCATGATGGAGCTCAGCAAGTACATGAGCGAGGCCGGTAGCCGCGCGCTTCCGGAAGAGGCGCTGGAGAAGACCAAGGAACATATTCTCGACACGTTCGCAGCAATGGTCTCGGGCATCGACCTGCCACCCGCGCGTGTGGCGATGCAGCTCGCTCGCGCGCATGGTGGAGAAAAGACGGCGACGGTGGTTTGCTCCAATCTCCTGTGCGGCGCTATCGAGGCCGCGCTGGCCAACGGCATGCTCGCCCATTCCGATGAAACCGACGATTCGCACGCGCTCTCGCATTCGCATCCGGGCTGTGCCGTGGTGGCGGCGGCGCTGGCGGCGGGTGAACAATTCGGGGTCGATGGAGCACGATTTGTGCGCGCGGTGGCGCTGGGCTACGACATCGGCCCGCGCGTGACGATGACGCTGGGCGGTCTTCCGTACCAAATGGAGACTCACAGAGCCAGTCACAGCATCGCGGGTAATTTCGGCGCGGCGGCCGCGGCCGGTTGCGCGGCGAACCTGAATGCACAGCAGATGCGCTGGTTGCTCGACTACGCGTCACAACAGGCGTCCGGGATCGTGGCGTGGCAGCGCGATACCGATCATATCGAGAAGTCGCTGGTATTTGCCGGCATGCCGGCGAGAAATGGAGTTACTGCCGCGCTTTTGGTCCAGTTGGGCGGCACGGGCGTGGACGATGTCTTTTCCGGAGCCGACAATTTTCTGATGGCATTCGGGGCGAAGGGGAATCCAGAGAAGCTGATCGAAAAGCTAGGACAGCGCTACGAGGTCACACAGACGAATATCAAGAAGTGGACCGTCGGGTCGCCCATCCAAGCGCCGCTGGATGCACTGGTAAACATGCGGAAACGGAGGCCGTTCGAAGCCGAGCAGGTAGACAAGGTGATCGTGCGGGTGGCAACCAGCGAGGCCAAGACCGTCAACAATCGCGAGATTCCGGACATCTGCATGCAGCACATGATAGCTGTGATGCTCATCGACAAGACGGCTTCGTTCGCGGCGGCGCACGACAAACCGCGGATGAAAGACGCGACCGTGCTTCGGGAACGCGCCAAAGTGCAGCTTGTTCCGGATGAGGAACTGGAACGGCAATATCCCAAGCGCGAGTCAATTGTGGAGGTGACGCTCAAGGATGGCACGCACCTGACCGAGCGGGTGGATGCAGTGCGCGGCACGGTAGACAATCCGATGACGCGGGAGGAAGTGGTCGCCAAATGCCGCGATCTGATGACGCCCTTGCTGGGCGCCGAGAAATGCTCGAAACTGATCGAGAGCGTGCTGAATCTGGAGCACGTCAAGAAGATCCAAGAGCTGCGGCCATTGCTGCAGCGGGAGGTTTGAGATGAAAGCTGTTTGGGTCTGTATTTGGGCGCTCTGCGCAAGCGTTCTAACGGCTGCTCCCTCGGGTGGCTACCACTTAATCAAGACCGTCCCTCTGGGCGCGGCTGAGGGGGGCGGCGAATACTTCGATTACATCACCGTCGATCCCGCCGCGCGGCGCGTCTATGTTTCGCACGGCACCGAGGTCAAGGTGCTGGATGCCGATAGCTACGCAGTGTTGGGCACGATCACCGGTTTCAAACGGGACCACGGAGTTGCGGTGGTGCCTGAGCTGGGCCGTGGATTCGTTAGCGACGGGGACCTGGGACAGGCGATCATCTTCGATCTGAAGACATTTAAGAAGATGGGCGAAGTGAAGGCTGACAAGGACGCCGATTCCATTCTTTACGACCCGGCCTCGAAGCATATATTTGTCTTCAACGGCGAGCCCAAGAGCGCGACGGTGGTGGATCCGGCGAAGGGAACAGTGCTCGCGACAATTGCGCTGGGTGGAGCTCCGGAGCAGGCTGTGGCCGACGGCAAGGGAATGATCTACGACAATCTGGAAGACACCAATGAAGTGGTGGCGATCGATGCGCGCGCGATGCAGGTGAAGTCGCGATGGCCGGTGGCTCCGGCTGGGCAGCCGGTCTCGATCGCGATGGATCGCAAGACTCGGCGCCTGTTCATCAGCGGCCGCAATCCCAAGCTGCTGGTGGTGATGGATGCGGACAGCGGAAAGATCATCGGCCAGTCGTTCCCGATCGGCGACCGTGTGGATACAACCATCTTTGATCCGGCTACCGGAATGGTGGCGAGCTCGACGCGGGAGGGGACGATTCACATATTTCACGAAGACTCGCCGGACAAGTTGAGCATGGTGGAGACGGTGAAGACTGAGTTCGGGGCCAAGACGATGGGACTGGATCCGAAGACCCACAACCTTTTTGTGTCCACCTCGGATTTTGATCCGCCCGGGCCGCCTACCGAGAAACAGCGCAATCCGCAGCCGAGGGCGAAACCGGGAACCTTCCGAGTGCTGGTCTACGGGCGTTGAGGATTCAGGAAATGGAGAAGTGCATGTTGAGAATAATGGTCGGAATACTAACTGCCGCCACCATGCTTTGGTCGCAGGCTCAAACCACGGCGGTGCGAGCGGGCCGATTGTTCGACCCAAAATCAGGCCAGATGATGTCGAACCAAGTGGTGGTGATCCAGGGCGAGCGGATAACTCAGGTGGGACCTGCCGCCAGCGTGTCAATTCCAGCGGGCGCCCGAGTGATCGATCTCAGCCGCGCGACCGTGTTGCCGGGACTGATTGATGGACACGTGCACCTGACGGACGCGTCGATCGGGCTGCAACATCAAATGATGGTGGCTCTGCACAGCGCCACCGAGAGTTTGAAGATCGGCTACACCACGCAGATCGTGCAAGGATCGCACGGCGGTGGATTCGCGGACGTGGAACTGAAGAGAGCCATCGACAGCGGGCTGGTGCAAGGCCCGCGCTTACGACCTGCCGGCCCGATCCTCGCGATCACGGCGCCCAGCAACGCAGCTTATCCATTGGAATGGAAGCCATTCGAACCGGAGATCGTGGCCAACGGCGTGGATGCTCTGCGCGCAGGCGTTCGGCAACTGGCCCACTACGGCGCGGACCATGTGAAGATCCACACCACCGGGGCTTTCTACTTCAAGCCCGATGGCGAAATGGTGAACCAGGCGCTTCCGAGTTTGGAAGAACTTAAAGCCGTGGTGGATGAGGCGCACCGGCGCGGTATGTTCGTCGCCAGCCACACCTATGGCGGCGATGGGCTGAAGTGGGCGATCGAAGCAGGGGTGGACGATATCCAACATGCCACGGCTGCCACGGATGAAGACATCAAGATGATCCTTCAGAAAAATCTGCCCATTACCTCGACCATCCTGGATATGCGGCAGGATGAGCCTGGGGATTTAAAGCAATGGGCGCCCTACAGCCGCTATCGCCTGATGGAGAAGACCTGGAAGAAAATGCTGGCGGCCGGAGTCAAGCTCGGCTACGGCAGCGGATCCGCTCCGGTTTACAACGGTCAAGGAAGAATCTATAACACGGCCTGCAACTGTTCGCACGGAGTGCAGAGCGAGATGTTCCCGATCTTCGTGAGTTGGGGCGCGACGCCGCTGTACACGCTGCGCATGGCAACGACGGTGAATGCCGAGATCGTCCACATGGAAAACAGCGTCGGCACGATCGAGAAGGGCAAATTCGCTGACCTCATCGCGGTGTCGGGTGATCCGCTACAGGACATCACCGAGATGCAGCGCGTGAAGTTTGTGATGAAGGGCGGCGTGGTGGTGCGTGACGATCTGACGGCTGTGACCAGCGAAGCGCTGAGAAGCTCGAAGTGATTATCGCTTGCGGGCCGGTTTCACCGATTCAAATCGAATCTGATTGAGTACTTCGGCAGCGTGGGAAAGCTCGGCGCTGCCTTCCGGAAATCGGTTCACTTTCAGGATGTATGCCAGGATATCGGCGTTCACGCTGGGACTCAAGGTGCCGACATACTTGTTCAACGGCATATCGCGCCGAATTCGCTGGTACAAGCTGCCAAGCGGCAGGCCTTCCCAATTGGTCTGAAACATAGCACCCGACAGAGCGGGAGCTTCGGCATCTCCTTCGAGATCGTCGCCGTGGCAATCGGCGCAATAATCGTGATACTTCGGTTCGCCGCGCCTGGCCTGCTGATCTGTGTAGACGCCGTCCCATACAGAACGGGAAGCAGATTCCTGCGCGCGAAGTAGGGACAACGCAGCGGCGATGGCTGCCAAACCGAGCGTCGCTAGGCTGAGATATTTGAAGCTCAAAGAGGAATCACCAGAAGCGTTTCGATCCGGCGTGAATCCGGAATCACGATGCGCTCTTCGAATTTAGCACCATCGCCACTCAGCACGACTTTGTCCAGATAGACGCCGGCGGAATATAGCGTCATGGCGCCGTCGCCAGTGGTACGAATCACCAGATAGTTCGAACGGCATTTCACCATATGATCATGCACCGGTTCGATGGCGAGGCCGCTGATCTGATGCAGGTAGCGCTGCGGTTCATAGAAATTGATGCGGCGCAGGCCGGTGACGCGATCCTGCATCATGCCTCGGCTACGGCACTCCATGACAGCGAGCGGCAGTCCCTGGTCGAAATTTTCGCGGGTGACGATCTTGTATAGCCCGTTTTCGGTAAACAGACCGGGCCATTCCTCCAATTTGTCTTCATCGATGGATTGGATGTAGCGGGTGTGAAGCGCTTCAATCCGGCGACGCAGCTTTTCGTCTTCCATGTTAGAAACCCATCAGGCTGCGGTAACCGTTCCAGAAGCCGCGCAGACTGACTTCAGTGGCTCGCGAACCCGTGGTGGAAGCAATGTCGCGGCCGCCCATCTCCATCACCGCACTGGCCTCGATTCCCTTCCCCGCAATGCCGCGCTGTACATATTCGGCGATCACTCCGTCATCGATGGAGACATAGCCGGCAGGCCCGATCAGGTTGCTCTGCTTCAATCGCATCTGACGAAGCTCGGGATCGTCCTCCTTGTATCCGAAGAAAGTCCAGTGCAGTTCAGATTGCCCGGGGCCTTGAGGTACGAGCTGGCGTAGCGCGAGCGTGTTGTAAATCTGCTGATGCACGCAACTCGGAAAGATGGATTGAATGGCGACCGTGATGCCATCGTCGAACTCCTGACGCCGTTCAATCAGCGACGGATCGGCGAGGCCGACATCCTCGATCACGGAGCGGATGCCGGTGCCCTCATAGCCGCCTTCGCGGAACGTCGCGCCTTTCGAATAGTTAATGCTGTGCCAGCCATCGTGATCCATGGTGACGCCGCCATCCATGGTCAGCCGGTTGAGCTTGAAGGTGGCGTAAAAGGTGTGAAGAATCGTGGCGTGATATGGATCGCGCGAATTCTCCATGTACAGTTTCCAGTTGTTGTGCAGAACCTGGTGATGATAGCCGAGGATCTCGACCGGTTTATGAAATACGCGGCGGATGTGGGCAGCCATGCTAGCGCCGAGATATGTTTCGAGCGGCTCGGCGTCACTGAAGGTGCCGAAGACGAGGCCGTGAAAACTCTCGGCGCGAAGGCGTTCCAGACCGTGCTGAGCGAGATCGAAATCCTCCGGCATGCCGCCTTTTCCGCCCACGCCGTGCTGAAAAGGAACGCCGCACAGTTTTCCTTGCAGGTCGTAAGTCCAGCCGTGATAGGCGCAAGTTAAGTTCTTCTTCTTGCCGCCAGCCTCCGGGCATAGCAGCGCGCCTTTGTGAGCACAGCGGTTGACCATGGCATGAATGCTGCCGTCCTGATCGCGCGCGACGATGACGGGAGTGTCGCCGATATAGGTGGTTCGGTAACTCGCCGGATCAGCGATCTCAGCTTCCAGGCACAGATAATTCCAGACCGGTCCGCGAAAAATCCGCTCCTGCTCCTGGGTGTAGATCTCGGGATCGGACATTACTCTGAAGGGTGCGCGCGTGAGCCCTTCCTGCGGCCACTCAAGCAAGTGCTGGTCGTTTTTCATCGCTCAGAAACCCTTCTTGACTCGAACCATAGCGCAGCCCCATGGCGATCACGACGGCCGCGGCGCACAACAAAGGTAGCGACGCAAATTCGAAGATGTTGATGTTGGACCAGCCACGGGCGATCATCCAGCCGCCCAGGAGCGGGCCGACAATCGAGCCGATCCGGCCGACACCGAGCGCCCAGCCGACGCCGGTAGAGCGCACAGCCGTTGGATAGAATATCACCGCCAAGGCGTTCACGCTCTTTTGTCCGCCGCTCACGGAGAATCCGGCGCCTACGGTGACGGCGATAATGGCGGGCAAGGAAGTGGACACGAATCCGATCGACGCTACCAGAATCGTTCCACAAATGTAGAGCACGGCCAGTACCGGATAAGGTCCGAAGCGGTCCATCATCGGTCCGATCGACAGGCCAGCGCCGATACCGCCCACCGAGATCAGGGTGGAAATCAGGACAGCGGTCTCGGTAGCGAGTCCCGAACCCGTCAACACCGTCGGAAGCCAGTTTTGGAGAAAGAAGAAGACCATCAGGTTCATGAAGAAGACGAGCCACAACAGCAGCGTGCCGAGCGTCCGGCCGGAGTGGAATAGTTGAGCAACCGGCAGGCCGGTGGCAGGTGCATGCGCGGGAAGCGATTCAGGAAGTACTCCGATCAGGATCGGGGCCAATAATAGCGGCAAAGCGCCACAGACCAGGAAAACCGGCCGCCAACCGACTCGCGAAACGAGCGTGGCGGTGAGTCCCCCACCCAGAATGGATCCCAACGAGAAGCCACAGAACATGATGACCACCAGCGTGGCGCGACGGCGCGCCGGACAATACTCACCGGTTAACGCGAGCGCGTTGGGCAGTGCACCACCCAATCCAATACCGGCCATCAGACGATAGAAAAGCAGATCGGGCACGCCGTGGGCGCCGGCTGTCAATAGCGTGAAGCAGCCGAACAGTACGGTTGACGTGACCATAGCGAGTTTACGTCCGACCTTATCCGACAGGGGGCCGATGACCAGGAGGCCGATCATCAGACCGGTCAAGCTGGCCGAAAAGATAGGTCCTAATGCCGAAGGAGGAAGGTTCCAATCCTTCGCCAAAACCGGGCCGAGATATCCGATTACCTGCGTATTCAGACCGTCGAATAACATGACTATGGCGCATAAAATTGCGACGAGAATCTGAAAATGGCCGATCTTCCGCGAATCGATGAAGGCAGATGCGTCGATGATCATGGCGCGGTCCTCATGATTGTATACGTTTGAAAACACGAAGCTATCATTGGTGCCGTGGAGCGAAGCGGGCCGGGCGTCTGACGCATGGACGCACCAGACGGCAAGCCGCAACAGTGTTTTGCAAAACGAACCCAACAAGCGGCAAAGTTCGATTGAGGCGCCAGAAGCTGGCTGATTCCTGATTCGGATGCATAACTTCCAAATAACACGCGCATGGGGTGCGCATTGCTGGAAAGTTTTCGAAGTTATTGGAGGGGAACAGAAGAAACGGCGGGGACCGATGTCACTCGCCGATCGCGAAGATCACCGGACCATGATTTTGGATTTCCCGTCGATTACTGCGGCCGCCGGAACAGGCCCCCGTAAACCGCTTTCGCCAGGATGTGCCCCTGAATCGCTTTCATCACGTTGGCGCGCGTCTCGAAAGCGTCGGTCGAGGGGGTCACGTCCAGCTTGATGTCGAGGGCGTAAAGCTCAAACACATAGTGATGAAATGGACCGTTCGCGCCGGCTCCCGGCCCGCGGTACATGGGTCCGGTGGCGCTGATCTGATAACTTCCGTCGGGCAATTGCGATCCCCTGGGTACGCCTTCGGGCAAGCCGGTAAGGGTAGCCGGAATGTTCCAAAAGACCCAATGCGCCTGGTCGTCAGTGGTCTTGTTGCGCGCGAGATCCATGTCGTGCATGTGGAGGAAGAAACTCTGCGTGCCACTGGGCGCGTTGGCCCAACTCATGGCGGGCGACGTACCCTCGCCGACGGCAACGCCCGGAGCGGCCTGACTGAACTTAACGGGAATCTGACCGCCATCGGGAAATCCCGGAATGGTCAAGGTCATGACTGACCCACCGGCGGGCTGACCGCCGCGGCCTGCTTGGGCGGATAGCAAGAGAGGGATGGAAACAAACATGGTAGAAAACAGAAGCAGTCGCATGGGTCTATGCTAGCGTGAAATCATCCTAGCGTGAAATCAGGCTAGCGAAATCAGGAAGACCAGGCATGGTCTAAGAAGAAGCGGGGCGATGTGCCCGGAGGAAGGAACGTATCTGGCGCACCGCCAGCGGAATTCGCTCCTTGGGCTCCTTCCATGGGAAAATGCTCACTTCGGCCTTTGGCGCGAGCATTGCGGCCTCCATGGCGACGGCATAGGGATGCGCCGGAATATCATCCGGCAGGATCAGTACAGGCGTCTGGCAATTGCGCACGAAATCGCGTGTCACGGTGAAGACGAAGTCGGGATGCGTGCGATACATCCTGGTTAGAAATTTGTCGACCATGTCCATCGTGATATCGGGCCGGCGCTTGACCAACTCCGGACCCCAGGCTTTGATATTGGTTTCGTAGAAAAGGTCGCGCAACTCAGGACGCGACCCGCTGGGCTGCGCCAGCACGGCTGCAACAATACGATCAGGCGCCCGCCGCAAGAGGTTCCATATGAAGGGGCCACCGATGCAGAAGCCCAGCACCATGAACTTCTGGATGCCCAGGTGATCCATCAGACCTAGATGGTCATCGGTATATGCGTCCCACGGCCGGTCGATCTCGAGCGGGCCGGAGGACTGGCCGCCATTGGCGTTGCGGAGGTCGGACGCGATGCAGTGGTATTCTCCCTTAAACTCGTCAATCGGGTTAAAGGGACTACCGCTGGTCAGGCCGGCGATCGCCGAATTCAATCCACCGCCGGCGATGAGCAACAACGGGAAGCCGGAGCCGGCCTCCTCATAGTGGATGCGAACGGGGCCTTTTTCATAAAAGGGCATGACAGGTCCTCCTTGATCATTGTAGTGGCGAAAGTGCACTACCACCGACGCGCCGTTTCGTTCTATGCTGGATAAACTCGGTGCAGTACAGGTTGACCATGAAGAAGCTCGGCTCGGAATCGAGCGGTGTGTCGCGGCGAGAGTTCCTCAAGGCTTTCGGCGTGGCCAGGACTACGGGCGCAACGGGCGCGATAATGTCGTCCCGGCATTTGTTCGGGCAACAGGTCAATAAATCGACCGCGAAGGGCGGCCGGATCGACGTGTATCATCATGACGCTTCCCCGGCAGTCGAAATCGGACCAGGGCGAGCCGGCCGGGCACCGTGGACGCCGGAGCTATCGCTCCAGCAGATGGACAAGTTTGATAATGCAGTATCGATCCTGTCGATGACGCAGTTGGGCGATATTCTTTACGATGGCACTGAGAAAGGCCGCAAGGCGGCGCGAACCGGTAACGAATACGGCGCGAAATTGATGGCCGATCATCCCACGGGCGTTCCGCTACCGGAGGACACATGGAAGGCGGACGGCATCGGTATTTATACCAACGACAATCACAATCGCTGGCCGGGTGACCCCTATTTCGATCCGATATGGCAGGAGTTGAATCGGCAGAGCACGATCGTCTATATGCATCCGCTGGCGCCGCAGCGCTGCCGGGATCGGAACGACGGCGGGACTGCCGCGATGAACGAGTTTGACTTCGACATCACGCGCGCATGCACCAGCATTCTCGCGGGCGGCGTGATTCACAAGTACTCGAGCATAAACATTATCATTCCGTATTCCGGTGGAACGATGCCGGTTCTGGCGGGCCGCATACACGACCGATGTCCCGGTGATCCAAAGCATGCCGAGTACATCCCTAATGGCACCTATACGGAGCTGAAGAAGTTTTATTTCGACATCGCGCACGCGAGCTTCTCCATGCCTCTGGCCGCATTTCTCAAGTTTGCTCCCGAGGATGATATTTTGGTCGCCACCGATTTTTCGCCCGAGCCGATAGAATCTACAGTGAATGAGTTTCCGACGTCGGGACTGCCGACGAAGTTGATGGCGGCGATCGAGCGGGGGAATACAGAGAAGTTATTTCCGCGATTCAAGGTTTAGCGTGAGGATACAAAACTTGCATAAAGCAGTAATCATTTCACTGGGTCTGACGGGCCTCTGTTTACAGCCGGCTGAAGCACAAGTGGGGCGCGCGGCGGATTGGCTTACGCACGGCGGC
>DATHOT010000329.1:0-9628 GCA_035484655.1 Bryobacteraceae bacterium | reverse complement strand
GAGAAACGCCAGAGGAAAATAGCGGGCATCGAGGCGGAGGTGCAGCCTCCCGAGATGATGGGAGCACCGGACGCTGAAGTGACGCTGATCGGTTGGGGCTCGACCAACGGGGTGATCGCGGAAGCGGTCGAGATGCTCAATGAAGCGGGCATCACCGCCAATCATCTTCAAATTCGATGGATGGTGCCGCTGCACGGCGACCGGATCGTCGAGATCCTGAAGAACGCCAAGCGCACGATCATCATCGAGAACAATTACAGTGGCCAGTTCGCGCGCTATCTGCGTAGCGAGACAAGTTTCGTCGCGGACGGCCACATCCGGAAGTATGACGGAGAGCCCTTTATGCCGCACCATGTTGTGGAGGCGGTCAAGGATCAACTGGCCGGGCGAACCAGGCTGTCGGTTCCAATGCACGAGATCATGGTTTAAGGAAGATGGTCTCGAGAGGAATGGTTTAGAGAGGAATTATGGCGACTACCGTTCATGAAATCAAGCCTATAAAGCTCACTGACTTGAAGGGCAAGGCAGACCCGGACTGGTGTCCGGGATGCGGCGATTTCGGCGTGCTGGCCGCGTTGAATAAAGCGTTGGTGGACCTGCAGGTGCAGCCTCACAACGTGGTGACGATCAGCGGCATCGGTTGTTCCTCGAATCTGCCGGGGTACATCAGTACGTATGGCATGCATACGCTGCACGGCCGCGCGCTGGCGGTGGCCACTGGCGTCAAGCTCGCCAATCACGATCTCACGGTAGTGGTGACCGGGGGTGACGGGGACGGGTTCGGCATCGGCGGCAACCACTTCATCCACACCATGCGCCGCAATGTCGACCTGGTTTACTTAGCGATGGATAACCAGATCTACGGGCTGACCACAGGGCAAATGTCGCCCACCAGCCAGCTCGGAATGAAGACCAAGAGCACGCCGTACGGGAGCGTAGAGAATCCGATCAATCCGATCTCGCTGGCGCTGGCCGCGGGAGCGACCTTTGTGGCGCGTGGATTCAGCGGCGAACAGAAACACCTCACGGATCTGATCAAGCAGGCGATCCAGCATAGAGGCTTCGCTTTCATCGATGTGTTCAGCCCGTGCGTGACCTACAACCTGGACAATACCTACCCGTGGTTCAAGCAGCGCGTCAAGAAGCTGGAGGACGATTCGTCATATGATTCGACGAATTGGGTTGCTGCGATGGGGAAATCGCAGATCTGGGGCGAAGAGATTCCTATCGGCAAGTTTTTCCAGCGGACGGATCTGCCGGCGCTCGACCAAGCAGAGCCGGTTCTCGACCAAGGCGGTCCGCTGGCTCTCCGCGATCTTGGCATCCCCCCGCAGGTTGCGAAGGACTTCATTGCTGAACTGATGTGACGTGGGATTCGAGCGCGAGCTATCGGCCGAAGTAGGCCGCATTCTTGGCGGTGAATTCCGACCACTTCTCCGGCAGATCATCCAGGGCAAAGATGGCCGAAACTGGGCAGACCGGCACACACGCGCCGCAGTCGATGCATTCCACGGGGTCTATATAGATCATCGCGATTTCCGCGAAGTTGGGTTCATCCTTTTTCGGATGAATACAATCCACAGGGCAGGCGTCGACACAGGCGGCGTCTTTGGTTCCGATGCAGGGTTCTGCTATCACGTATGCCATAGTCGCTCTCCTAAGCATTCTAGAAATAGCATGGCGGGAACTGAATTACAATCGGCGCCGGAGTGTCGGATACTGATTACCGATGCCTAACCACGGACAATACTTCGTTGCCATCGTCGGAGGCGCGATCGCCGGATCCGTCGCCGCGGAGATTCTCGCGGATCGCGGAATCCGAGTGGCGGTCTTTGAACAGAACAAACGGCCGTACGGAAAGATCGAAGATGGCCTGCCACGCTGGCACGTGGAGCAGCGCAAGCAGGAGTACGGCAACATCGACGCCCGCTTGAAAAAGCCCGGCGTTTCTTTCATTCCTTCCGTTAAGCTCGGCCGCGACGTGCACTTTGAGGAGCTTTGCGACCAGTGGGGTTTTTCGGCGGTGATCCTGGCGAACGGCGCCTGGCGGGATAGAGAACTGGGCGTCGCGGGCGCGGAGCAATTTCTAGACAACGGTCTGATTTATCAGAATCCCTATATTTACTGGTACAACCACAAGAATGAAAAGAGCTATACCGGGCCGCGCTACGATTCTCCGGACGAAGCTTTGGTGGTCGGCGGCGGACTGGCATCGATCGACGTGGTGAAGGTCTTGCAAATCGAAAACTACGAGCGGGCGCTGAAGGCGCGCGGCGTCCAAACCAACATGCACGAGCTGGAGAAGAAGGGCATCCCGGCTATTTGCAAACTGCATGGAATCCGGCCGGAGGATTGCGGGGTGAAGGGTTGCCTGCTGATTTACCGCCGGCGGGAGCAGGACATGCCGCTGGCGCAGCCGCCCGAGAACGCCACTCCGGAACAGGTGGCGAAGACCGAATCGATCCGGCAGAAGATGCTCCGCCTGGCGCGCGACAAGTACCTCTTTCGATTTCAGGAACGCAGGATGACCACTGGACTGGTAGTGGAAAACGGCCGGTTGGCGGGCCTGAAAGTCGCCGAGACGCGAGTGGAGGGCCGGAAGGCGGAGCCGGTTCCAGGATCGGAGCATGAACTGCGGGCGCCGCTTGTAATCTCTTCCATTGGATCGGTGCCGGAGGTTATTCCAGGCATCGCAACGAAAGGCGAATACTACACGTTTCATGGCGAAGAGCTGCCGCGCTACGCCGGATGTGAGCGCGTGTTCGGGGTCGGCAACGTGGTAACGGGGCAGGGAAATATCCGGGTGTCGCTGGTGCATAGCCGCGAGGTTACGAATCAGCTCATCGAAGACTATATGGGTGTGGGCGAGGGCGATTCGGATTTTCACGCGTTGCATGCGCCGGCTGAAGCTCGTGGAGCCGCCCAGGCCGAAGCGGTGGAGGAACGAATTCGAGCGCTGCCGTCTCTTTCTGAAAGCGATATTGAGGCCCTGGCGCAACGCATCCGCGATTTGCAGGAACGGGTCGGCTATACCAGCGATTACGATTCGTGGATCGCGCGGGAGACGCCGCCGGATTTGGAATAGTTCCCTGTGGAAAGCAGCGCCAATCGCTATAATCGGATTGTGAAAGGCCCAGCTATTGCCGTTGCCGCTCTTGGTCTATCCATCGCCTTGCTCGGCGGCTGCAAGAAAAATATTCAGAACGACGATGCCGTTCGCCAGGGCATCATGAACTACCTGTCCAAGCGCCCCGACCTTTTGTCGATGGATGTCAACGTCACTGGGGTCGCCTATCGCCAGGATGAAGCCACGGCCACTGTGAAATTTCAGGCCAAGGGCAATACTTCGCCCGGCGCCAGCATGACCATGCAGTACGTGCTGGAACGGCAAGGCAATCAGTGGAACGTGAAGGGACGCGCGGGCGCGGACTCACATGGCGCCAGTGGACTTCCTCCCGCCGGACCCGGCGCCGGTTCCATGAGTGCCATGCCGAATACCACTATGCCGAGTACCCGCATGCCGCCCGGCCATCCTTCCGTGGGCGCGCCGGGGAGTGCGTCTGAAGACGCTCTGCCTCCGGGACATCCGCCCGTCAGTTCCGACAAGAAGCCTGGATCATCCAAATGAAACGCATCGCCGTCCTGGGCGGCGGCCCGGCCGGAGCATTCGCGGCCGAACGCCTGGCGAGAGCCGGTCTCGAAACTCGCGTCTTCGATGAGAAGCTGGCCTGGGAAAAGCCCTGCGGCGGCGGTCTCACTTACAAGGCCTATCGCGACTATCCATTTCTGATCGACAACGATACTCCGAAGAAAATCATCACTGATACTTTCCTGGCCGCTCCCAAGGCCGGCGCGGTGAAAATGGCCCTCAGCCATCCCTTGGTGATTTACTCGCGGCTGGACCTGAATCGCATGCTGCTCGACCGTGCTGAAGAGGCCGGAGCGCAATTAGAAAAGACCCGCGTATTGGATATCGAACGTACCAGCCGGGGTTGGATGCTGAGGACCCAGCACGGCTCGCTCGAGACCGATTTTTGCATCGTGGCTACCGGAGCACGCAATCCGCTCCGCAATGTCGGAACCGAGTGGACCGCGGCCGATACGATGTACGCGCTCGGCTACTACGTGCCATCCCAACAGGATCACATCGATATCCAGTTCCTCCCGAATCTGGAAGGCTACATCTGGGTGTTTCCACGCTGCGGCCATCTCTCTGTAGGCATTTGTGGAAAGGGCGAGCCGGCGCAGGCGCTGCGCGCGCGGCTGGAGCGATATATGGAAGAGAAGGGCATCGCGTACAAGGGCGCAGCCTTTTACGGCCACATGCTTCCGGCGCTGGAGACGCCAGGATGGCGGAAGAACCGCGTCGCCGGAGACGGCTGGCTGGCAGTTGGCGATGCCGGCGGTTTGGTGGATCCGATCACTGGCGAAGGACTGTACTACGCCATGCGGTCGGGCGACTTGGCCAGCCAGGTGGCGCTGAGCGAATCGCACTCCTTGGCCGAAAAGGCGCAAGCCTATCGCAACCTGCTGCGGCAGGAGTTCGCAGCCGATCTCGAATTCGGCGCCGCGATCGCCCGGCGAGTTTTTCTAGGCCGGTTCCTGTTCAGCACCGTGCCCGCCCGCATGGTCGGCTTTGTTCGCCGCAGTCCACGATTCCGCGCGCTCATCGAGGATCTCTTCGCCGGCACCCAGCCATATCTTGGCCTCAAGAGCCGGCTGCTTAAGAATCTGAACGGCACTTTGCAGGAAGTGATCATGAACTTCTTCCTACAGAAGCTGATTGCCGAAAGAACCTGACCGCCAGGTATGAACCACTGCCGATCCGAAGCCCTCTTTGACCGTGCGCGGAAATTAATTCCAGGCGGCGTCAACTCGCCGGTGCGAGCCTTCCGCAGCGTCGGAGGCACGCCTCCTTTTATCGCGCGCGGAGAAGGATCGAAGATTTACGACGTCGATGGCAACGAGTACATCGACTACGTCCTTTCGTGGGGCCCGTTGATTCTGGGCCATCGCCCGCAAATCGTGACCGATGCCTTGCGCGAGGTCCTGGAAATCGGCACCAGCTTTGGCGCGCCTACCGAACGCGAGGTTGAACTGGCCGAGCTCGTTCGAGAATGCGTTCCTTCCATCGAAATGGTTCGGTTGGTCAGCTCCGGCACCGAAGCGACCATGAGCGCGTTGCGCGTGGCACGGGGTTTCACCGGCCGCGACCTTACCGTCAAGTTCGAGGGCTGCTATCACGGCCATGTCGATTCGCTGCTGGTGAAGGCCGGCTCGGGGATGGCGACGCTGGGTATCGCCGATACGGCCGGGGTGCCGGAAGCCTTCGCGGCGACTACGCTGGCTCTGCCGTTCAACTCCCTCGAAGCCGTGGAGAAAGCTTTTCGCGATCGGGGCGACCAGATCGCCGCCGTAATCGTCGAGCCGGTAGTCGGCAACATGGGCTGCGTGCCGCCGGTGCCCGGCTTCCTTGAAACATTGCGGAGCCTGACTGGGAAACATGGAGCATTACTAATCTTCGATGAGGTGATGACCGGGTTCCGGCTGGCGCTGGGGGGTGCGCAGGAGCGGTTCGGCATCAAACCGGACCTGACCACGCTCGGCAAGATCATCGGGGCGGGACTGCCGATGGCCGCTTACGGCGGGCGGGCCGATGTGATGAGCAAAGTAGCGCCTACCGGGCCTATCTATCAGGCCGGGACGCTTTCCGGCAACCCGCTGGCGGTGAGCGCCGGGATCGCGATGCTGCGCTATCTGAAATCACATCCGGAGGTCTATGACACGGTCGAGCGCCGTACCGCGCAGCTCACCGCCGAGGCGCCTCCCGGGATTACCATAAACCGGGTCGGATCGATGTTTACCTTCTTCTTCACCGAAGGGCCGGTGACGGGCTGGGAATCGGCCAAACGCTCGGATACTGGGCGGTTTAAGCAGTTTTTCCACTGGATGCTCGATCAGGGGGTGTACCTGGCGCCCTCCCAATTCGAGGCTGGGTTCGTTTCGGCCGCCCATAGCGAGGCAGACATCTCCCGGACGGTGGCCGCCGCCGGGCAGTTCTTCGATCAACTAAAATAGGAGGCATATGAACAACAGCACGGCGGACCCTGCTCAACTGGGGTTTAGTACCGTTGGTCTGGATTTGCCGGCTTGGAAGAAAGCCCTCAGCGCCACAGCCGCAATACTGCTGGCTATTCTCTTTTTCGTCTCAGGCGCCTGGAAGCTGAGCGACCCGTTTCTGTGGGCGCAGGCTCTGACCGAGTTCCGGGTTCCGGCGGCTCTTTCGTTGCCTTTCACCCTGGCCCTCGGTGTGGGCGAAATGCTGGGCGCAGTTCTCATTACGGTGCCCCGTTTTCGACGCTGGGGAGGCTGGCTGATCGCCCTGCTGCTGGTGGCTTTCATGGTCTATATCGGGGCCAATTACAGCACGCTGGCCGGCAAAGACTGCAGTTGTTTTCCCTTGGTGAAGCGCACCATCGGTCCTGGATTCTTTGTCGGGGACACGGTGATGCTGCTCATGGCCGGCTTGGCCGGTTGGTGGGCGCGGCCATCGGAGAATATCCGCGGTGCGCTGGTGATTCTGGGCGCGGTCGCGGTTTTTGCGGCGGCCTCGCTGGGCATCAACACCACGCGTCAGAGCGGCCTGAAGGCTCCCGATTCGATCACCGTGGATGGAAAGCCGTTCTCGCTAGGCGAGGGGCATATTCTTTTGTTCTTTTATGACCCCGAGTGCATGCATTGCGACGCAGCCGCGCGCAAGATGTCGAAGCTGAACTGGAAAGACACGAAGATAATCGGAATCCCGACCCAGGATCCGCAATTCGCCGCGTCGTTTTTGAAGGACACCGGGCTGCGCGCCGGTACCTCGAACGATCTACAGCTATTACGTTCGACATTCAAGTTCCAGGACGCGCCTTACGGTGTGGCCCTGGTACGCGGGCGTCAAAAGGTTGCACTCACTTCGTTCGAAGGCGGCGAACCCGACGCAACACTGCGAAAAATTGGTTTCATCGAGTAAGCCGCGCGAAAAACTGCACAGAGAAAGCCCATCTCCGCCGATAACTAACACAGGATGGTTGTCGAAATAGCAAAAACCTCAACGCCCGGAAAGTGCCTGGTGTGCGAGTGCGATTTGGGATTCTTCCGCAGGCTGAGCAAGAACCGGTTCTGCACCGACGAGCATGAGCGGCAGTACCTGGCGGAGCTAAAAGAAGTAGCACTGGGGCGCTTACGTAGCGCCGGGTCCCGGATCCCCAGCCAGGATAAGGCTCGCGTCTGAATCGGCATTGAAGCGCGAGTCAACGCTTGGATCATCCCTGGCGAGCAAGGCCTTCGTGACAGCTTCCAAAAGCACCGGAGCGAGAGCGCTGAAATCTCCACCGGGATAAAGCCGGCGTAGCTGAAATCGCCACTTCTTTCGGAACGCCTTTAGTCTCTTGGCCTGTTGCCTGGCGGAAAGCGTTCCCAATCCGCTTAAGTCAACTACTGCATCTAGCAGCACGCTTTCACTTCGGACCAAACGATAGAGGCATCGGCGAGGGGCGCTCAAGCGCTGGACGGATTGGATGATTTCCAGCGCCCGCCGGGGCGAATAATGAGCGGCCACGACAGTCTGATCTTCCGCCCATAGCTCGGCTTCCACTCGCTCCAGCAATAGGACCAAGCCGCCCCTCGCCCTGCGGAACAGGATAGCCATCAAGCCCGGATTCAGGACATCATAAGTCAGCTCGGTGCGGACTCGCCCGCGGAAAGGTCGGCTGGCCTGATAGACCAGCATCGGGTAGGCCGTCTTCCAGTCGCGGAAGTGTTCCAGGTTTTGAAAGTATAACGCTGGGACGTGTTGCCGCAGCGTCGACTGCAGGGCGACGGATATGCGGGCGAACGTGGGCAGAAAGGCCGCACTTCGCTCGGCTGGTAACGAAAGCCAGGATGAGCCTGGCTCCGGACAAAGGACATCTGGAATGATTGCTGGCATCTCCTCCTGCTCGCGCATAGCGTTCTGCTGGAAGTATACGAACCCGCGTCAATGTTATGGAGAATTTCCAGCGGACGGGCTGGCGGTCAGGCGTTGAAAACAGCACGAACCACGGGACATACGGGACATAAAGGAGGCTGAATATTTCTGTGTAGTCTTGTGACTGGCCGACTAACGGGTGGCGGCGAAAGAAGGGTCCGGCTGGCGGTTGTGGTCGTGATCCGCGACTCCGAAATTGGCCGTGAAATTGAACGCGCTGCCTTTGCCAGGGTCACTGGCGACCCAGATCCTGCCGCGCATAAGCTCCACCAGCCGGGCGGAAATTGTGAGCCCCAGGCCCGTTCCGCCATACTTGCGGGTCATCGATCCATCCGCTTGGGAGAACGGCTGGAAGATGACCGCCTGCTTGTCGTTGGGGATGCCGATGCCGCTGTCGATAACGACGAAACGCAGGCAAACCACTCCATCGCGAGCGCTGGACTCGACGGAAACATGAACTTCGATGCTCCCGGAATGCGTGAACTTGACTGCATTTCCGAGCAGGTTGATGAGCACCTGGCGGAGGCGTCCGGGATCACCGTTAACTTCCTCTGGAACTGCCGCCTCAATTTCGCAGGTAAACAGCAAGCCCTTCTGCCGGGCCTGCACCCCAAAGACCTTCGCGGTATCCAAAACGACCTTGCGCACATCGAAAGGGATTTGCTCGAGGTCGAGTTTCCGGGCCTCGATTTTGGAAAAATCCAGCACATCGTTCAGCATTTCAAGCAATGACAAAGCGGAATTTCGGGCCGTGCCCAGCAGGTCGCGCTGTTCGTCGGAGAGGCTGGTCTCCAGCGCCAATTCCGTCATCCCGATGACGCCGTTCATGGGCGTGCGCAGCTCGTGACTGATGTTAGCCAGGAAGCTGCTCTTGGCGTCGTTGGCCGCCTCGGCGAGTTTTTTCGCGGATTCAAGCAGCCGGCGGTCCATGATAGCCTTCGAATAGTCTCGATTCAGATGCCTGCTCTGGACCAATAGAAAGGTCATGTACACCGTGGCGACCACCGCCATTCCATAACCCTGGCCGCCGATATAGAGATCGATGATGATTCCCGGCAGGAGCAAGGGCAGAATATGCCAGTTGAGATAGAGCAGCCGGGGTGTCAGCGAGACCAACCCTCCGGCGCTGATTCCCATCAGACAGATCGTCAACAAAAGCGAGTTCCAGTGCGCATAGCCGTAGTTGATATAGCTATATGCGCCCATCGATGCCCAGGACGCCGAGAATATAAACAGACAACTACAAAACGCCACGCGCCAGCCTCGCGGATTGCGAGGATAGATCTCGTCCTTCCTGAGCACCAGCAATAGCCGCGCGATGCAGGCCGTCATGGCAGCCGATGCGAACAACGTAGTGCTAAGCGGATGGTCCTTAAAGAACGTTCCGCCGAGTATGACGAACTGCACGGTCGCCAGGCTGGCCCAAATTCCGGGCAGCGCTCGCCGGGTGATGTCGGCGTCCTGCTGTTCCAACAGGTCGAGAGCTCGCGCCTGGGGTGCCTCTGCCACTGCCTGTCTATCGGCAAGTGGCCGCAAATTCTTGAGTTAGCGCCAAAGCACGCGGACTAATTCGCCGTTACCTGGATGCTCTCCGTACCCCCCTCGGAGACCTGT
>DATHOT010000328.1:0-8698 GCA_035484655.1 Bryobacteraceae bacterium | reverse complement strand
CGTGCCGGGAATGCCTTTGCGAATGATGTCTACTAACTCATCATCGGATGATCCGTGCCGGAACGTTCCATGATCGAGTTGAGTGCCAGGCACCGACTCGCCCTCCGGGCCGTGACAGACAGCACAATTGGCGACATACAGCCGCCACCCGTCTTCGACATCGCCGGGGGAGTAGTTTTGTTGAGCCAGCAGCGTAGCCGCCGCCAAAAGAAAGCTGGAAATGGGAAGGGCCCTCATACGTAGAACGCCTTTCAAACGATGTGGCTATACTACCGCCGACGGAGAGAAAAGGTCAAACGAGCGTTTACTCTTCCCGCAGCGCGGCCGTCGGATCCAGCCGTGCGGCGCGTTGCGCGGGGAACCAGCACGCCATCGCGGCGATTGCGAAAAAGACCACAACAATAGAAGCAAACGTCGGCGGATCGGTGGGCTTTACGCCGATAAGCATGGTCGTCATGGCGCGCGTTAGACCGAGCGCCACCCCGATTCCGGCTACGATACCCAGCGCGGTCAGGCGCAGGCCGTGACCCACCACAAGATTGAATATGCTGCTCGGCGCAGCGCCCAAGGCCATGCGCACACCAATCTCCGCCGTGCGCTGGCGAACAACCGTCGAGAGCACGCCATAGAGCCCGACCGCCGCCAGCAGGCCCGCAATGGTCGCGAAAAGTCCGATCAACACCAGTGAAAATCGTGTACCGGCCTGCGCTTTCTCCACCAGCGCATCCTCTGGCTGGACATCGTGGATCAGCATATGCGGGTCAATCTTCGCGATTTCCGCGCGCACCAGCGGTGCATACTTGGCGGGATCGCCGGAGGCTCGTACAGCCCATTGCCGTACGCTACCGTGCTGTAGAAATCCGTCTGTAAAGTAAACCTGCTCGCGGCCTGGATCGGCGATCGAAGTCTGGCGCTGATGCCCCACCACTCCGATGATCTCCACCCATTCCGGCTCTGGCGTCCGGAGGCGAATCAGGATTCGTTTCCCGACCGCGGACTCGCCCGGAAATGCTTTGGAGGCGAAAACCTGATCCATGATCGCCACATTGCGCTCTGGGGCGTTGTCCGCATCGGTGAAGGTACGGCCCGCCAGTAACGGCGTGCGGAGCGTATCGAAGTAACCAGGCAGCACCACCTGCCAATCGACTGCCTGATACTTGCCGGGATCGGCCAGCGCTTCTTCTTTTCCCCACCGAATGGTCGAGAATCCTCCAGCCAATGGAAAAGGAAACGATCCGGTCACGCTTTCGACGCCCGGCAGCGCCCGCAGACGGCTTTGAATCTCGCGCATTAATGCGGCCCGCTGTTGAGGGACATTGGCGGCTCGTCCACCAACCAGGCCGAACGTCAGAAGATGGTGTGGATCGAATCCCAGATTGGTGCGCTGCAACGCCAGAAAGCTGCGAAACATCAGGCCCGATCCGATGAGCAGTACGAATGACAGCGCAACTTCGGCGACCACTACGCCGCTCCGCAATTGGTTCGCGCCCAGCGCGACCGTCCGGCCGCTGGCACGCAGGACATTCATCACATCCGGTCGCGAGGCTCGCAGCGCGGGTGCGACACCGAAGATAGCCGCCGCTGCCGCTGCAATTAGAATCGTGAATGTCAGCACCAGTGGGTCTAGCGGCACCGAATCGAGGCGCGGCAGATTCGCCGGCGCAATCCTGAGCAGTTCGTGAATGCCGACCCACGCCAGCCCAACTCCTACCAGTGTTCCGAGCCCCGTCAGCAGCAGGGCTTCGGTGAGCATCTGCCGTACCAGTCGCCAGCGGCTACCCCCCAGCGCCGCTCGGACGGCCAGTTCGCGTCCGCGCAGAGATACGCGCACCAGCAGCAGGTTCGCCACATTGGCGCAAGCGATCAACAACAGAAAGATCACCGCGCCCATCAGCGCCAGGATCGCCGGCCGGACCTCCGCCACCATGTACTGCTTCATCGGCTCGGCCCGGTATTGGAATCGGGCCGTACGGTAGAGCGGAAAGTTCCTGCGGATCTCGGCGGACACCAGATCCACCTCTTCCTGCGCCTGCCGCAGCGTCACGCCCGGCTTTAATCTTCCGATCGCCCGCAGGAAATAGGCGTTCCGATTCGCATTGTCGTATCGCAGGCGGGCCGCGATCCAGATGTCGGGCCGGCGCTCCACCTCTGCGCTCGGCCTGAATAGCAGCTCGAAGCCGGGCGCAAGCACGCCCACGATCTGGGGATTGAAGCCCGGCGCATTGTTGAGCATAGGGCGGCCCAGCACAGCAGGGTTTCCGCCGTAGCGCCGCTGCCAGTATTCGTAGCTCAAGATCGCAATGTCCGGAAGGCGCGACCCGGCCGGCGCAGCGGTGCCTGCCGGTGGTGGTGGGGGCTGAGGCAGGCCGTCGGAATCTGCGAAGTCGCGTCCTAACACCATCTTCGCGCCCATCAACCCAAAGAAATTCGTGGTCACTCGGGCGAACCGGACCTGCTCCGGGGTACCGTCCTCGCGGGGAAAATTCCCGCGATTGGTAAACACGGCGCCGAAGTCTTCGAACATGCGCTTGGCCCCATTGCGCAAATCAATGAAGTTCTCAGCGGAAACGGGTGAGTCGACCACGTTGCGCGTCTGCATGTCGGCGCAGGCCAACACCAGCCGGTCCGGATCTCTATAAGGAAGCGGCCGCAACAGGACCGCGTTGGTGACGCTGAAGATGGCCGTACTCGCACCTATACCAAGAGCGATGGTAATCACCGCGGTCGCAGAAAAAACCGGCGTATGGAAGAGGGCGCGAGCGGCGTAGCGGAGGTCGCTGCCGGGCATGTTTTTGTAGACTCCTTGGCCGTGAATCCGGTTCCCGGCGAATGTTATCTAATGCTAGAATCTAAAGATTATTTTCTAATTTTACGATGGAGTGAGCAAGATGGTGTTGCGGCTTGCTTGGATTTGTGGACTTTTAACTACACGCGATTACGATCACCGGATACGGCAGAGGAAAATCGGCGATGCCGCCATTGCGGCCAATGACAGGGCCTTGAAACGCATGGAGCGCTCGCTCGTAGAGGATCGCATCGCGGTGGTTGTGTTTCTGCTCGCGATCACGATCTTTCTCTATACGATCGAATACGCTCCCGCGTTTAGAGCATAGTCGTCAGGCTCTTCGCGCCAAGTGCGCAATCAAAGAGACGACGAAGAGCACGATGAAAATAAAGAACAGGATCTTCGCGACGCCGCCCGCCAGGATAGCGACGCCAGTGAATCCCAGGACGGCCGCGATGAGCGCGATCACGAGAAACATCAGAGCCCAATAAAGCATATTGGAACCCTCCCTTCCGCCCGTACGTACTGCAGCTTGATGCCCACACTAGATCTTCTTTAGATTCAGTGAAAGAGCTCGGCTTTCAGGTAGAAAATACGAGACGGTCTGCTTGGCTGGCTACTACATCGGGAGTCCGGATGTGCTCGGCCCGAAAACCGATCCCCAGGAAACGCGAACGAATCCGTCGCGTGGGCCAGTCCAGAAATGGTAAGTACCAGGGGGCGTGAAGCGGCTTCGAACTCGCCAGGAGCGGGGCGGTGACGTGGTTCTGGATGGTGACCTGCATTGCCTGAGTGAGCCGCGTGGGAAGCGCACGCCGGCGTTGGACCGCGGAGAGGGCATCCGTAGTGACGGTCCCGTGCTGAAACGCACCCGCGAGTATGTTGGCCGCCGCTACGGCATCCTGAATGGCAAGATTGATCCCCACCCCGCCGATCGGCGACATCGCGTGAGCTGCATCCCCAATGCAGAGCAGACCGGGACGCCACCACTGCCGCAAGCGATCCACTTTCACGGTTAATAGTTTGACGTCGTCATCCCAGCTCCCCAGTTCGCTGACTCGGTCTTTCAGGAACGGCGCCAACTCCACAACGCTCCCACGCAAAGCCTCCATACCCTTTTCCCGGATTTCCCCGGCGCCCCCCTTGCGGATCACAAGACCCACCTGCCAATAATCTTCGCGGTTTAGCATCACCAGCAGTTTGCCGCGGTCCAGGCGAAGTAGGGGAGCGGGATCGCTGGGACGCCGCGAGATCCGCATCCACAGCACGTCCATGGGAGCGCCGAGGTCGTCCACCTGAAGGCCGGAACGCTCGCGCACAAGGGAACTTCGGCCGTCGGCCCCGACTACCAATTCGGCACGAACCTCGAGTTCACCCGCGGGCGTTTTTGCGCGCACGCCGGCGATGCGGCCGCCCTCTTCCAGAAGGCCACTGACCTCGGCTTCCATCCGCACATGGAACGCCGGATAACGTTGCCCCTGCTCGGCCAGAAAGTTCAGAAAGTCCCACTGGGGCATCAACGCTACGAACCGGCAGTGGGTGGTCAGAGTCGAAAAATCGGCCCCGACGATTTCATCGCTGCCGATCTGTGCCCGGATTTGCGGGAGTTCCTGGTGCGGCCGCTTCAGAAAATCTTGCAGGAGACCAAGCTCGTACATTAGCTCCAGGGTGGAGGGGTGGACGGTGTCGCCGCGAAAATCGCGCAGGAAGTCGGCGTGCTTCTCAAGAACGATGGTTTCGATTCCGGCACGGCCAAGCAGAAAACCGAGCATCATTCCCGCCGGGCCACCGCCGGCGATACAGCAACGAGTCTGTAGGTTTTGAGGATCCATCAGGCGTTCCCCTTAGGAGAAGACTACCGCGCTAAGGAGGAGGTTTCGAATCAAGGGTTTGCCTCCAAGGAATTTTTAACGTGACTAACCTGCATGGGATAGACAATTTATCCGATAGTTAAAGGAGGCTAAAGCAAAACTACGCATGAACCCGCCTGTGATTATCCCGGCAGGTCTGAAGAAGGTCCCTCCGTTTCCCCCCGTCGCGGCAAGACTTCTAACGTTGCTTGCCCAGCCGGACGTCAAAGTCAAGGAAGTAGCGGAACTTATCGGATCGGATGCTACCTTTACGGCACGGCTGCTGCAGTGCGTCAACTCCTACGAATTTGGACTGTCCTATCCGGTCAGCGATATAAAGCAAGCGGTCGCGCTGGTGGGATTGGATAAGACCCGGCAAGTCACTATCTCGCATGCGACGGCCGCCTATGCCAAGGGAGCGCTCCGGACCGCCGAGCTTAGGCGCTGCTGGCAGCACACGGTTGCCACCGCCGTGTTGTCGGAAGAGATCGCGTACGCCTGCGATGCCTTTACAAATGTCGCATTTACAGCGGGCGTCATGCACGACATCGGCCGGCTGGCGCTGCTGGTGGCTTATCCACAGGAGTATGAACGCGTCATTCGCGGCGCGGCCGAGCAGAGCCTCGACATTCTCGATTTCGAACGTGAGGAGTTCGGCGTGGATCATGCCGAAGCAGGCCGCGCTTTGGCCGAACGTTGGGGACTGCCGCTGGACCTGCGAGTCATCGCCGGGCGCCATCATGACCCGAGCGAAGGCTCTGAACTCGACTTGCTGCGGATCGTTCACGTCGCCTGCCGGCTGGCGGAGATACTTGGATACGATATCGTCCACCCCCTGGCCCCGCAAGACGTCGATACTGTCTTGGCTGAGTTACCGGCACGCGCCCGCGCCCGCCTCAAAAAGACCCCTGCGGAGTTGTGCGCGAAAATCGAACAGAGGATTCTGGAGTTCGATTCCGATAACGGCGACAAGCCTCCGTCGGCGCTGCCCGTCATGACTACGGCAACTTCCGAAGAACTTGAGACCGAGCCCGAACCCGGGCTGGAAGCAACACTTGAAACCGAAGTGATCCCGGCCGGGCCGAATCGGTTGGCGCGTTTCGCGATCGGCGCGGCGGCTGTGGCGCTGGCCATTCTTTCCGTCATCCTGCTCTGGCGAATGCAGTAGCGCAGTAGCTCAGTCGCGCACTTTGAGCACCGCCGCACCGCGAATGGCGTCGTTCTTGAGCGCATTCAGCGCGCGATTCGCGTCCCGCAGCGGAAAAACCTCGGTCTGGGTGTGAATCGGGATCTCTGCGGCGATGCGCAGAAAATCGTGGCCGTCCTGGCGCGTGTTATTGGCGACGCTTCTCACAACGCGCTCCTGGTAAAGCAGATCGTAATCCAGCGCTGGAATGGCGCTCATATGGATGCCGCCGAGGATCAGCGTTCCGCCTTTCTTTAGGGCCTTCAAGGCCGCGGGAACGATCTCGCCGGCGGGCGCGAAGATAATCGCGCTGTCCAGCTTTTGGGGAGGCTCGGCCACAGTGCCGCCGGCCCAGACCGCGCCCAATTCGAGCGCGAGCTTCTGGTGCCTTTCGTCGCGCGTACAGGCATAGACGTCGGCGCCCCAATAGCACGCCACTTGGATGGCGACGTGTGCAGCTGCTCCAAATCCGTACAGGCCGAGGCGTCCGCCACGCCCAATTCCGGAGAGCCGCAGGCACCGGAAACCGATAATGCCCGCGCACAGCAGCGGTGCCGCGTGGAGATCCGCAAAGCCTTCCGGAATGGGATAAACGAAGCCCTCTTCTGCCAGCGCGTATTCGGCATAACCGCCGTCCACCGTATAGCCTGTGAAACTAGGATGATCGCAGAGGTTTTCCTTTTCAGCTCTGCAATACTCGCACGTGCCGTCGGTCGAATGCAGCCAGGCGATGCCCACGCGCGCACCGATAGGATGAAGTTTGGCGTTGTCTCCGGCGGCTTCGATCACGCCCACCACCTGATGTCCCGGCGTGATCGGCGACTTGCGCGGAGGGAGTTCGCCCTCGATCACGTGCAGATCGGTCCGGCAGATTCCGCAGGCGCTTATGCGCACCAGTACCTGGTGGCCACTCGGAACGGGCTTCGGAACTTCCGCCAGTTCGAGCGGGTTGGTCTCGATCGGGGCGGGAGAGCGGAGAATGCAGGCTTGCATTGTGTTTCCTCGCGGGCCGGAGGCCTGCGCCACTTGTATAGTAACCTGAGGTTTCCATGGTTATTCCCGGCCGCAACTTTGCGTTCAATCTGGTGCAGCGCCGTACTCTCCTATTCCAACTGGTCCGCCGCGATTTCGAACAGCGTTTCGTAGGATCGGCCGCAGGTTGGCTGTGGGGATTGATTCACCCCGTGGTACTGCTGGTGAGTTGGGTCTTCGTTTTCCAGGTGTGCCTGAAGACGACCCTGCCCAGCAACGAGGTGACGCAAAACTATTCACTGTTTCTGTTCTGCGGTTTTCTTCCGTGGCTGCTATTTTCCGAGACCGTAACGAGGTCGGCGGTATCCTTGCTCGATAACGCCAACCTCATCACCAAGACGGTTTTTCCGGCCGAAGTCGTGCCGGTTTCCATCTTTCTTTCGTCGCTGATCAGCCATTTGATGGCGCTCGCCTTGGTGATCGCTGTGGTCGGATTTTATGTCGGCCACTTCAGCCTGTGGATGCTCACGCTGCCGCTCTATATGCTGTTGATCGGGCTATTCGCAATCGGCGTGAGCTGGATCGTCTCCGGATTGCAAGTCTACCTGCGGGACACGGCGCAGGTGCTTTCCGTTATCCTGACCTTCTGGTTTTGGGTAACGCCAATCTTCATTTCCGAGAAGGCCTTCCCCGAGTGGGCGCGATTCGTTCTGCGGCTGAACCCTCTGGCCTTCGTGGTGCGCGCCTATCGCGACCGGCTGCTTTCCTATCGTGTCCCGAGCCTGCAAGATCTCGCCATCGTCAGCGTTTACGCCGTGACCGCCTTCCTGGTGGGTGGTTTATTCTTCCGGCACCTAAAACGCGGTTTCGCCGATGTGCTGTAGCGTCGCCCCCGGGCTACATATTGCCTTCGTCGGCCGACGGTCCGTAAGTCGCCGGAACCGGGATGTCGTTCAGCCGCAGATAGACCCCCAACTGCGCCCGATGATGAATCACGTGGTTCATTACGAAACTCCGGACGCAAGCGATGCGCGGCATCGTGAAGAGCGTCTTTCCCGCGGCCATCAGTGACCAAGGTTTTAGAAATACTTCATCGCTGGCCCCGGCGATAGCGGCGCGCGCGCTGGCGACGCTTTTGTCGAATTTCTCCAACAGTTGCTTGGTGGAAGCGGCCGGCTCTTCCTTATACGGGGGCGCGCCCGGAGGCGAGATATCGAAAGAGTCCTTGTTAATTGTGTCCGCGGCCCATCCGGTCATGTTAGCTATGTGAGTGGCGAGCGAAATCATGCTGAACGACTTCGGATGCGGCTTCCAGGTGAACTTATCTTCCGGGACTCTTTCCAGAGTCTTGCGAGTGTTGGCCATCTCCTGGTCGAATTCGGGGAGCAGAGCGTCTTTGATTGTCATAGGGTTCCTATATTGGGTTCGTTTTGAAATCTACGTACTTTGCCATGATAGGCGAAGAATAGGCGAAATTCAAGTGAATGTTATGTAACGAAACCAACTGTGCGGGGCCCTCATCCAACAAGCGGAGGCAAAAGATTATGTTAAGAAAAATAGGGCTTCCTCTACTTGCGCTACTGGCGATGTTGATGTTTGTTGCACCGACACATGCTGACGCAAGAGTCGGTTTCGGAGTTTATGTGGGCCCGGGATACGGCTACCCATATGCCTACGGTTACCCCTATGCGTATCCGTACGGCTACTATGACCCCTATTATTATCCTTACGCCTACGGTTACCCGGGCTATGGATTCTATGGCGGATACTGGGGCGGATATCGCGGCGGATACGGATACCGGGGTGGGTACGGATATCGCGGCGGATACGGCGGATATCGCGGCGGATACGGCGGAAATCGGGGTGGATACGGTGGAGCGCGCGGATTTAGCGGCGGCGCTCGAG
>DATHOT010000327.1:0-50210 GCA_035484655.1 Bryobacteraceae bacterium | reverse complement strand
AGCCGGGTAATGGCGGCGAGGCGCGAGGAGATGCCCAACTGAACTTCCAGTTGCCGGCGGCTTTCCACATCGCGCAGTGTGATCAGAGTTCCGATATTGTCCTGGCTGGGCGCCCTTCGCAAAATCTCCACGCTCACCAGCAGATGCATGGCGCCACCGGCCTCAGGCGGAATGGTTACCGCCTGGTTATGCACCGATTCGCGCATCCGAACGGCGCTGACGATCACATTTCCAAGTACGGTGGATGCGGGGAATAATTCTTCCAGCCCCCGGCCGATCAAGTGTTCGCGGTCTTGGCCCAGCATGCGTTCGGCGGTCTCGCCGGCCATCATGAGCCGGCCGCTGTTATCAAAAAGCAGGACCGCTTCCTCCAGGCGTTCGAGCAGTTGTTCGACGTTGCTGCGCAATTCGAGAGCGTCCTGCTTAGCGCCGCGGAACTGTTGGCCCAACAAGCTTAGTTTCGATTGAACAGCAGCGAACTCGCTGGCTTCGCGCGGCAGCGGAAGGGACGCGGTATCGAATTGGCCGGTGCGGATCAGATCAATGCTGCGGCTGACGCGCTGGAGTGGATCGAGAATCACAGTCGGCAACACCGTGCCCAGGAAAATCGAGATAAACAACGCCGAGCCGATGGTGAGCGCGAGAACCTGAAGGGGCTGTTGGATGGCCCTCTTCAAAAGGACAGATGAGATCTTCACCGTAATATTAAACAGAACCTGCTTGTAAGGCTCGACGCCCAGGGGGCGGCCGGAGGTGTAATCCTCCCGGCGGGTCAGCAGGTCCCAGAGGTTCACGATCCAGTTGCCGGCCTGCAGATCGCGGAAATCCTCAGTTGGCTTCAGCGTGGTATGCACCAGATCGGGGCTGGAGGCAGCCAGCACGTTGCCCTGATCGTCGGTAACCACGATGCCAACCACCAGATCGTCGTTGGCCAGCGTGCGTTTGAGCATCTCCGCGATACTGGGGTCGGTGCTGACGATCCGAGTCCAATTGGCCTTCCATTCCTGGGGCGATCCGGGACGAATGCCGCGGGCGGCGGTCGCGCGATCGAGACGATCAACGAGATTCCCCTTGACCTCGTCCGCAACCAAGCCGGCGCGCTCGGAGGCGGCTCGGAAGGTCATGCGGGTGAAGTCGTAAAGGTATAGGACGGACATCCCAATCACGACCAGCGTGACCAACGCCACGATAGCGATTCGGAGCCGGGCTTTAAGAGACATTGACCAAACTCGGGCTACTTCCTAGGAACTGGAACCGGCCTCTGCTTCCGCGGCCCCGTACTCCTTCAGCTTATTGAAGAGGGTCTTGAGACTGATCCCCAAGATCTCAGCGGCGCGCGTCTTGTTGTTCTTGGTGTGCTGGAGCGTAATCTGAATGAGAGCCTTCTCCGCTTCGCTGACAGTAGTGCCGACCGGGAGCCGCACAGCGTCGGGCTCCATCACCTGCTGCGGCGGACGTGCGCCGGCCGCAACACCGAAATCGCGCGGAAGATGATGGGTCGTAATAGTGCCCTCCCCGGCAACGATTACGGCCCGTTCCAGAACATTGCGAAGCTCACGAACATTTCCCGGCCAGGAATAGCGCTTGAATTGGTCCGCCACATCGGGTGCCACATCCACTACACGCGTCTCGTGCTTTTTATTCAGCATTACGATAAGGGCTTCGGTGAGCAAGGGAAGATCGCCTTCCCGCTGGCGCAGAGCAGGCAATCCAATTTGAAACACGTTGAGCCGGTAGTACAGATCTTCGCGAAGCTCACCCTTGCGTAGCGCCTCCTCCAGCACCTTGTTGGTGGAAGCGACCACGCGCACGTCGACCGCGATTTCGTTCTTGCCACCCAGCCTGCGGACGAACGAGTCCTCCAGCACGCGCAGCAGTTTGGCCTGCGTTCCGACCGGCATTTCGGCCAGCTCGTCGAGCAGTAGGGTGCCGTGCTGGGCCAGCTCGAAGCAACCGGCCCGGCGCTCGACCGCGCCAGTGAAGGCGCCTTTCTCATGCCCGAACAGTTCGCTCTCCATGAGAGTTTCCGGCAGGGCCGCGCAGTTGATGGCCACAAAGGGCCCGTTCCGGCGCGGGCTGAGATGATGCACAGCGCGAGCCACCAGTTCCTTGCCAGTCCCGCTTTCACCCGTTACCAAGACGGGCGCTCTGGACGGCGCCACCTGCCGGACCATCGAGAACACCTGTTGCATGCCCGAGCAGGTACCGACCATATCCACCAGAACGCCCTGATAAGACAGTTGGCGCTGCAGGCGCTCAGTTTCCTCGGTAAGCCGGCTCTGCGTCGCAGCGCGCTCCAGCAGAACTTTCAGAGCGCTGGGCTGAATCGGTTTTTCGAGAAACCAAAACGCGCCCAGATCGTGCATGGTCTGCACCGCGGTCTCGATATTTCCGAAGGCAGTCAGCACGATGGTGGGCGGCATATTGCCCTGCGCCCCCAAGCGTTTGAGCAGTTCGAAGCCATCCATGCGAGGCATCATGAGATCGGAAACCAGCACGTGGACCGGCATCTGACCCAGTTTTTCCAACGCTTCCTGGCCGTCCGCGGCGGTCTCCACGCCAAAGCCCCAGGACTGAATCATCTTGGCCAGTCCGGCTCGCTGATTTTCTTCATCGTCCGCGATTAGCACGCGTGTCTCAGGTGATGATGCGACATTACCCATTAATGATTTTTTCCATCTATTAAGATTGTAGCTATGTGATTGAAGGAGCGCGGCCGGACTTTGCGGTGACCGCGCCAACTGGCGGTGCCAGCGATACAGCTTTCTCGTCAGGATCGGGAGTAAGAGCCGGTAACGCCAGCCACTTCTGGATGGCCGGGAGCGCTTCTCGCGCGGCTTCTTCTCCCAACTGGATCAGTTTTTTGGCGCTGGCGAACGAGTCCCATGACATGTCCGCCACGGGAGGAGCGATGACGACGTTGGAATAACGCCGCCAGCTGTTCTGAGTTCGCCCGCTCATGATCTGGAAACAACGGCTGACCACCGACAGCATGTTGCCATAATCACCAGCACCCTCCTGATTCGGAATCGCTACTGAAATGATCCGGTCCGCCCCCATTTGCAGCAGCGGTTCGGCGGGCACTTCCATGCTGACGAAACCATCCACCAGCAGGTGGCCTTGATAATGAATGGGAAGGAAAAGACCGGGATACGCGCAACTGGCGCGAATGGGCATCACTACGTCTCCCTTACCGTGGAAAGTCACCGGCCGTCCGGAACTCAAGTCCGTTGCGACGATAGCCAGCGGCAGCCGCATATCCTCGAACTTGTTGGCCTTCAGCAGCCGTGTAAGAAACGTAATCATGCGATCGTTTCCAGCCAATCCCAAAAAGCTTAGCGTCCAGCGCGCGAAATCCCGGAATTTCATCGACAACGCGACTGCTTGAATTTCATCCGCGGTGGCGCCGCTGGCCACGGCGGCCGCAACGATGGATCCGGAACTAACGCCGGCAATAACGGAGATCGGAATCTTGTTCTGCTCGAGCACTCGAAGAACGCCGACATGCGCAATTCCTCGAGCAAATCCTCCGCCGAGCGCCAGACCGATGCGCGGCTCGGATTGCTTCCGTGCGAGCCCGCTTCGCATCCAGTTTCTAGTTGTATCCCACCAGGTCCCGACTGGCTTCGTTTCGCCGTTCATACCCCCGACTCCCTGACTCACGTATTATGTTTAATATACGTGGCCCTCTACATATATCGATGCATTTCAGGTGCCAGATTAGTCGTCGCGCTCCTAAGTTTAATTGTAATATATATTACACCGTGCTTGGCGCAACGAGATCTGGCTGGAGCGGCGGAGCTTAAGCTCTCGCTGCAACGGCTAAACGTCGTCGGCAGCGTGCTGATGATCGCTGCTCATCCAGACGATGAAAACACGGCGTTACTGGCTTACTTCGCGCGCGGGTCGAAATTACGAACGGGTTATCTTTCCCTGACGCGAGGCGAGGGCGGGCAAAACCTGATTGGTACCGAACAGGGCGACGAGTTGGGCATTCTCCGCACTGAAGAGCTATTGGCGGCGCGCAGAATCGATGGCGCTGAGCAGTTTTTCACCCGCGCGATCGATTTCGGTTTTACCAAGACACCGCAGGAAGCATTTGAGAAGTGGGGCCACGACAAGATTCTCAGCGACGTGGTGTGGATCATCCGGCGCTTCCAGCCGGACGTGATCGTGCTTCGTTTCACCGGCACCGCGCGCGACGGTCACGGGCAGCATCAAGCTTCGGCGATCCTCGGCAAGGAGGCGTTTTCAGCGGCGGCCGACCCCAAGCGATTCCCGGAGCAGTTGCGATGGGTTCAGCCGTGGCAGGCCACGCGCCTGGTGTGGAACGCTTTTGCGTTTACGAAAGAGCAGGAAGAACAGCTCGCAAAAATCAAAGACAAGATGATGGTGGATCCCGGCGAATATGATCCGGTGTTGGGACATTCCTACGCGGAGATCGCAGGCATGTCGCGAAGCATGCATCGGAGCCAGGGAATGGGCGCGGCTGAACGTCCGGGATCGGCCAAGAATTATTTGGTCATGGTGGCGGGTGAGCCGGCCACGAAGGGACTCTTTGACGGAATCGACCTCACCTGGAACCGGGTGCCCGGTGGGGCGGCGGTCGGAAAAATGCTGGCGGAAGCGGCCGCTGGTTTCGACGCCGAGCATCCGGATAAGACCGTGCCGCTTTTGTTGAAAGCGAAAAAACTCCTGGCCGAATTGCACCAGCCGGTGGTGGATGTCAAGCGACGGGAGTTGGACGAAACCATTGCGCTGTGTTCCGGGCTATGGCTGGACGCGACGTCGGACAAGTTTGGCGTGGTGCCCGGAGGCGCGTTAAAGTTTCGAGTAACAACGCTCAGCCGGGAGCGGATCGCGACCCAGGTGGAATCCGTTAACGTGGACGGCATCGCCACCGCCACGGCAAAAGATGCGGACAAGAGCGCCCTCCCATTCAACGAACCCAAGACCTTTTCTTTGGCAGTCACCGTTCCTGGCACGGAGCCGTTCTCGCAACCGTATTGGCTGCGCGAGCCGAAGCAAGGCGAGACCTATACGGTGTCGGATCAACTCTTGATCGGCTTACCGGAGAATCCGCCGCTGTTTCGCGCTCATTTTCATTTGCGAATCGAATCGCAGGATGTGGAAGAGGAACGGCCGGTGGTATATCGCTATATCGAGCGCGCGCAAGGGGAGAGGACCAGACCGGTGGTGGTGGAACCGCCTGTCGCACTGCAGTGGCCGCAAGCAGCTTTGCTATTTCCAAGCGCGTCCGCGCGGAGCGTTGAGCTTCAGGTAAGGACGAACGTGCCGGAGGCGGCTGGGGAGGTGCGGGTGCAGGCGCCGGCGGGTTGGAACGTCACACCGGCGGCGCAGGATTTCCGCCTGTCGGACGTGGGCCTGGAGGCTTCGCGCTCCTTCCGCGTCACGCCGCCAGCCGGCGACAATCAGGCAGTGCTCGAAGCGAGTGCGACGGTAGGCGACCGTAACATCTCTGTAGGGATGGAGACCATCAGTTATCCGCACATCCCCACACAGGTGCTGTTTCCGCCGGTTAAGACTGAGCTGGTGCGCGCGGACCTTCAGCTATTGGCGAAGACCATCGGGTACGTAATGGGGGCGGGGGACGAGGTTCCGGAGGCGCTCCGGCAACTGGGCGCGGATGTGGTATTGCTGGGCCCGAGCGAGCTGGGCCACGGAAATCTCTCGCGTTTCGAAGCAATCGTGACGGGCGTGCGAGCGTACAACACGCGTCCCGATTTGCGAGCGAACCAGGACCGGCTGCTGGAATATGTGAAGGCCGGCGGGACTCTGGTAGTACAGTACAATTTTCCGGCGCTGGGTGGCCCCGGCGCCGACCCAAATGCAGTAGATCCAAACCTGGCGCGTCTCGGTCCCTATCCGATCACCGAGGGCCTTGATCGGGTAACAGTGGAGGATGCGCCGGTCCAATTGCCAAATCCGGCCAGCCCGCTGCTGCATAAGCCCAACGAAATTACATCGCGGGATTTTCAAGGTTGGATACAGGAGCGCGGGCTGTATTTCGCATCCAAGTGGGACTCGCATTACCAACCGCTTTTTGAAACGCACGATCCCGGAGAAAAGCCGCTGCTGGGCGGGACGCTTTACACGCGCTACGGCAAAGGCGCCTATGTGTTCACGGCGTTCTCGTGGTTCCGGGAGCTGCCGGCCGGAGTCCCGGGCGCGTTTCGCATTTTTGCGAATCTCCTAAGCGCCGGAAAGACCCTGTGAGCGAAACGCCGGAACAGGAGGCGCGCAAAACCGTTGAGGAGCCGCCGCCGTTCCTCGGTTCCTGGCGCAACGTATACATTTTCGTGATCTGCTACCTGGCAGTTGTGATCACCGGCTTCTACTTTTTCTCGCGGGCTTACGCTCCATGAGAACACTCGACTGGGTGGTGATGTTCGCGTGGCTGATTTTCATCGTCAGTTACGGGCTCTATCGCGGCCGCGGCAGCACCACCGTCAACAAATTCCTGTTGGCCGGCAAATCGATGCCATGGTACGCCATGGGGTTGTCGATTATGGCCACTCAGGCCAGCGCGATAACCTTCATTTCCACTACGGGCCAAAGCTATACCGACGGCATGCGGTTCGTGCAATTTTATTTCGGGCTTCCGATCGCGATGGTAATTCTGTGCGCTACCGCGGTTCCCATCTTTCACCGGGCGAACGTCTATACGGCGTACGAATACCTGGAGCAGCGGTTCGATGCGAAGACGCGCGCGCTGGTCAGTGTGCTCTTTATGATCCAGCGCGGGCTGGCGGCCGGGCTATCGCTCTACGCTCCGGCGGTGGTGCTTTCCATCATCCTCGGATGGTCCGACCGTTGGACCACGGTAATGATGGGTCTGCTGGTTATTACTTACACTTCCATCGGCGGCATCAAAGCGGTTACCTGGGCCGATGTGCAGCAGATGGGCTTGATCCTCTGCGGATTGGTGATCGCTTTGTTCATGGCGATCCATCTGCTGCCACGCAATGTTTCGTTTTCAGACGCCGTTTCGCTGGCGGGCGCGGCCGGAAAGTTAAATGCCGTGACGTTTCACTTCGATTGGAACGACCGGTATAACGTTTGGAGCGGCGTGGTGGGTGGAATGTTTCTGGCTTTGGCATACTTCGGTTGCGACCAGTCGCAGGTGCAGCGCTATTTGACTGGAAAATCGATCGCGCAGAGCCGGCTGAGCCTGATCTTCAACGCCATGGCGAAGATCCCGATGCAATTTTTCATCCTGTTCATCGGAGCGATGGTGTTTGTGTTCTTTATCTTTGACCGGCCCCCCGTGCTGTTCCAGCCGGTGGAGTTGAAGAATGTCCAGCGCGACCCGCGTTATGCGGCGGTGGAGCAGCGCTATGAACAGGCTTTCGCAAATCGCAAGAAGGCGGCCGAAGAATATCTGCAAGCCAACCGCGGTGGCGATAAAACGGCCGTGGAGACGACCATTCGCCGGTATCAGAGCGCGGAGCGCGAGCTGGGTAATGCGCACGCCGCCGGAGAGCAGCTGGTTGGAAGAGATTTCGACGATACCAACTACATTTTTCTTTCGTTCGTCACGCGCTATCTTCCGGCCGGCTTGGTGGGGCTGATTATCGCGGTGATCTTCTCGGCCGCCATGTCGTCCACTTCCGGCGAGATAAATTCTCTCGCTACTGTCACCGTGATCGATATTTACCGCCGGCACATCAATCGCAGCGCGCCGGACCATCATTACCTGATGGCGTCTCGATTTGCCAACCTGTTCTGGGGCTTGTTCGCGATTGGATTCGCGCAGTATGGGAGAAATTTCGGCGCGCTGATCCAAGCGGTGAATATCATCGGTTCGCTCTTCTATGGCGGGCTACTGGGCGTTTTCGTTCTGGCATTTTGTTTCAAGAGCGTCGGCGCCAACGGCGCGTTTTGTGGAGTGCTGGCCGGAGAAGCGGCGATCTTCGCGGCCAACCTGTTCACCAAGATTTCATTCCTTTGGTACAACGTGGTAGGGTGCCTGGTGGTGATCGTGGTAGGCGTGATCGTTTCGCGAATTTTCGATCAGGAGCGTAAGCGGGAAGTGGTTGTCCAATGACGGAGCAGATCAAAAACGCCGTCCGCCAAAAGCCATCCAATACGATTCTATTCGGCTTGGCCCTTTTTTTCGCCGGTCTTGCGGTGCTAACGCTTCTTCCGTTTACAGCGCCTAGGAAGAACGACCTGAGCTATATGTCGATGTGCCCTTTTGCGCCCTGGAGCACGCTGGCACTGCTGCTGGTAGCGGGAGTGATTTGGGCCATACGGCAGTATTTGATCACGCGGGCGGAGTGAGCCGGCGATTGTTAACGAGCTTTTCGTTTTGGTTTGGTACGGCGGCGCCGGTACTTGAGCGAAATCAGGCCCTTCGAGTAGGTCTTGTTTTGAAGCAACTCAAAGTCGCGCTGCGGAAAGCCGGCAGGGAAGAGCGGAATGCCTTCTCCAAGCAAGACGGGAACCATGCCGATATATAATTCGTCGACCAAATCGGCTTTCAGGAAATCGCGCGCCAGTTCGCCGCCGCCCATTAGCCAGATGTCCTTTCCGCGACTTTTACGAAGTTGGCTCACGAGAGCGGCGGGCGACTTGTTTGTGAATACCACGCCATCGCGCTTGCCGGGCGGTTTCGATCGCGACATGACATAGCTCTTCATCGACGAGCCGCCGAACGAACCACCCATCTTGAGCGCGTCGTCGAGAGTTTTGCGGCCCATGATGGCCGTATCGACGGTTGCGAAGAACGGCGCCATCGAAAAATCCTTGGGCATGAACAGAAAGTCGACGGCGCCATTCAGGCGGGCGATGTAACCGTCGATGCTGATGCCGAGGCCGAGTACGACCTTGCGCATTACGAAGACGTTGGCAGCTTGAACGCGACCAGTTCGCCGGAGTAATTGCCTCCGCCGATGGCGAGGACAATGTATTGCTCGCCATTGAGCATGTAAGTCATGGGCGAACCGCTCTGGGGCGCTGGAATGTATACTGCGCCGACTTCCTTGCCGGTGGCTTTGTCATAGGCGCGCAGCATCGCGCCGCGGACGCCTGAGGGAGTCGTGAAGAAGCCGGCCTCGCCGGCGATTACCAGGCTCTTGGTGGTCAGCACTCCGATCAGACCGGGACGGCCGGTGCGCGGAATATTCAGACCTTTCAGCGCCGGGTGGTTCTTGATGTTGTCCGAAGTTTCGCCGTGCGCGATCTGCCAGGTGATGTCGCCCTTGTCCAGATTGATCGCCGTGATGCGCCCATAAGGAGGTTTCAGCAGTGGCAGGCCCTGTACGGTGACTCCGCCAAAGCCACCACCGCCGCGTCCGCCACGTGCCGGTGAGGTGGGCTCGGGAGGAGGCGGCGCAGCGCCCATCGCTCGTCGCGGCCGAGGCGTCGATCCAGCCAGGCCCATGATGTAGTCCATGTCGGATATTTGCGTACTGGGAGGCGGGATGAGACCCAGAACGGCGATCGCGCTCTGCGAAAACACGTACACAGTGTGAGTCTCCGGATCGTACGATCCGCCCGGCCAATTGGTGCCGCCTTGGGCTCCTGGCGATACCAATGTTGCGAGCGGGCCATCCGGTTTGCTCACGACCGGCGGAGTGAAGATGGGCCCGATCTTATACTTCGACACCAGCTTCAATGCTTCCTCGTGGAGCTCCGGTGTGAAGTTGATCAAGCTGTCGGGCAAAACGCCTTGATTGTCGTAAGCCGGAGGCTTGGTGGGAAAGGGCTGTGTCGGCGAATACCATTCGGTTGCCACGTCGCCTTTCGGCACAGGACGCTCCTCGATCGGCCAGACCGGCTGGCCGGTCACACGGTCGAAAACGTACAGGAACGCTTGCTTAGTCGGCTGTGCCACGGCCTTGATGGCACGGCCGTTGACATTGATGTCACAGAGAATTGGCGCGTCCGGAATATCCATGTCCCACAGGCCGTGGTGCACGAGCTGGTAATGCCATCTGCGCTTTCCGGTTTGAAGATCGACTGCCACTAAGCTTTCGCCGAAGAGCCCGTTACCCGGCCGATGGCCACCGTAATAGTCACCGGTCGGCAATTCAACCGGTAGGTACACCAGCCCCAAATCTTCGTCCACCGAGATCTGTCCCCACACGCCGGTATTGCCGGTGTAAGACCACGAATCGTTCAGCCAGGTCTCGACGCCAAATTCTCCGGGCTTCGGGATGGTGTGGAAAATCCACAGGCGTTTGCCGGTGCGGACGTCGAAACCGCGGACAAAGCCTTTCACATTTTTCTTACTGGTCGGCGCGCCGCCTTCCATGTGCGCGGCTCCGACGATCACGACGTTCTTCGCGACGATGGGCGTGGAATGGAGCCCGACCTCACCCGTGACGAGGTCCATCTCCTGATCGTCGTCGAGCTTCAGATCGACGATGCCTTTATTCCCGAAAGTCGGCACCGGCACGCCGGTCTTGGCGTCTAAGGCAATCAGCCGATAACCGGGCGTAACGTAAAGGACGCGTTCTTCGCGGCCATCGGTCCAATACGCGACGCCGTGGCCGGATAGCTGACGGGGCGCGCTCTCGGCGCGCTTACCTTCGTTCTCGCTGTGCATCCACAGCATTTCACCAGTCTTGGCGTCCAGAGCGACCACGGCGCGTCGTGTACCAGCGGTCACAAACAGCGTGCCGTGCACAAAAAGCGGAGTGCCTTCATATTGAAACTCAGGGCGCGGACCGAGTGAGTCCGTCTTGAATCGCCAAGCGACTTCGAGCTGGTTGAAATTGCCGGCGTTGATCTGATCCAGCGGCGCGTAGCGCGTGCTGCCGAGGTCGCCGCCGTAGGTGCGCCATTCTCCGTTCTTGGTTCCCGTTTGCGCGCCGGCGGGCGGAGTCGTCCAAAGTAAGCAGGCCGCGATAGCCCCAAGCATCGCGAAACGACAGAGTCTTGGCATTAACTTCTCCATATCTAATCTACTTGGTCCTTTAAACGAATGGCGTTCGTGTCCTCTACGAAGTAACAGGGGCACGCAAAACTTCATGCTCGCTTACTTGTCCGAAACGCGATTACCGGCGATGTAAACCGCATCGATTTTGCGAGTGTTCTTGATGTCGTCCAGCGGGTTGGCATTGAGCACGACCAGGTCGGCCGATTTGCCCGGTTCGAGCGTTCCCAAGTCGGACGCATGCAGGAATTTCGCCACGTTGGAGGTTGCGGCCACCAGCGTCTGCATGGGAGTGAGCCCGGCCTGGACCATGTCTTCCAGCTCGAGGTGCTCAAAATAGCCCTGGAAACGGCCCGTGGGAGCGCCGCTGTCCGTTCCCATCACGATCGGGACGCCGGCGTCGAAAACCTTCTTCATATTGCGCATCGCAACGGGCAGGTGCTCTTTGTACCATTGGCCGCCCTGGTCATGACTCATCTTGGCCTGGAAAGCCGGATCTTGAACCTTAGCCAGCTCGGCTTGGTCCACGTTCTTCAGCAGGAAGGGATCATTCAAGAACGCCGGCTTTTCACCATAAACGTAGGTGGAAAGCTCGCGCGTGAAAGTCGGGCAATAGACCGCCTTGTTCTTCTTGAGTAAGGCGATAGTCTCGTCGTCGATGTCCTGGTCACGTACGCTGTGGGCAATCATATTGGCGCCCAGCTTCAACACCGCCTTGGCGTCGGAAAGAACGACGACGTGCACCGCCACGCGCATGCCCTTCTTGTGAGCCTCGTCGAAGATCGCCGTGTAGACTTCGGGAGACATCTTCGTAGCCTTGCCAAGTTGGTCGTCCAGGCGAAACTTTACGATGTCGGTCTTCGCCGCGGCAACCAAATCGACCGCTTTGCGGGCATCCTCGGGAGTTTTGGAGACAACAATCGGTCCGGCAATGAACAGGTGCGCGTAGCCAGCCGGATGCTCGCTCCGAAGCTGGTCGCGAACCGCAATTTCGTTGTCGCCGCCCAGGCTCATGACGCTGGTAATCCCGTAGCGGGCATAGCGCTCGAGTTGGCTGGCGGCGAAGATGTGGCTGTGACCACTGGCCAATCCGGGGATGATGGTTTTACCCGCGGCATCGATCTTTTGCGCGCCGGCGGGCACTTTTACGGACGTCCCCACCGCTTCAATGCGGCCATTGCGGACGACCAAGGTCGCGTTCTCGATGGGCGCTTTGCCGGTTCCCTCGATGACGCGCGCTCCGACAAACGCCTTGACAGAGGCCGAACTGTCGTCGGTTGCTGGAAACGCGGAAAGCGCCAGCCAACTGGCCACCATTGCCAGTGCGAGCCCCAGTCCCATCGCGTATTGCAGGTTCTTTTTCATGAGTTCCTTCCCGCCGCTTAGCATATCACTCTGGAGGACCATCTGGGTGTATACTGAATGGCGCTGAGATACCCTATGAAGAACTTTAAATCCACACTGTTTTGTTTAGCTGCAAGTCTCTGTCTGGTTACCGGCGTTGCGACGATCCTGGCTCAGTCGCCGGCGTATAAGCCGAAACACATAAACCGGGCGCTCGAGCTGTTGGAGGATGGCCAGCCCATTTATTACACCGGCTCTCATTCGGGAACCACGGGAAGCTTCGAACAGGGCAAGAAGGATGCCCAGACATACGCCGACTACATCAGCTACGACATGGAGCATGCTCCGTTCGACGTCAAGGGCCTGTCCGATTACATGCGCGGGCTGGTAGCAGGCGGTCCGACCAAGAGCGGGCATCGCACACCGACGGTGATCGTCAACGTTCCAGTCAACGGAACGGATGAGGCCACGGTTCGGGCCAATGCCTGGATGTTCAATCAAGTGCTGGCCACGGGCGTTCACGGAATTCTCCTTACTCACGCGGATACGCCGGGCGCGGTTCGCGCATTCGTCGAAGCGGTGCGCCTTCCGATCCACAAACAAGGCGTCGATCACGGAATCAGCGAAGGCCGCCGGGGTGTCCACGGAGCTCCGACCGCCGCGGCAATCTGGGGCGTCTCGCAGCAAGAGTATCTCGACAAATCGGACGCTTGGCCCCTCAATCCCAACGGCGAGCTCCTGCTGGGTTTGAAACTGGAAGACAAGTACGCTCTGGCCAATGCGGAAGAGAACCTGAAGGTTCCGGGCATCGCTTTCGCGGAGTGGGGTCCCGGCGACATGGCGTTGTCATTGGGCGTGCGCGGTTCGGGCAATGTTGCGGAGACCGATCCCAAGATGATCGCGGCTCGCGCCAAGGTATTGGCAGCCTGTAAGGCCAACCACATCTTTTTCCTGAATACCATGAATCCGAAAAACGTGATCGACATGATCAAAGAAGGTGTCATGGTGGGTCCAGCGAACCAGGAGGCCACGGAGATCGGCCGCAAGTACACCAAGCGGCAGATGCCCTGGTAGGGATAATACTAGCGGGATGCCAACGGGTATAGTAGCCGATAAGCCCGCATTCCCAGTTCGTTTGCTTTGAACGGCTTAAGTACAAAGTCGTCGGCGCCGTAGCCGAAACTGCGGGCCAGCGCCTCATCACTATCGTTGCCAGTTAGCACGATGACCGGTATTGTTTTGAGCCTGGCTTCCTTTTTCAATGACAAGAGAACGTCGAATCCGGTGGGCCCCCCCATGGAAAGGTCCAGGATCAACAGGTCGTAACTGCTTACGCGTAGCCGAGCAATAGCGCTCGCGCCGTCCTTGACACTATCGCTGGAAATGGCATAACGGCCGAGGGCAAGTTCCACCAACGGAGGAATGTCGGGATCGTCATCGACCACCAGGGCGGACGGTTTTCGTGCTCTCCATTTGCACCAGCCCACTAGGGGGCTCGCGGCGTTGGAAAGGCGGGTTACGATCGCCGATTGCTTAGAATGCGGCCAGTGTGGCTGCGACATACTCTTCTTAACGGCCATTTCAGGGGTTTCGATAACGAGTTAGCATGGGGGGCGCCTTAACGCGGAATCCACGGCTTGCGGCGAGCGGAAATCATACTATCCACGCGCTTGACGAGATCCAATGGTTTGAAAGGTTTGACCACGTAATCGTCCGCTCCGGATCCGAATCCTCGGGCGATGTCACCCTCCCGTCCCCTGGATGTTAGTAGCAGGACGGGTATTCCCTTGGTGATCATATTGCGTCGGATCCTCTTCAAAACCTCGAAACCATCTAAATCGAACATGTTGACATCCAGGATGATCGCGTCCGGCGGGCAGCGGTGAACTGCATCGAGCGCTTGCTCTCCGTTGCTGGCTACATCGCAGTCCATCTCGAACGGGCGCAGCGTTGCAGCCACGATGGCAACGAGGTCGGGGTCGTCATCGACAATCAGGACCCGTGGCCGGCTCTTTTTCGTATCGGTCGATCCCGCTGCCGGCTGGGACGGTGTCGTCTTCGCGATGAGTCTATACACCCGCATGAGAACTTCTTCAGCGTCCCAGGGAGCGATTAGAAAATCGTACGCGTGCCCCTGCAGCTTCGAAAGCGATTGCAGTGATGACCGGGAGCGAATGAAGACGGCGGGGATGGACGGTTTTGGCCGATGCAAGTCAGCCTGAGCGGAAATGGCGCATTCGTTGATGACCAGCGCGCCGTAGCCGGCCTGCTGTTCGATGGATTCGTTCTTCAACTGCTCGATCACAACCTGCACATTATCGCGATGTGCGGCAGCCCTAAGCCGCTTGGTTTCTTCATCCGAAAAATTTACGAGCCCGACCCGCACATCCAGCAGGCCGGCGATCAGATCCAGCGGGAGTTTCGGCCTAGTGCGAGCCGCATTGCTAAACCGTCGCCGCGCGACTTCGATGGCTCTTTCGATCTCATGGCGCGCGGGACTTGCCGACGTCAACAGCGGGTCAGTTTTCCGCGCCTGATCAGAGATTTCCGGAAAGCCCAAGGTCGCTCCCAAGGCGGCCCAGCGGTGCAGCGTCCTTTGTGTAACCTCGACGGCGCACCCCGGACCCGATTTGAGATCTTTTAGGATCTTGCCGCATTGCTCCAGCCCTTCCGCCAGGAAATTGTTTCGGATCTCGGCCAGCAGGTCTTGGCTGTCACACGGAGCGTCCGTGTGAGCTCCCGTTGAGAGACTCATGTAGTGTCCCACCTGGCGCGCGAAGGTCGCGGTGTCGATGGGTTTGGAGATCTTGCCGCTGCATCCCGCCTCGCGGGCTCTTTCCAGATCGGACGGATCGCTGTAAGCCGTAAGCGCGATGATGGGCGTTGTGGCCTGCACCGGATCGAGCCTCAGCATACGCGTCAACTCCAGGCCATCCATACCCGGTAGATCCAGATCCATGAGGATCAGGTCCGGGGAGAATGATCGCAAAATTTCAAGCGCCTCTTCCGCGCTCGCAGCGACCTGGACCGTGTGGCCGGCTTCCTGCAGCAGAAAACTGACCAGCTTCGCTTGCATATAGTAGTCTTCGACAACGAGGATTTGGAGGCCCGCCATAGTTCTGGGCTAACATATCGGCCACCGGGGACCGAGTCTGAAATGTTTGCATTGCCCGGGTCTGAAACGCGGTTATTGCTCGTGTTTGGCCGGCAGCTGGCGTGCAATGATGCCGCGACTCTCGTCAACAGTCAAGAACTGATCGGCGGCGACACGGCCGATTGACTGCTTGGCGCCGCTGGGCCAATTTATGTCCATGGACGCCGAGGTGTCCTTCCCCATGCCAAAGGTCACCGCCAGATCGCTTTGCGAACAATAGCTGGATCCGCTATGCACGGTGTACGATTGCGTGCCGGAGGAGCTTTGCAGCCGAATTACGCCGCCAATACCATCCCGATTGCTCTTGGTCCCGGCCAACCTGACAGATAGCCAGTGGTTGCGATTGCCGCCGTCGTTGCGGTACAGATATGCGGGCCCGTTGTTGGTCGAGATCAGAAGGTCCAGGTCGCCGTCGCGATCGAAATCGGCGTAGGCGGCTCCTCGCGCGACGATGGGTCGATTGAAAGCTGCGCCCATCGTAGCCGTCACATTTTGGAAGTGATGATCGCCCAGATTGCGAAACAGCAGCGGCGCCTGGCGATAGCTGACTTTGGGCTGCACGGCGCCGATCTGTTCGTCGATATGGCCGTTGGCGGTGAAGATATCCGGATAGCCGTCGAGATCGTAATCGAAGAAGAATACGGCGAAGGTCAATGAGAGCAGGCTGGATCGTCCCACAGTGGAAGAGGGCGCCTCATCCACGAACAGCCCGTTGCCTTCGTTGTGATACAGGCCCAGCATCTGGTTGGAGAAGTTGCCGACCAGCAAGTGCGCCCTTCCACTGCGGTCATAATCGGCCGAGTCGACGCCCATGGCGCCGCGCGCTACGCCCTCTTCGCCGTATGCAACCCCAGCGGCGATGCCTTCTTCAGTGAAGGTGCCATTGCGGTTGTTTCGATATAGCTTGTTGGGCTGCGTGTCGTTAGCGACGAACAGGTCGGGCCATCCGTCGCCGTTGTAATCGAGGACCGCGATGCCCAAAGACTTACTGGCGGGGTCGCCGACACCGGCCTGGACGGCGACATCTTCGAAACGGCCGCCGCCGAGATTGTGAAATAACCGGCAGCGCGTGCCCTTGTAGGACTCGGGAGTGCAGTACGACTTGGTCGCGCCGTCGAGCGAGCACCACAAATCCAGGCTCGGGCTCCACTGCACGTAGTTCGCAACGAACAGATCCAGCTTGCCGTCGCGATCGAAATCGAGCCACGCGGCACTGGTGCCGAAGTTGGCATTCTGAATGCCCGCGGCTTTGGTCACGTCGCGAAATTTTCCGTTGCCCTCGTTGTGAAAAAGATGATCGCCATCGAGCGCGGTAATGTACACGTCGTCGCGCCCGTCGTTATCGTAATCGGCAATGGCGACGCCCATTCCGTAGATTTCAATGTCGAGACCGCTGCCACGCGTAATGTCGGTAAAGGTGCCGTTGTGGTTGTTGCGATAGAGCGCCGGCAACGATTTCCGGCCAGCCGGTGTCCAATCCTTGCTGTTGATCAGCAGGATGTCGGGCCAGCCATCTCCATCGGCGTCGAAGAAAGCGCATCCCGATCCGAGGGTTTCCGGGAGGTACTTCTTGCCCGCCCGGCCGCTGTTATGGGTAAAGTGGATCCCGGCCTGAGCCGTCACATCCGTAAAGGCGATTGCGCTGTCGGACGACGCAGGCGCGCCGACTACGAGTGCGGCCACTACTACGACGGACACCAGTAACCAGTACCCGATCGGACTCATCCGCCTTATTGAAATCATCGAACGGCTTATTGAAATCATCGAACGGCGCTTTCATGATCGTGGATCGACTGGCGCTCATTGTTATCTTCAGGGCTGGCGGCGCGTCGACGAGCCGTGAGCGCCTGCGAAGACTCTTCCGCTTTGAAGCGGCGGAACAGTTGTTCCTCACGCTGTGCCCCGGCCGTATCGCCGAGCCCGCGGCAGGACAACATCCAGGTATAGTGCATCTGAACATCTTCCGGATCCACCGCATTCACCGCTCGCAACGCGGCGATGGCTTGCGCGTACTGGCGCTTCAGAAACAGCAGCCGTGCGATTTGGTTCAACACCACGCGATCGCGTGGATACTGGGAGCGAACGCGATTGAGCGATTGAAGCGCGCCGTCGTAGTCGCCGTCGGCCTTCTGGATCGCGGCCTTGAAAAACCATGTCCGGCCCAACTGCGGGGCGATTTCGAGCGCCTTGGCGATGTAGGGCTTGGCGGCCTCGGTCTCGCCTTCCTCGATCAACGCTCGGGCGACGTTCAGCCAACCATCGGCGTAGCCTGGCTCAGCCTCAGTGACCTTGCGGAACGCATACTCGGCGCCTTTGAGATCGCCTTGCAGCAAGAGACCGATGCCCCAATCGTTCCAGCGCTCCCGGTCTTGAAGGCGGACCGCGGGCGACCAAGCTGCCTGCCCGAGCGGCACCGCGGCCTTTGCTTCCGCTAGGGTGACGATTGGAAGATCGGGGATTCGATCCCGGATTGCTCCAGAGACATTGGCCGGAATAAATTGTGGACCGAATTCATATTCCAAATCATTGTGGTCCAGCGTGAGCCGGCTCGGATCTTGCCCCGCTTTCGCGTGCGCGCCGTAAGAGAACTGCGTGTAATACCAGGCAAACTTCCGATAATTCAGCCGGGCCGTGAACTGCAAGGGACCGCGTGCGTCCTTCGGCACCCGAACCAGATAGTGAGCCACGTCGGCGGCCCCAGGCGGAATCAACCTAACGTACAGCAGGCTGCGCGTCTGCCAGGCGTTCCGCTTGTCGATAGGATTGCCGTCGCCGTCCAGTTGAAACGAGCGATAGAAATGCGCGCCCGGCTCCACTGGCCCTCGCCCGCCATCGGTAACGTTCCCGCTCCAAAAAATGATGCGCCCATCGCCATCACGGGCCTGCAATTCCAGCCAGGTATCGAATGCATCCACAGTGCCGCCCGGGAAAAAATGTCCGATCTTTCTGGTTCTCACAACAACATCCACGCGCACAGTGCTGCCCGGGTCCAGCTTCGCGCCGGACGAATTGAGGGGAGCCGCGACCTTGCCAACTTCGCGGATCACCACGTCGCCTTGCTGCTCAGCCTCTTCGCCCACTGCAAAAGTGGAATTCGTCCGAGGTGAGTCATTACGCCGCAGCATGGCCGCCTGTCGGTTGTGATCGTCAACCGGCGATGCGGCGAAAATGTCGACGGTGATAAATCCGGATTGCAAGAACTCTTCCGTGGCCTTCATTTGGGAATCATCCCGGTTCGCAAAGGCCAGGGCCGTATTGGCGGCGGGGAAGCGATGCGAATGCACTTTGCCTTCGCGCTGGCCGGGGTCACGCGATGCCACCAGCGGCATGTGACAATCCGCGCAGGATTGCGACTTTCGCGGATAGTAAAATGAGCGGGCCCCTTGGCCGGAAACACCGCTCGCCTGCCAGTTGTCGTAATCGTCAAATCCCCGCACCCACCGGTAGTTGTTTACCGGCACATCCAGGTGCACTTTGTGACAGGACGCGCAGAATTCCGCCGCCTGCTCGCGCATGAACGGTTTCAGAAACGTCGCCCGGTGGGGCTTCGGGTTGAGATAGATGAGAAACCGATCCAGCGCTTGGATGAAGGGGTTCGGATTGGTAGCCAGCTCATGCAACGGAGGATACTCCACGGTGAAATCGGCGTTGCCCATGGAGCCGCCCACATGCACGATGGCGTGGCAGGACATGCAGCCGAGCCCGGCCTGGGCTTCCGGAGTATCGATCTGTTCCCGAATGGGCCGATCGAAGCGTCCATTAAAGAATACGGCGTGGTCATGGCAACCCGCGCACCATTTGCTGGGACGAGTGCCGGTCACATCCTGCATGTACTCGATCGATTTCCGGTAGAACTGATTGTTGAACGACGCAAAGTGATGCGCTGAGCTTTTCCACTGTTCGTATACGTCTTTGTGGCAGTGGCCGCAGCCGGCCGAGCCCATGAAGAAATTCGATGGAATAATCTTGCCGGTATTGGTCTGCGCCGAAGATGGCGCGAAGGGCGAACGCGCGCCTGCGCCTTCCAGATCCATCGAGAGCGGAGCGCTCGCCGGATTTTCTATCCGATAGTCGGCCCGCGGCCAGGGGACAATGGGAAGAAGCGCAAGCAGGCCCAGCGCTGCGACACCGAGGCGGGAGCGGATAAGACGCCATCCGATGAATACCAGCGCAACCTCGGCCAGCAAAATGTGAGACCACAGCACCCAACGTTGGTCGTAGGTGTTGCCTCGGAACACGAGATACAAGGCTGCCAGCGCCGCGCTCAGGAAGATCCCGCATTCGAGCGGATAGCGGCGCACATACCGCGCTGCAAGCAACGCCAGCGCCAATCCCAGCGCCAGATGCAGCACGACATTCGCTTCATAGAAAATGCTGGCGCGCTCAAACGCGGATAGATACGCGCCAGTGACGGCTAGAAAAATTAAAGCCCACAGCGCCAAGCGTCGCAAGTCATTCTCCTTCCCTCAAAGGACGGATCAGCCGCAGAGCGGGACGCGTGTTGTATTCCTTCTGGTATTGGTCGTGAACCGGATCGTGCGGGTAGCTCTGGCCGGCGGGATACGGGTAACTTCTCATGGCGTGAAATGGGAGCGGGAGAACGGTTTGCGAAAAAGCGGTATTGGCGTCGGCGTCCTTGGCCCAGCCGTCGACCAATAGCAAGAAATCGCGCTTCCATCCCGCGGGCAGCATCGGCAGCCCGGACGCGCTGAAGCGAAGCTGGATTTCGTCGCCGGAGCCCATGATCACCATGCGGTCGTCTGTCTTATCCAGCAGCGGTCTCACATCGCCGTAGCGTGTGTAATTCCCGGGGGTGGGATTCCACATGGATGTGGCGCTGACGTTCTTGTAATCGAAACTCTCCGATTGCTTCCGGTCGGCCGGGATAACTGCGCGAGAGAATCCGCGAAAGCGCAAGTCGGCGGATTGTATCGCAAGCGCGGTGAGTTTCACGGGCGGCGGCGCGCCATCCTCTATCAGAAAGATTTCGTCCCAATAGAGGCAAAGATTGGTGACGATCCGTACCTCCCGCGAATCCGTGAGAAACTTTCCCGTCAAATCGACGGCCATGGATTTCTGCCGGCCCGAAGGCACGCCCATGTCCTCGATCACGGTCTTCCAGTTTCCGCCCGCGTCCTTGACTTGCAGGTAGGGGAAGATCAGATCTTTATGCTCCTGTGACGCGGCGAGGAAAGTGCTTCCATCGGCCCAGTCCAACCAGCCATCCAGCACCAGCACGGCACGATTCGACGGCGCCGCCTTTCCGAAGTCGAGATCGAGCGAATGCAGTTCAGCCACCGCGGTCTGGCTGCGCCGGAAGTCCGGATAGACGAAGTCTCGCTTTAGAAGCTTGGACAGCACGTCCGCTCCACTATGGTCGCGCGCGGAAACCGGATAGATACGGCGACTCACACCAAACAATCGAAACTCGGGATAGGGCGGCGATTTGAATTTTTCATTGGTTACTATATCGACCGGCGCCGGATGATCGACTGATTGCAGCGTGATGTGATCCATGAAGGATACTTCGCGCAGCTCTTCCGTCACTCGGACCTCGTAAGCGCCATTCTTCTCTTTCAAGGCATCGCCTGGAATGGAAACGTACTCCTGGTGATCGGTGGGGAAGAACTCGCCGTCGCCCGAACTAGCGCCCAGCGGCGCTACGCCCAGAACATCGGTGATGAAGCGGAATCCTTCTCCGTCCCAGGTGTAGATCATCGGGCAGGAGCCCGACAGTCGAGGCTTTTCCTTGATCGCCAGAATCCGATTCGCCGGCTGATTGATTTCGTTCTGAATCAGCCCATTCGGCCAAAAAATCCGCACTGTTTCGATATTCGCGCGAGTTCCCAATCGAAAAACCAAAGGCACGCCCGCGTAGGTCTGTTTTTCATAGCTGGTTCCCGCTTTCACCTCGACCTTCGCGCCGATGGCGGACTTGATATTCTTCACTCCCGTAAGCGCAATCTCGATCCAGTTGCCGTAATTCGGCGTGACATTCTGGTCGATCATCAGCGCTCCGTTCGCTCCGACATATGCGCGATTCAAACGGCCGTCGGCATCGAAGTCGGTCTCGAGGAAATTTCCGCTCGCGGGAAATTGAGGCGGCTGGGCTTTCTCGAACCCGGCGGGGCGATTCAGCAGAAGAAGATTCGGCTGCGCGGCGAGATCGGTGCGGCCGTCATGATTAAAATCAAAAGCGATTAGATTTGTAGCGCCTGCCGGCAACCCGTTCAGGTCGATCGCGGAATAAGAACCGCCCAGCCGGTCGCGATAAAGGACACCCGGCCGATCCTGATACGAGGCAATCAGGTCGAACCCTTGCGTATCCGGCTCCAGGTCAAAGCGGACGGCTTGAAGGGCACGCCCCTTGACGAACGGAAACCGCTCGGTTTCGTCACTGAAGCCGGCCGATCCGTTATTGCGTAGCAATTTCGGCTGATCGCCGATCAGGATCAGGTCCAGGTCGTAATCGTGGTCATAATCTATCCACACTGCCTCCCGGAACGATCCGGCCGCCAAGTCGGCCTGCTTGCGAAACTTGCCGCTCACGTTACGATATAGCTCGGCTCCGCGACTGGTGATGACGCATAGATCCGGCAAACCGTCATTGTCGAAGTCTCCGGGCGCTACAAACACGACATCCTTTAATTGCTCCAGGCCAGAATCGGCGACGGGGATTCGCCCGTCGCGAAAGAGCTTAGCGCCGCTGGACGACCACGCAATCAGACTCGGCCGAGTACCTCCGTCAAGATCAAGAGCGGTCACTCCGGTGAAACCGTCCGCGATTTTCTCGCTACGATAAACCACCGGCGCGAGCGGAGCCGAGGCGGGTTCGCTGGGCTCATAGATCTCCGCGTATACGCTCCATTCCATATCCTCCGGGATCGCCGCGCCTTCCTGTTGTTTCTTGAGATCCTGAAAAATGCGCAGCTCCGCTGCGGAATCTTGCGGGCGATTCTGGCGATACAGTCCATACAACTGGAAGTGAGGCGCCGCGAGCTGAGGATTGAGCTGGCGGGCTATCTCAAATTCCTTGATGGCGCCGGCCAAGTCACCTTTCGTTTTCAGGATCGACCCGATCTGGTAATGCGTGACCGGTTCATCCGGAACCAGCCGTTCCATAGCGCGGAATTGTGCCAGCGCCTCATCCAGCTCGCCTTGTTTCCTGAATGCGACACCGAGATTAAACCAGGTATGCGGGACGTTAGGGTCGGTCTTCTGAGCGATCCCCAGTTCAGCGATGCCGCGGTCGACCTCGCCTGCTCGCAGCAGCGCCAATCCGTAATTGACTTGCTCACGAACTGACTTGGGCGCCACGGAGAGCGCCAGGCGAAACTCCTCGGCGGCCTGTTTCTGGGTAGTTGGATTTTCGTAAAAGGCCTTGCCGAGGTTCCGGTATTGAGCCAAACGTGCCGAGTCGGTGGGCTGCGCCTGTACAAGAAGTAGAAACGCTAAGAAGCTGCACGCCAGTCCGCCCGACGTCGTTGCAATTATTGATGCTCGCCGGGCGCGTAACCGATCCATCCTAATGAGTTAGATCATAGACGAAATAGTTCGTTGCGATCCGGTAGGCCAGCGACGCCCACTTTTCCTGATATCTCTGATCATCGGACCACTCCCAGGCGTCGCCCAAATCCATGTTGTGGCAAATCGCGACCATGATGCGGCCCTTGTCGTCACGAATGCACCGCCAATGAGGCACCTTGCCACTGTCGCCCTTTTCATATGTAATGCCAGTTTCGAAATATTGGGCGCCGGGTACCTGGAAGCGTTCGTCGAGATCGAAGAGTGTGTGGAAAATCGGATCCTTGCTGTCGATCTCCTCGATCGGCCGGTCGGGAAACACCTTCCGCATGCTTTCCAGAAACACGGCCCATTCCTGGTCGCCGTGAAAATCGTCGCACATGAAGAAGCCGCCCCGTAATAGGAATTCGCGCAACTGAGCGGCCTGCTCGTCGGGTAACAACCAATGCCCAACCTCAACGCCGTACGCTATCGGCCAGTTGTAGATGTCATCTGTGCCGTCGAGGTCCACCACCTGCTCAACCGAGCGGGTGTCAATGCGGGTTAAACGCCGGACTCCGGCCAGCAGGTGCCGATCCGAGCGCGGGTAATCCATGGTCCAATAGCCAGGAAACGGGCTGCCATCGCGCATCCGGAAGCGGCTGTGGTTGGGATAGCCGTAAACGTCGGGATAGCGGAGCCGCGCGCGCACCCATTCGGTTTTTTCGTTGAAGTCTTTCGGAATCGAGAAGTTTTCGTACTCGAGCGCAGGATATTCTTTCCAGGGTCTTTGGGCGCGCAGCAGACCCCAAGCGGAGAGAAGTCCGAGGACACCAAACGCGAGTCCAGGGCGGAGACGCATAAACAACTTCAAAGCCGTCTTTAGGATAACAGATGGCTCCAAAGAGACTATTCCTTCCCCTTAGGTGCGTTGAACGACCGCTCGACCGCATCGTGCACGTCCGTAGAAACGCCGTGGTCGCGCCACAGCCAGCGCATCATCTCTGGAAAAACGGTTCCCAGCATCTTCTGGCCATGCCGCTGGATGCCCCATGAGTAGTTGACCTCGTAGCCTTTTTCGGTCAGAGCCTGCTCCATCCGCACGTTCTGATAAAACCAGTCGCGGGTTTGATCATAGCTTCCGTCCGCTCTCAGACCACGGTTGTCATTCCGGCCATCCACCAGGAAGACGCGCAGGGGTTTCTTCTCGCTCTTGCGAATGATGTCGGGATAAGCATTGCCGCCGCGAATATTGGTAAAGCTTCCGACGTTGCTCAGCACTTTGCGGAACTGATGCGGGCGCTCCCACGCTACCGTGAATGCGGCAATAGCGCCCGAACTCGAACCGCCGATCCCATGCCGCTCCGGATCTTTTGAGATGTTGTAGTCCTTGTAAAGCACCGGCAGCAATTCATCAACGATAACGCGGGCGTACTTGTCATCCAGCGTGTTGTACTCAGTGGGCCGATTGGTGTCGCGATCGCCCCAATCGCTCGGGATGGGCTCCGGCTGATCGGGGCGGCGGCCAGGATTGATGAAGACCGCGATCATCACGGGAATCTCTCGGCGGTAAATCAGGTTGTCCATCACGACCTGCGCTCGAATATCGCCCTCCGGAGCCATAAAAGCCTGCCCATCGTTATAGATCATCAGACTGGCGGGCGTGGACGGATCGTACTGCGCAGACACATAAATCCAGTACGTATGCTGGGTGCCGGGATACGCCTGGCTCGGCAGCGTGAAGGGTCCGCGAATCTCGCCTTTTGGAACACCATCCTGCGGGATCGCGTCGGGCGCGAGCCGATAGTAGAGGTCCGTGTTCGGAGTTTCGGCCATCGGGGCCGGCGTCGGCGTGGGCTTGGTAGTCTGTGCGATGGCCGCGACGGCGAGCAAGGCGAACATGGAGGAGAGTCTAAGCGTCGACATGGTTTACTCCGTCTTCCGGGCCATTAGTCTCTTTATGAGATCTCCAGTTACGTCGATGGTGCGCCGGTCACATATTGCCAGTGGCGTCAGCCCGCGAGCGTCCTTCATATCGAGCTTCGCGCCGTGGTCGGCCAGGAACTGAATTACTTCGTCAATCCCAGTCGTCGTTGGGCCATTGTGACTTACAGCGGCATGTACCGAAGTCTGCCCGGATTGAGTGGCAGCATTGATATCACCACCAAGCTGAAAGGCGACCTTCACCGCGTCGAGATTGGCGCTACCCGATGCCGCGATCAGCGCGGTTGTTCCATCCCCGGTCGTGAGCGACGTGTCGGTGTGAGCGTCGATGAGGGTGCGCATCACGTCCGCATGGCCCGCCCGCGCAGCCAATAGAAACGGGGTAGCGCCGATGTTGTTTATGCGAAACGGTCCGTCGCCGGCGCCCGGAATGGGGGGCGTCTTTTCCAGGCGCGCATTCGGATCGGCGCCCCGCGCGAGCAACTCCTTTACCAACGCGAGCTGGCCTGCCTGCGCCGCCATATGCAACGGCGTCATACCGAATCGGTCCTTCACGTTGGGCAGAGCGCCGTTCGCCAGCAGAAATTTTCCAAGCGCTTCGTGCCCGCTGGCCGCCGCTACAATCAACGCGTTCGACCCATTCGCTATCTTCGAATTGACGTCCACACCGGCCGCGAGCAGCGCGTGCGCCGATCCGACATCGCCTTGCTGCGCCGCAAACAGCAACGGCGTAAATCCGGACTTGGATGCGGCCTTGGGATCCGCGCCGTGGTCGATCAATAGCTGCACGATATCGGGATGCTTACCCGCCGCCGCCCACATCAATGCCGTTTGCCCACGCTCCGATTCCGTGGCATTCGGACTGGCGCCGGCTTCCAGCAACAGCCTTACCGAGTCCGTGCCGCCAACGCGCGTGGCAACCATAAGCGGCGTCTCCCCCGACCAGCGCGCTGCGTTGACCTTCGCGCCGGCCTTGAGCAGCATGCCGACAATCTGCGCATTGCCGTTGGCGCACGCCAATGAAAGCGGCGTTTCCCCATACTCATTCGCCCGGTTGACATCCGCGCCGGCGCGTATCAGCAACTCGGCGGTTCCGGCGTCGTCGGCGTGCACTGCCACGGCGAGCGCAGTGGCTCCATCGGGCTGGGTGGCGTTCACGTCCGCATGCTGGTCGAGCAATGAGTGAATGGCTTTGACGTCGCCATCCCGCACCGCATCGAGCAGCCGGAGATCGGCGGCCCAGACTGTGCTGGACAAGCAAAAAACAGCCGTCGTCGAAAATGTTTTAAATCCAATAAACACTAGTAATTACCATGATACAATTCGTCCTAGATGCGGCGGTTAGTGTTAGGCATTTTGTATGCTTCCTCGGCGCTGGCTCAGCAACCTACGGCATCCGGCAGGATACTTCTGGCCCGGTATTGCGTCGGCTGTCACAGTGCGCAAACGAAAACCGCCGGCATTGTTCTTGAAAATATAAATCCGGACCAACCTGGCGAGACCGGCCAGGTATTGGAAAAGGTCCTGCGCAAGGTTCGCACGGGCGAGATGCCTCCGCGCGGACTGCCGCGCCCGGAGCCTGCGGTGGCGAAGGCGTTCACCACATCGCTCGAAGCTGCTCTCGACCAGGCAGCCGCGAAGAACCCGAATCCCGGCCGCCCAGCTATCCATCGCTTGAATCGCGTCGAGTACAGCAACGCCATCCGCGATCTTCTTGCGATCGATCTCAATCCCGGTTCCAGCCTCCCGCCTGACGATTCCGGCTACGGCTTTGACAATATCGGCGACGTTTTGTCGGTCTCGCCGATTCTCCTGGAACGGTACATCTCACTGGCGCGCAAGATCAGCCGCCTCGCGGTGGGCGACCCTGGCATTCTGCCGGCCGTCGAAGAGTACTCCGTGCCTGTGGGTTTGTCGCAGGTTGATAGCGTTAGCGACGATCTGCCGCTCGGCTCACGCGGCGGAATCGCGATACAGCATGCCTTTCCGCTGGATGCCGAATATACGATACGGGTTCGGATTCGCGGATTTAACACTCGCGCTCGCGACCTGGTGCAGCATCTGGATTTGCGGCTGGACGGCGTCAGACTGAAAGAGTTTGAGATCCACGGCAAGTCAACGGACACCGATGAGGAGTCGCCGATATTCGAAGTGCGGGTGCCGGTGAAAGCAGGCGTGCGCACGGTGGGCGTGAATTTCCTAAGCGAATACGCCCTCCAAGAAGGCGTTCTTCCACGGCCGCCGGCGAAACCCACACCGCCTCCGCGCAACCCGCCGGGGCGTATCGGAGTGGACAGCTTGCTCATCGGTGGACCCTTCCAAGCCACCGGCTCGGGCGACACGCCGTCCCGCGAGCGCATCTTTGTTTGTCGGCCGGCCAATAGCAAAGACGAAGCCCCCTGCGCGAAGAAAATATTTTCAACGTTGGCCCGCCGTGCTTACCGCAGAAACGTCACGGATGTAGATTTGAAGCCTCTGCTGAGTTTTTTTAGCAGCGGCCGGCACAACGGAACCTTCGAATCCGGCATCGAGAGCGGGCTTCGCCGGATGCTGGTGGCGCCCGATTTTCTGTTCCGGGTCGAACGCGATCCGGCCGGCGCCACGCCCGGCAGCAACTACCGCCTGAATGATTTTGAGCTGGCATCGCGGCTTTCATTCTTTCTGTGGAGCAGTATTCCCGACGATCAGCTCCTGGACTTGGCGGATCGCGGAAAACTGCAAGATCCGGCCGTTTTTGAGCAGCAAGCGCGGCGGATGTTAGCCGATCGCCGCTCGCGGACGTTGGTGTCCAACTTCGCCGGGCAGTGGCTGTATCTACGCAACTTGTCGCGTGTGCAACCCGATCCCGATGTTTTCCCGGAATTTGACGAGAACCTGCGGCAAGCCTTCGAGCGCGAAACAGAGCTTTTGCTCGAAGACATTGTGCGTGAGGACCGCAGCGTAGTCGATCTGCTCGACGCCAACTTTACGTATTTGAACGAGCGGCTGGCGCGCCATTATCAGATCGCCGGCGTACATGGCTCGAACTTCCGACGCGTCAGTCTTACCGACAGCGACCGTTTTGGACTGCTGGGCCAAGGCAGCATCCTCACCGTCACTTCTTATCCGACGCGTACCTCGCCGGTGCTGCGCGGCAAGTGGATTCTAGAGAATCTCCTCGGCACGCCGCCTCCTCCCCCGCCCGCCAATGTTCCGGATCTGAAAGATCACGCCGAGGACGGAAGGGCCCTCACGCTTCGGGAGCAGATGGAAAAACATCGTGCCGATGCTACGTGCGCCTCTTGCCACGCGCGCATGGATCCGCTTGGCTTTGCGCTGGAGAATTATGACGGTGTCGGCAAGCGCCGAACCAGGGATGCCGACGGCGCCATCGATACTTCCGGTTCACTTCCCGACAGAACCAAGTTTCAAGGTCCCGGCGGATTGCGCGACCTGCTGTTGAGCCGCCGCGATCAATTCGTCGAAACATTCGCCGAAAAGCTGCTCACGTACGCGCTGGGCCGGGGCCTGGAGTATTACGACCAACCGGCCGTTCGTGCTATAACGCGTACAGCGGCCAAAGACGATTACCGTGTATCCAGCGTTATTGTTGCAATCACAAAAAGCACACCGTTTCAGATGCGGAGGGCCCAAGACCAATGATCGTTAGCAAGAAATCGCTGCACCGGCGTACCTTTCTGCGTGGTATCGGCACAACTCTGGCGCTGCCATTGTTAGACGCGATGGTTCCGGCATTCGCCGCCACGCGCAATACTCCAGCCGCCGGCGCCAATCGGTTGAGTTTCGTGTACGTGCCGAACGGCGTAATTATGGACCGCTGGACGCCTGCCGCCGAAGGTGCAGCTTTTGAGTTAACGCCGACCCTGCAGGCCCTGCAACCGGTTCGCGATCGTGTTCTTGTTTTATCCGGTTTGGCTCAGGTCAACGGCCGCCCACTCGGCGATGGCCCCGGCGATCATGCGCGCGCGGGAGCGACGTTCCTTACAGGCGTTCATCCCAAGAAGACCGAGGGCGTCGACATTCGCTCCGGAATTTCGGCCGATCAGATCGCGGCGCGCGAGTTCGGCAGGAAGACACAGCTTGCTTCGCTGGAATTAACTCTGGAAGCGCCTGGCCTGATCGGCAATTGCGATTCCGGTTATAGCTGCGCGTACACAAATACGATCTCCTGGCGCACGCCTACCATTCCAATGCCGATGGAAGCGAATCCGCGTGCGGTCTTCGAACGCCTGTTCGGCGATGGCGACAGCACCGATCCGGCCGTACGCCGTGCCCGTATTCGCGAAGACCGGAGCATTCTGGACTCGGTGACCACCGAAATCGCGAGCATGCAGCCGGGGCTCGGCTCGCGCGACCGCAGCAAGCTCAACGACTACCTCGAAGCCGTTCGCGATATCGAACGGCGCATCCAACTGGCCGAGCAACAGAGCGCGACGCTGAAGCTCCCCGTGCTGGGGCGCCCTATGGGAATTCCGGATTCATTCGAGGATCACGCCAAGTTGATGTTTGACCTCCAGGTCATCGCGTTCCAGGCCGATTTGACCCGCGTCACCTCTACCATGTTGGGCCGCGAAGGCAGCAATCGAACCTACCGAACGATCGGCGTGCCCGATCCTCACCATGGGATCTCGCATCATCAGGGCGATAAAGTAAAAATCGACAAGCTTGCCAAGATCAACGCCCATCACGTCGAGATGTTCGCGTATTTTCTGGACAAGCTACGCTCCACGCCGGAGGGAGATTCGAATTTGCTGGACCGATCGGTTATCGTCTATGGCAGCAGCCTGAGCGACGGCAACATGCACACCCACGAGGATCTGCCGATCTTGTTGGCCGGCGGCGCATCGGGCCAGATCAAAGGAGGGCGTCATCTCCGCTATCCCAAAGAGACTCCGATGACGAATCTGCTTCTGACCGCGCTCGACCGCGTCGGCGTCCCAGAGGAGCGGATCGGCGATAGCAACGGCAAGCTGGAGCACCTCACCGACTTGTAGTCAGGCGGCGCAGGTCTCCGACCTGCGAAATGCCTTCAGCCTAAAACCTGGGATGCCGCTTATGCCAATCGCTGGCTTGCTGGTACGCGTGAGCCACGGCCAAGACCTGCGGCTCGCCGAAAGCCGGCCCAACGATCTGCAGCCCGATCGGCAGCAAATCTCGCGAAAATCCACAAGGAATTGAAATGGCAGGCGTGCCGAACTGATTGAACGCCGCTGTATTGCTCGACGGCCGTTTGTAGCTTTCGTCTATCGTCGCCGCGATCGTCGGCGCAACCGCGCGCTTCGTGGGCAGGATCAGAATGTCGACCTGTTCATAGACGCGGCGGATGTCCCGGCGGCACTCGCGCAGCCGTTTGAGTGTTTCGACATAGTTGACGGCAGTTACGTTTTCGAGTTCCTTGAGTTGACGGCGCGACCAGGGATGGTAAAGCTCCGGCGTCTTTTGAAAAAATGGCGCCTGATAGTGGAGTAGTTCCACATCATAGCTGCCGTTCTTGATTATTTGGAGCCTGGGGAGAACAACGTCGTGAACCTCGCGGAACTTCGGGCGAAGTAGCTGGATGGCATTCTCAACTGCTGCCGCAACCTCGGGCTGCAGATCGTCGAAGAAGTAATCCCTTGGGATGCCCAAACGAAGTTTCGATAGCGGAGCATGTAGCGCCGCTGCGTAGTCAGGCACGGGCACGTCAGCGGTGATGGAGTCCGCCGGATCGAAGCCCGCCAACGCCTGCAGCATCAGGGCGGCATCTTCCACCGAGCGCGTCATGGGACCGATGGTGTCCAGCGAATAAGCCGATGGAACGACGCCTCGAGTACTTACGCGACCGTAAGAGGTCTTGAATCCGGTGATGCCGCAAAACGAAGCGGGAATGCGAACCGATCCACCATCGTCACTGCCTACCGAGGCGTAGCATAATCCCGCAGCCAGCGCCGCCGCCGAACCAGCAGAAGAGCCACCTGTGATGTGCTCTAAATTCCAGGGATTATGCGCGGGACCAAAATAACTGGTCGTGCCAGTCCCTTCGAACGCGAACTCGTCCAGGTTGAGTTTGCCAAGGCAAACCGTACCTGCCGCTCTTAGGCGTGTGACGACTTCGGCATCCTGGGTAGGCACACGATCCAGAAAAACCTGGCTGGCAGCGGTGGTTCGAATGCCGGCGGTGTCGATGTTGTCTTTGAGAGCGATCGGGACGCCGTATAAAGGCCCCAGCGACTTCGGCGTCCGGGAACGTCTCTCGTCACATGCGCGAGCTTGGGCCAAGGCGGCGTCTTCCGTAACCGTGATGAAGCTGTTCAGCTTGGCGTCCAACTGTTTGATGCGCGCCAGACACAGTTTCGTCAGCTCTTCCGAAGAGATCGAGCGGCGTTGAAGCGCGGCCGCGGCTTGGGTCAACGTCCAGAATTCTGGCGAATTACTCGAATTTGCGGCTGCGAGCAATCGCGCAGCAGACACACTCGTACCTGCCAGCACAGCACGGCGCGAGATCAGGCGATCCTCGGGAACATCCATGCCGGTAGTATAGGCCCTCTCAGAGTCCGAGCAACTTCGCCGGGTTCACTTTCGCCATCTGGTCGATTTCCTGTTCTGAAAAACCCTGTTCCTTGAGATATTGGTAAAGCATCAGCAATCCGTCCGGGTGCAACGGATTGGCTGCCTGTCCAAGGTCGCTCGAGAGAACACAGTACGCCGGGCCAACTTGCCGAATCGCCGGCACGTATCGTTTGGCAGCGTCCGATCCGGGCCGCACCCACACGAATTCGAGATAGGCGCCCAATTTCGCGGCTTCCTGCATTTCGGGGATCGACATGCCGACAATCGGACTCATGGCGTGCGTCACGAGGATGTTTTGCACACCTTGGCGCTTGGCCTCCCGGATCAGCAGCAGCGCTTCAGCTGGTGAAGAGTGACCTGTTTCCAGCACCAGGTTGTGCTTGGCGATGATCGAGATCACCTGCACCGCCTCGGGTACGAGCTTTCCGTCTTTAGCCACGCGGGCGAAGGGGCGCTGCTGGCCGGAGGAAGTCACTGAATGTTCGGAATCATAAGTGGGCATCCAGACTACGCGTCCGTAACCGCCTTTGACCTTCGTCATCCATTCCACCGCGGCCGGATTCACGCCACCGACCGTCAGATCGAGCGAGATGCCGCCGAAGACTTCGATCCCTGGAACCTCCTTGCGAACGACGTAAGCCAGCGAAGCGGTCGGCTCGTAGTGGTTCTTCAAAACAATGGCGCGCATTCCCCGGCTTTTTGCCAGACGAGCAAGATCGATCGCGTCAATCGAGCGCGGGACGCCGTCGGGATCGGAATGGGCGTGCATATCGATTGCTCCGGCCAGGGTTTGCGCTATCGATGGCATCGCCAGCATCGGCAACAAAGCAGCGGAAATCATCCACGGTCTTCTCATGATGTTTGAAGACCATTGTAGACTGAGCCCCTTTCCTCCTGAAGGAGGCAACTGCCGTATTAAATGACTGTTCCACGCTCGGTGGGATAATGAGAGTGATGTTGGAAGCGCTCAAACAAGCGATCACACGGCGGCGAGCCCTTTTGATCACTCCCTTTGCGTTTGCTGGATTGGTCGCGATCTCATCTCGCAAAGGGAGCGATTCCGGAGATAGCGTATCGGCAAACGACTCGAATTCGGAAGTGGTGATCGTGCCGTTTACTGACGCTGGCGAGAGATTAGCGCCCGTTACCGAGAAGAAGCTGATTCGTTCGGATGCCCAGTGGCGGAAATTGCTCGACTCCGAACAATATTACGTCACACGCCGGCAAGGTACGGATACCGCTTTCACCGGCACTTATTATCAGCTTCACGATCCCGGTCTTTTCCGGTGCATCTGCTGCGGCAATGCGCTGTTCAGCTCCGATGCAAAGTTCGATTCCGGCACGGGTTGGCCGAGTTTCTCTAGTGCCATTGCCGAAGAGAACATTCGTACTCATAAAGATATGAGCCTGTTTCTGGAGCGGGTCGAAGTGGCATGTAGACGTTGCGACGCTCATCTCGGGCATGTGTTCACGGATGGCCCGGAACCCACATATCTGCGCTACTGCATTAACGAGTCGTCGCTCACTTTCGTCCGGCATTCAGCGTCGGCGAGTCGCGGGCTCCATGAGCCGGCACTCTAACGATGACTGGACGTGCTTCGTTGATTCTCTTCCCGCTGCTGCTTGCGCCCCTGGTTCTATCTGCCGCGGATATCGTCGCGTTTCCCAGTGGGGAGATCACAATTCATGGAGTGTTGTACAAGCCGGAAGGAGCAGGACCGTTTCCCGCCGTCGTTTATAACCACGGGAGTGCCGCTGGCATGCTGAGCAAACAGGCGTTCGACGCACTCGGTCCGGTATTCGCAAGCCATGGATGGGTCTTCTTTGGACCTTACCGGCGAGGCCAAGGTTTGAGTGCCTCGGCGGGTCCCTACATTGGCGATGAGATCGCTGCGGCCGAGAAGAAGGGCGGCGTCTCGGCGGGTGCCGCTGCCATGGTTCGTTTGCTGGAGACGGATCACCTGAACGATCAGTTGGCAGCCCTTGCGTGGTTACGAAAGCAGAGCTTCGTTCAGGCTGGTCGCATCGCTGTGGCTGGAAACTCGTTTGGCGGCATTGAGACCGTCCTTGGGGCAGAACGAGGAAACTACTGTGCGGCGATCGATTCAGCGGGCGGTGCCCAAAGTTGGGCGCAGGCGCCCGAATTGCAATCGCTTATGTCTCGTGCGGTTCGAAACTCCTATGCGCCGATTTTCTTTTTCCAAGCCGCGAACGATTATGACCTGTCGCCCAGTAAGACTCTCTCCGCGGTAATGAAAGACGCCGGCAAACAGTACGAGGTGAAGATCTATCCCGCATACGGCAACTCTGCCTCAGATGGCCATGTCTTTGGCTATTTTGGATCCGCCGTCTGGGCCGATGATGTCTTCCGATTTCTGAACGGCCATTGCGCTAAGCAGTAACGAAACGTTCGGAACGAGCGGTTACAACCGGCAGCAAGATACCGATGCTAAGATTGATACCATTCGGTTTTTGCGAGTATCCCCGGCTTGGAGGACAACGCAGATGGCAACAATTCGATTTGGTCCGCGATTATTCGCTACAGCCTGCCTCATCACCATGGCGGCGCCCGTCTGGTCTCAATCGCCGGCGCTCAGCATCACCCTCACTGGACAATCGATGATTCGGTCCGATATCCGCGCTCACGCGCCGTCCGCTGTGCCGATCATCAAATCGCTGCTGAATGGCGACGTGATATTTACCAATTTTGAATCGACGATCGTCGACGAAAGCAAAGGCCAGTCGCGCAAAGACGGCCGGTTTCTCTCCCCGCCTGATGCGCTCGATGCGCTGAAAGCGTTCGGCTTTAACCTGCTGTCGCTATCCAACAATCACGCGTTCGATCTTAAAGTCACGGGAATTCAGAACACGCTAGCGCAGGTGAGCCGCCTCAACGTGAGTCATGCCGGGATCGGGAACACTTTAGACGAAGCTGCCGCGCCGGGTTACCTGAAGACACCGAAGGGCACCGTCGCCTTGGTGTCGATGGCGTCGGGGCTGATCGACGCGGGAGGATCGGCCACCGCAACGCGGCCGGGTGTGAACGAGCTCCGTGTCGATGGCAACAAACCGAACGAGGAGGATTCGCAGCGCATTCTTCAGAGTATCCGTGACGCCAGCAAGAAAGCCGACCTGGTCATCGTGTATCAACACAATCATGTATTCGACAAGCCTTTCCGGACGATCATGCTGGAAGAGTTACCGGAGCGGCTGGCGCCGCCTGATTGGCTCAAGAAATGGACGCACGCGGAAATAGACGCAGGCGCGGATATTATCGTGATGCATGGCGCGCCAATGCTGCACGGTGTCGAGATTTATCGCGGCCGGCCGATTTTCTTCGATTTGGGTAATTTCATTTTTCAAGCGCCGCCCACAGAGATACAGCTGGACGAGCCGATCAACTGGGAAAGTGTGGTCGCCTATGTCGATTTCCAGGGAAAGAATCTGCAATCGATTAAGTTCTTGCCGATCGCGCAGAATAAGATTGGTCAGGGGCAGCCCGACACCCAGGACGCGCACGCCAATAATCTTTTCCTCCAGACACGCGGCTTGCCGGCGCCGGTTAAGGGTGAGCAAGCGCGCTATATCCTCGAGCGGCTGGCCGACTTGTCGCGGCCTTTCGGAACCACAGTTGTGGTGAAGGACGATACCGCGGAGATTAAACTGAAGGGCAGAAAATAATCCGCGCTTATTGCTGACCGCCTTTTTCGCTGTCCACGATCGGCTGCTTGCGCTTGCCCCAGGTCGGCGAGGCCGGTTCCATGGTCATACGCGTCACCGGCTTTTCCTTGAGCATTCGCATGGCTTCCTGAACGGCGCGCTCCAGTTGTGGATCGTGGCCGGCGATCACTTCTTTCGGTGTGTTCTCAACATCAATGTCGGGAGGCGTGCCTTCATTCTCGACCGCCCATTTTCCGTCGCGCGAGAAGAACCCGCCGCGCGGAGCAATCATGCTGCCGCCGTCGATGAACGGCGGGGTGTCGGCGGTGTGCACCAAACCGCCCCAGGTCCGTTTTCCGACTAGGACTCCGACGTTGCGATGCTTGAACATCCACGGCATGAGGTCGCCACCCGAGCCGGCCATTTCATTGATGATCATTACCTTCGGTCCCCAGATTCCTGCCGAGGGGCTGGTGAAGGGATAGCGGTCGCCGGCCACGTTGTTGAAGTAGCCGTCGAATTGACGCTCCAACACGTCGATGATGTAGTCCGCCGCGGACCCTCCGCTGTTGTAGCGCTCATCGACGATCGCGCCCAGCTTGTCCTGCTGCGCGAAATAATACCGGTTGAAGCTGGCGTAGCCGGGCTGACCGGTGTTCGGAATATACACGTACGCGAGCTGGCCACCGGAGAGCTTGTCGACCAGCCTCCGATTTGATTCGACGAAGGCACGGGTGCGCAAGGCCTGTTCGTTCGGCACCGGAACCACCGTCACCTGGCGCGCTCCGTCCATCACGGGTCGGCTGTTCACGGTGAGCACCGTCTGGCGGTCGGCTGTGCCATCCAGAAGACGATAAATGTTGTCGGGCGTCTTCAGGTCCTCGCCGTTAATCGCCAGAATGTAATCGCCGGTGGAAACGTTGACGCCGGGCTCGGCCAGAGGCGCGCGCAGATCCGGATTCCAGCTTTCGTTATCGTAGATGCGCGTAATTTTATAGCGGCCGTTGTCGACGGCGAAGTCGGCGCCTAGCAAGCCTCCGCGCGAAGGCGGCAGCGCGGGCATGTCGCCGCCGCGTACGAACGAGTGACCGATGGCGATCTCGGCTCCCATGGTGTCGAGCAGGTAGTTCAGGTCGGCGCGATGATTCACGTAGGGCAGCATCTGGCCGTACATCTCTTTCATCTTGGGCCAGTCCGAGCCATGCTGATTGGGCACATAAAGGTAATCGCGTTGGTTGCGCCAGCCTTCATAGAAGATCTGTTTGAATTCCTCTTTCGGCTCCAGATACATGCGCAGTGTGGCGTTCAAGCGGCCGGTTCCAGCGGCCGGCGGTTGCCGATCCGCGTCCACCAGGTACAGCGCTGGAGTAGGAACTTCTCCCGTAGCTGGCCCGCGTCCGCCACGTCCACCTGCAACTGGCTCTGCGGCGCGATAAACCAGCTTGTGTCCATCCGCGCTGACGTCGTAGGAGATGACGCCACTGACGAAGGTCGCGGCCCGGCGCTCGCTGGTGCGGTATCGCTGCAATGTACTGCCGCCCCCACCGGCGCCTCCCCGTCCTCCTCCTCCGCTGCGTGGGGCTTCCAGATAATAGACGGTCCCGGCGACGCCCGCGCGAAGTTGAGAATACTCCCGCTCCGGCACTCTCTGGACGTTGATGATCCGCTGCTGCAAACCGTCGAAATCGATCCGCACGGTTACAGGAACGCGCGGAGCGGGCGTAGCTGGAGCCGGTGAATCGGCGTCGGGCGCTGCGCCTCCGCGGCCTCCACGGCCGGCTCCGTTCGCCGGAGCGCTGCCCACTCCGTGATCTTCATCGCTCTCCGGAAGGATCGGGCTGCTGTCGTCCTTCTTGAGTACCGCGAGGTATAAGCCGAAGTTCTCATCGTGATCGTAAGAGGTCATGTCGAGCCATTGCGACTTCAGCCCGAAGTCGGTGGAGGCCAGGAACCACAAGTATTTGCCGCTGGCATCCCAGACGGGCCACACTGAATCTGCCAGACCATCGGTCACTTGCTTGCTTTCGCCGGTTTCGACATTACTGATGAAAATCGCGTGATACATCGATTTCAGGCGGCTGGCATACGCGACCCATTTGGAATCCGGACTCCACGTTGGATTGAGCGTCCGCTGCGGCACCATCCACGGATCGTTGCCGACGATTTTCGCCTGGCCTGAAGCTATGTCCATTACCCAGACTTTCAGGTTCGTGTCAGTGTAGAGGAGCTTCTTGGAATCGGGCGACCAGGAGGGCGTGTAGTAATGCGTCGGGTGCGGGAGCGTGATTTCGCGCGGCGGCGATACACCATCCTGCGCTTCAATTACGAGTTTATATTCGCCGGATTTGTCGCTGAAATAGGAGATAAATTTGCCATCGGGCGACCAGGCGGGGTCGCGCTCAGCGGAGCCGCTCGACCTGCTGAGATTGCGGACATCGCCTTTTTCCGCCGGGATGGTGAAAATCTCCCCGCGAGCTTCGGCCAGGACTCGCGCTCCAGTGGGCGAGAGCGAAATATTGGTCATGCCCTTGGTCACATCTTCCCAGCGCGGCATCATCCAGGGGAAATCTCCGGTGGCGGTTATGTTGACCACATGGGTCTTGCCGGTTTTGGGATCCAGTTCGTGCACGTAGCCGGCTTGCTCGAATACGATTGTCCCCGCGCCTGCGTCCAGGGTCTTCACGTCGAAGCCGGTGAAGTGCGTAACTTCCGCCAGCTTCTTGGACTTGGTGTCGTAGGACCATACGTTGGCAACGCTGTCGCGGTCCGAGATGAAGTAGACAATATCGCCGACCCAGACTGGATCCATATCTTTCGAATCGGTCCAGGGCGGCGTCACCAGGTCGTAATTTTTCACGTCGACAATCCAGATAGGGCGATTTTGGCCGCCGCGATAATTGCGCCGCTCTTCATCCCACGAGTTGTTCATGCGATACGCAATGTGCGTCCCATCGGGCGAGAATTTACCCTGGTAGCCGCGCGGCAATGCTAACGGTTCGGCCACTCCGCCTTCCAGGGGAATGGTCCAGAAGCGCGGCGCGGCGCTGGGCGCCCAGGTGGCGCGGGTCGATGTAAAGAGGACCGACTTTCCGTCGGGCGTCCAGCCCTGAACCACATCGGCGCCGGGATGCCAGGTGAGGCGCTTCGGCTCGCCACCTTGCGAAGGGATCACGTAGACGTCGGTGTTGCCGGCATACTCAGCGCTGAATGCGATCCATTTCCCGTCGGGAGAGAAATGGGGGTTCGAGGTCTGGCCTTGAAACGTCGTGAGACGCCGGGCATACCCGCCGGCACGCTCGACGATCCAGATGTTGTTCGCATAGGCAAAGGCGATGGATGTGGCGCTGACGGTCGGGGTGCGAAGCAGTCGCGTGCCTTGGCCCGTATCACCGAGAGTCGACGGCGCGAACGCCGCGAGAATAAGAACCAGAGTGGAGAAGCGAAGTCGAAAGGAAGGATCGTTACACATGAAAGGCTCCTGCGCGGCACGCGTATTGCAGCAAAGCTTCAGTTTACAAGGTAGCGAGGGTGTTCACCAAACTGGCTATGCGTTTAATCGGCGGGTGCTGATATAATCGCAAACCGGAGTCTTAACCCGACACGGGGTCTGAACCCGACCCGGAGCTTCAAGTTGATAGGAGCTGTCATGCACAACCAGCGTTTCTCGGATGGCGAGATCTCGCGCCGGAAGGCTCTCAACGTCTTTCTTGGAGCCGGCGTCGCAGCGGCCTCGCCACTGAACGATTTATTCGGGCAATACGTGAATAAGTCGACTGCCAAGGGTGGCCGCATTGACGTGCATCACCATCATGTGCCGCCTGGGGTCGGCGGATTCGGAGGCGCAGCAGCAGGCGCGGGTCGGGCCGGTGGCGCGGCAGGAGGCGCTGGCCGGGGCAGAGGAGGGCGCGGGCCCTGGACGCCGGATGCCACCTTGGAGCAAATGGACAAGTTCGACATCGCTGTCTCCATCCTGTCCATGACGCAAATGGGCGATGTGCTCTACGACAACACTGAGAAGGGACGCAAGGCGGTCCGCACCGGCAATGATTACGGGGCCAAGGTGATGGCCGATCATCCCAGGCGCTTCGGTCTGTTTACAGGCGTGCCGCTGCCCGACATCGACGGTGTCATGAAAGAGATCGAATACGGGATGGACACGTTAAAAGCCGACGGCATCGGCATTTATACCAACGACAACCAGACCCGCTGGCCTGGCGATCCGTACTTTGACCCGATGTGGCAGGAGCTAAACCGCCGCAATGCGATCGTGTACATGCACCCCTTGGCGCCGCCCTGCTGTACCAATCTCAATGACAGCGTATCGTTCGCGATGAACGAGTTTGACTTCGATATCACCAGAGGCTGCACCAGCATTCTCGCCAACGGCGTGCTCCACAAGTATCCCAATGTGAAGATCATCATTCCGCATTCGGGAGGAACCATGCCTATGATCGCGGGCCGGATCAAAGACCGTTATCCGCACGATCCGAAGCACGACGAATACATTCCCAATGGCGTGATCGCGGAGTTACAGAAATTCTATATTGACATCGCGCACGCCAGCTTTCCGTACCCCATGGCGGCGATGCTCAAATTCGCGCTGCCGGATCACATTTTGTTTGGGACCGACTACCCGTTTGAGCCGATCGAATCGACTGTGAATGAACTGCCCAACTTGGGCCTTTCCTCCCAAGTCATGCGGGCGATCGAACGGGAGAACGTAGAGCGGTTGTTGCCTCGATTTAAGGTGTAAGCCAAATTTAAGGTGTAAGCCAAATTTAAGCTTTTAGCCAAAAGGGTGTAAGCCAAAATGAATCGTCGATCTTTTCTCAAGGGTTCTGCAGCTCTTGCCGCCGGTGCGTTCACCGCCGACGAGCAGATCTCGGGTGCGCCCTCACCGGCGCCGCAGTTTCAGCTTGGCTGCGTCAGCTACAACCTGCTCAAGGACATGCCGCTCGAGACCATGATCCACACGCTTGAAACCGTGGGTGTCGCCGCCGTGGAGCTGCGCACTGGCCACAAGCATGGAGTGGAGGTTTCGATTGGACCAGCCGATCGCGTGATGGTCCGCGAGCGATTCCAGCGCTCGAAGGTGCGGCTCTTGAGTTACGGTACTACTTGCGAATTCCAGTCACCGGACGCCGCCGAGCGCAAGCGGCAGGTTGAAACTGCCAAATCGTTTGTCGACCTCGCTCGTGATACCGGCGCCATGGGAGTCAAGGTGCGGCCGAACGGGCTGCCCGAAGGAGTGCCCTACGCCGCCACGATAAAGACCATCGCTACCGGTCTGCGTGAGATTGGCGAGTACGGACAATCGAAAGGCATCGAGATTTGGATGGAAGTACACGGCAAAGGTACCCAGGAACCGAAGACGGCCGCCGAAATCCTGTCAGCCACCGCTCACAAGAACGTGGGCGCTTGTTGGAATTCCAACCCAACCGATGTCCAGGATGGCTCAGTGAAGCAGAGTTTCGATTTACTCCAGCCGTTTCTGCGCAGCGCCCACATCAATGATCTCTACAGCTCTTATCCGTGGCGGGAGTTCTTCCTCCTGCTGCGCCGTGCCGGATACAAGCGCTACACTCTGGCAGAGGTGGCGGAGAGCAAAGAACCGGAGCGGTTCCTGCAATACTACAAAGCTCTCTGGGAGCAATTGGCCGCGTGAGACGCAGTACTGGGCATGTCTAAACCGTCAATCCTCACCACTACGGTTGGCTCGTATCCGATCCCCGATTGGCTGGCGGCACTGCCCAGCGAGCAGGCGCGCCTGGATGCCACCTGCGTCGTATTCGCCCTCCAACGGAAAGCGGGAATCGATTTACCAACGGACGGGGAATTGTACCGCTTCGACGTCAATCATCCCGAAACGAACGGAATGATCGATTATTTCCTGCGGCCGATGGCGGGCATCCGGAGCGCGGTCGGGCGCAGCGACCACGAAATCTTTGGCCAACAAAAAGGCATGCAGTTCCGCCGCAAACCGGCCGGCGTCGTCGAGGGCCCGATCGGTGAAGGATCGCTCAACCTGTTGGCCGATTGCGAGCTCGCGGCATCTGTGGCCGCCGGACCGTTTAAGTTCACCATCACTAGCCCCTACATGCTCGCCCGCACGTTATTGGATCGCCATTATGGCGACTTCGAGGAATTGCTGATGGCCATAGCTGGCCAGTTGGCCGGCCAGGTCGTGGGACTTCCCTGCGATTGTTTGCAGATCGACGAGGCGAATATTCCCGGGAATCCGGCTGATGGGCCGCTAGCCGCGACCGCCATCAACCGCGTGCTGGACTCCTTCACGGGCCGGCGCGCGGTTCACCTGTGCTTCGGGAACTATGGTGGCCAGACTATCCAAAAAGGCGAGTGGCGCGCCCTCGTCAACTTCCTCAATTCGCTCCACGTGGATCATCTCGTACTTGAAATGGCGCACCGCCCGTCGCACGAACTCGAAGCGCTGAAGGATGTGGACCAGCGCATTCGCTTGGGCATCGGCGTGGTGGACGTGAAAGTGAATCATGTGGAAACGGCCGAAGAGATCGCGCGCAGGCTGGATTGCGCCGAACGGCTCCTGGGCCCTGGCCGCGTCGCCTGGATCCATCCGGATTGCGGTTTATGGATGCTCAAGCGCTCCGTTGCGGACCGCAAGATCGAGGCTCTGGTCAAAGGCCGCGATTTGTACCTGGGGACAGATCTGTACCTGGGGAAAGCGTGACCGGTTATCGCGATAGCGCCACCGGCGTGCAGATTTGGCAGGTTACCGAGGGGCCGGCAGTCAATCATCCTACCTACTTCCTGCAAAGCTCGTTCCTTCCCGGTGGACGCGCGATGTTCTTCACTTCCTACCGGACCGGCTCGCCGCAGCTGTTTGAGGTTTCACTCCAATCTGGTGAAACCCGGCAGCTCACTTCCGGCCCGCCCATCCATCCCTTCAGCGCGGCGCTGCATCCGGGAGCAAATGCGTTTGTCGTTACGCGGGGCGGAGGCCTCTGGGCCATCGACCGTCGCGCATTGGCGGAGCGTTGCATCATCGAGCGGCCCGGATCGGAATTGGGAGAATGTTCAATCAGCCCTGACGGCCAGTGGCTCACCGCCGCCTACAAACAGGGCTCATGCTGCGGCTTGGTGGTGGGCCGTTACGATGGCTCGGGCTGGCGCGAAATCCCTTTTCCACGCACCGTGATCCACCCCCAGTTTCATCCGCTCGAACCCGAGTGGATCGAATTCTCAGGCGATCCCGCTCCACGCATGCATCGGGTGCGCATCGATGGCTCCGGCCTCGAATGCCTGCATCAACACGGTAACGATGAGTTCGTCGTGCACGAAACGTTTCTGGGTTTGACCGGCGATCTGGTGTTCACTGTCTGGCCGCGCGCTTTATGCCGGATGGATTGGACCACGCGCCAGATTTCCACCATCACCGAGTACAACGCCTGGCACATTGCGCCGGACCGTGCCGGTGAGCGTGTTCTCTGCGACACGAATCACCCCGATGAAGGCCTGCAGATCATCGACGTCGCAACCGGCGCGCGCCACCGGCTCTGCCTCAGCCAGTCCAGCAACCAGGGCACCCAGTGGCGCAAATCCTGCTATGCGCTCGCCGAAGATTTCGCCCAGGCGCGAAACTCCCTGAGTTGGATGGAGAATGCCGCGGACACCGTATATGGACCTCAATGGACCCATCCGCATCCTTCCTGGTCGTTCGAAGAGGACAAAGTCGCATTCGCCAGCGACCGGACAGGTGTAACGCAAGCATATGTGGTTGAACTCTGAACGCAAAAGCGCACGCCCAAAGCCTTCGACGGCGATTTCGACAACCTGCTAACGCGCCAGTTCGGTAGTTTCCAGCGGCCGGCCGTCCAACCGGAGGGCCTCGACCCGCGCAGTCTTTCCCTCCACTTTTACTACCACGAAGTGTTCCGTGCTTTCGACCATTTTAGTAATGCCTGCCGGCGGCTTGTCCACATCGTAAAGGGGCGCCCCGCCTCCGCCGGTGATGAAATAATGCACGCCGTCTTTCAGATAGTGCTGATAGTTGTGATCGTGGCCGAAAAAACCGGCCGTGACTTTGTACTTCTCGAACATCGGCATCAGGGCCGTCATCTGCGGGTTGTCGCCCTGGCGGCGCGCGACTGCAGTGAGGGGCGGATGGTGGGCGATGACGAATCGGAAATCAGCGGACTGGCTCTTCTGCAAGTCCTCCTCCAGCCAGCGAGTCTGCTCGCTCCAGAACGAATCGCGCGCGATCTCACTGCTTGAGACATTGCCGATGTCACTGTTTAAAACGATGAAGTGCGCTGTGCCCCAATTGAACGAGTAATACGGTGTCGAGACATTGAAGAACTCATAGTACTGCGGGTTGTTACGCTCGTGATTGCCGAGCGATGGAAAGAAGGCGGCTTTGCGTAGCAGTTCACGCTCGATGTCGAAGAAGACCGGCCACTGCGAGGAGTCGGCGCCATCGGCCACCAGGTCGCCGGTATGCAGAACAAACTCCGGCGACGCGTATTTAACGATCGCTCCGATCACTTTGCGGTGCATATCGTGGCGCGTACGTGTGTCTCCGTAGACTACGAACTGGAACGCAGCCGGGCCCTTCGGCGCCGTCTTGAATGAACCTTTGCCTTCATCGCGGCCTAAGGTGTCATAGTAATAGGTCTTGCCAGGCTCAAGCCCGGTGAACGTGACCTTCTCGGCGCGCATCACCGGTGCGGTCTTTTCCGCCGTCCCAGGCCCGCTTCCAATGGATACTTGACTGGTCTCCACCACCCAGGCAACCGTTGCGGATCTTTGTCCGACGTTCACCACGTAGGGCCCGCCTACCAGCTTGTCTTCCGCGCTCAGGTGCCCTGCAAACAGGGCGAGCGAGAGGGCTATCGATGTTTTCATATTGGTTCGATACTAGAAGTCGAGGCGCATTGCAAACTCCACGCGCCGTGGCGTGCCGGTTCCCACCGCCCCGGTGTTCAAAATCGAAGTGATCTGTCCGAAACCTCCCGATGAAACATTGCCGCTGGGGTTAGCGTAAATCGGATGATTAAAGAGATTGAAGGCTTCCGCGCGGAAATTCAAACCGAAGCGCTCGCTGAGTCGAAATTTCTTCTGGAGCGCCGTGTCGATCTCATAATAACCGGGGCCGCGAGCAATGTATCTCCCTAAATTGCCCCAAGTCCCTTTGGCAGGCAGTACAAAGGCCGCGGGATTGAACCAGTTATCGATACTTTGATTGGCGGCGTAAATCGAAACACCCGGTACCAGGTCAGGGCGTTGCGAGCTGGTGTTGCCGTCCGGAAGCTGGCTCGGGCTCCTCTTGATGGTGATGTTCACCGGCGTTCCAGTGCTGGCCGTTGCCAAGCCCGAGAGTTGCCATCCGCCGAACAGAGTGGGAAGCAGGCCGTGGCCATTCAGGTACTGACGCCCCGGTCCCCAGGGCAGTTCGTAAATGGCGTTGGACGTCATGGTATGGCGAACGTCATAGGGCGAGTTGCTACGGTCGCAAGCGCGGCACGACATGTCCTGGAAGCTGACGCTTTCGCCGGCTCCGATCGACGCGTCTGTGATTCCGTGCGACCACATGTATTGCGTCTGCCACAGAAATCCGTGAACGAAGCGGCGCTGCAGCGAGACCTGTAATGCGTTGAAGCTCTCATTGCCGTCGTTCGCCTTTAACCCAAACTGCGAGAACTGCGTCAGCGGACGCGTGCCCGTCAGAGGATTGATCAGGTTGACCTGATACCTCGTGAAGAGATGTCGGCCTACGTCGCCCACGTAAGCTACCTGGCCTGTGAAATCATCCGGTAACTGTTGCTGAACCGCGAAACTCCAGTTGTCGTAGGAGAGGTCCTTCCGGTGGCGGTCGATGGCCTTGGGGCTGTACAACGCGTATTGCGGATTTATGAACGGATCGATCGGATACGACAAGTTCGGTACATCGGCCGAAGAAATACTGTAGCGCGGCACTGCGCTTTCCATGGGATCGCTGAAGTCGTCATTTTGGTTTGCACCGTAGTAGATTCCGAAGCCGCTGCGGACCACCGTTTTGCCATGAAGAGCAGATGGCGCCCAAGCCAGACCGAAACGAGGGCCGAAGTCGCGCGGGTTCGGATTGTAGAACGGCGTGCCCTTCGGGCAGAAACCACCGCAGCCATAGATATCCACCACGGCGGCCCGATTCAGGATTTCGTGCGCAACCGTGTAGAACTCATAGCGCAGCCCCAGGTTTAAAGTCAGGTTGGGGGTCAGTTTGAGATCGTCCTGCGCGTAACCCATGAAGAACGTGCGGCGATCGCCTCTAATGCCTTCGCCTTCCAGAATTGTGATGTTATCCGGACGGTTGTTGATGAAATCGTCCAGCGTTGCGAAGTCGATGGACGAGGAGCGAATGGTGTTGCCCGAGTTGTTCAATTGGATGCGGCGGATCTCAGCGCCAAATTTGAGGGTGTTCCGCCCCCGGATGAGCGTAAGGTTGTCGATATAGGAAAAAGTATTGCCGATTTCCGAGTCGAGCGTGTCGGAGCTACTGGAATCCCATTGCGCTGTCGATACCGCGATGGGCGAAGTGCCGTAGGTCCAGTTATGGTAATTGGCGCGGTTGAACCCGAACCTCGTTTCGTTGATCATGGTGGGTGAAAAGACGTGCTGGAACTGCAGTACTAGATTCTGCGGAATGTGCGGGATCACGTTGCGAGTGCCGATCGCGTCCTGAGGATTGTCGATATAGGCGTTGTCGATGTTGTAACGTACGAACGCCGAAGAGGCATCGGAGAAGCGATAATCGAACCGGAACATGCCTGAGTCTTCACGCGTCGTGTTCCTGGCGTCGACCGTAAGTCTGTCAGTGAAGTCGTCATTGCGAACCTGTCCTAGCGGGTAAGAGTCCACCAGCGGCTTCAAAACCGGCGAGGTCGCGATGATCTGCGATCGGACGGCCGCGTTCGGCACAATACTGATCAGCGTGTTGGTGAGGTCCTGGCGCAGCCCTTCATAATTGGCATAGAAGAAGGCTTTGTCCTTAATCAGTGCTCCTCCGAATGAGCCCCCGAACTGGTTTAAGCGGAAGGGCGGGATGTCCGTTGGATCGAATGGAGAACGGGAGTCAAGCACGTTGTTGCGCAGAAATTCGAACGCCGAACCGTGATAGCTGTTGGAACCGGTTTTGGATACGACGTTGATCTGCGCCCCGCCCGCGGCGCCGGTTTCAGCGGTATAAACGGCCGAGCTGACGCGAAACTCCGCGATGGAATCGAGAGAAACATTCAACCGCGTGTCGGCCTTTTGCGTCTGCTCCTGCACGCCGCTGGTATCGATTCCGTCGAAGGTGAAGTTGCTGTCATCGAGCGAGTGGCCGTTGAAGCGAATGCTTCTCTGAGCGCCGTCGCCGGTGTTTATGGCCCCCGGGGCGAGAGTCATCAAAGTGGCCCAGTTCCGGCCGTCAATGGGGATTTCGCGAATTTGAGGCGCTTCTATGACACCTCCAAGTTCTCCGTTGGTCCGGTTCAAAGCCTCCACAGTCGCGGTGACTTCTGCGGTTTCCGTGGTGGTGCCCACGTCGAGCCGGGCATCCAGAGTTCGAGTCTGCGCATATAAGAGATCGACAGTACGAATGACGAACGGTTTGAATCCGGGTTTGGTGATCGTTATCGTATAGCTTCCCACTGGCAGCGATGGAAATTCGTAAATTCCGCTCTCGTTGGTCAAGGACTCACGGTGCAGGCCCGTGTCAGGCGATTGAAGTTGAGCGTTTGCACCGCCAATGAGAGCGCCGGATGGATCTGTTACAGTGCCGTTAATGGCGGCCCGGTCCTGGGCGATCAGTGGAAGCGATACTAAAACAACACCAATAGCGATGAGTGCTCGATGCATTTATTCCTCCTGTTAGCCGGGAGAGGTGTGCAATTCGCGAAACTTACGCTAGCAGGCGAAGGTTTCAATGCGATGGCGAAAGAGTTGCAGTCTCAAAAAAAGTGATCGAAGCGTCTGAGTTGGCCGGCGCGGGTTTATCCTAGAGACATCATGCAATATCAACAACTCGGCAATACTGGAGTCTTCGTTTCCCGCCTGTGCCTGGGCGCCATGACGTTCGGCGGTGGCTCGTCGGTCATCTGGCAAACGATCGGAGCCCTCGGGCAGCAGGAAACCGACACTATGATCGGGCAGTCATTGGACGCCGGCATCAATTTCATCGACACCGCCAATGTCTATGGCGCCGGTGAGTCGGAGATTCAAGTCGGCCGGGCACTGGGCGCGCGCCGTAACGATGTCGTACTAGCGAGCAAAGTTTTCGGCCGCATGGGCCAGGGAGCGAATCAAGTCGGGCTTTCCCGGCTGGCTATCATGCAGGAGGCGGAAGCGAGTCTCAAACGCCTGAATACTGATCACATCGATCTGCACCAGATTCACGGCTACGATCCGATGACGCCGCTGGAAGAAACTTTGGCGGCGTTAACGGACCTGGTGCGGCAGGGTAAAATCCGCTACATCGGCTGCTCCAATCTGGCCGCCTGGCAGATCATGAAGGCGCAGGGGATTGCCGGCAAGGAGCACCTGGAGAAATTCGTCACGCTACAGGCTTATTATTCGATCGCCGGACGTGATATCGAGCGTGAGATTACTCCCATGCTCGAAGATCAGAAGATCGGCCTGCTGACCTGGAGCCCGCTGGCCGGCGGTCTGCTGTCCGGGAAGGTCACGCGCGCCAACGCCGCGGATAGCGATTCGCGCCGCGGTAAGTTCCCCTTCCCACCGGTCAACTTCGAGCGCGCCTATGACATCATCGACGTCATGCAAGCTATTGCGGCGCGCCGCGGAGCCACGGTCGCGCAGGTCGCCCTGGCTTGGCAATTGCACAAACCGTTCGTCACCAGCGTCATCATCGGAGCCAAGAAGATCAGCCAATTGAAGGACAATTTGGGCGCCGTCGATTTGAAACTCGACGCCGAGGACATGAAGCAATTGGACGAGGTCAGCAACCTGCCGGCTGAATATCCTGGCTGGATGTTCGGTTTTCAGGGCAGCGACCGCCGGCCCGGCCAGGTGCGCGACTGGTCTCGGCTGGCGCAAGTAGCAACCAAGTAAACGAATGCGGCGACTCATCACTGTCCTTCTGGCGAGCGCGATTTCGGGACCGCTCATGGCCGCCGATCTCGCGCCCACCGGCACTCTGCGGGCCGCTTTCCTAAGCACCAACCCGGTCCAAGGCAGGATCGATCCGCAAACAAAATCGGTCACCGGCCCCGTCGCCGATCTCGTGCGAGAACTAGCCCGGCGGGTCGGCGTCCCATATATCATCATCCCCGCCGCCGATGCCCGCGCAGTAATCGGCCTCTTGAAAGCCAACACCGCCGATGTCGGATTTTTGGCCTTCGACGCGCCGCGTGCGGCCGAAGTCGATTTCTCGCGGCCCTACGCGCTGATGCAAAACAGCTACATCGTTCGCGCCGATTCTCCCATCAGGAAATCCGCTGACGCTGACCAGGCGGGCTTGCGCATCGGCGCCGCACAGGGCCAGTCGCAATCCATTTATCTGAAGGACAACTTGAAAAGCGCACAGGTTAAGATTCTTTCGGCCATGCCGTCTCCCGAAGAACTGCAAAAGATGCTGGTCGCGGGTGACCTCGATGCCTTCGGGGCGAATCGACAGCGCCTTGTGGAACTTGCCGCGGCGCACCCCAATCTGCGAGTTCTCCCGGATAACTTTTCCGCCGCCGAGCAGTCCATCGTGATCACCAAAGGCGACCGCTCCCGCCTGGATGTGATCAATCGATTTATCGAAGACGCCTGCGCCTCGGGGCTGGTCAAAACATCGATCGATCGCGCCAAACTTAGCGGAGTCGACGCCGCGCCGGCGGGCATCAGGTGATTATGAGAGATTTGCTCACGGACGCGAGCGCTCGAGCTGTGCGCTACGTGTCCGGCATTGGAAACCGCCGGATCGCTCCGCGTCAGGAAGATATCGCGCGTCTGGTCTCGCTCGGAGGCCCGATGCCTGAAGAACCCTCCGATCCCCAGGCTGTGCTCGCGCTGCTCGATGACGTGGGCTCGCCCGCGACCGTTGCGTCCACCGGCGGGCGATATTTTGGATTCGTCACCGGCGCGACCTTACCGGCCGCTCTCGCCGCCAATTGGATCGCCGGAGCATGGGACCAGAACGCCGGCATGCGAGTGATGTCGCCCGTGGGTGCCGCGCTCGAAGACATCACGCTCGGCTGGCTCCGCGACGTCCTCGGCTTGCCGCCAAGCACCGGTATCGGATTCGTCACCGGCGCTACCCTGGCAAACTTCACCTGCTTGGCCGCGGCTCGACATGCGCTCCTCGAGCGCGCCGGATGGAACGTCGAAGAAAGTGGACTTTTCGGAGCACCGCCGCTAACCGTTTTCGTCGGCGACGAGGTCCATGTCTCAGTACTGAAAGCTCTCGCCATGTTGGGTCTCGGCCGGACGCGAGTGACGCGGCTTCCGACCGATGAGCAAGGCCGCATTAAATCCGACTCCCTTCCTGCGTTTGACGATCGTACGATCGTTTGTATCCAAGCCGGCAACGTCAACACCGGCGCATTCGATCCGGCGGCGCAGATTTGCTCACTGGCCCCGCGACACCAGGCCTGGGTCCACGTCGACGGCGCGTTCGGCTTGTGGGCCGCGACGGCTCCGCGGCGCGCGCACCTGATGGCAGGTTTTGCGGATGCCGACTCCTGGGCGACCGACTGCCACAAATGGCTCAACGTCCCCTACGATTCCGGCCTGGCTTTCGTCCGGGAGCCGCAGCATCTTCGCTCGGCCATGACTGTTAGCGCCGCTTACCTGCAGGCGTCCGACAGCCGGGAGCCTTACCACTACACGCCCGAGGCTTCGCGCCGCGCGCGTGCGATCGAGGTCTGGGCGGCTTTGCGCTCGCTGGGACGGCGCGGCCTAGCCGACATGATCGAGCGAAATTGCCGATTGGCGTCCCGCTTCGCCGACCGGCTCCGAACCGCCGGGTATTCGATTTTGAACGACGTGGTTCTCAATCAGGTGCTGGTTTCGTTCGGCGATGCGGCCGCCACCAAACGCGTCATCTCGGAATTGCAGAATGAAGGCACGTGCTGGTGCGGTGCAACGGAATGGCACGGTCAGACGGCCATGCGCATCAGCGTATCGGGCTGGGCGACAACAGATGAAGACATC
>DATHOT010000326.1:0-3932 GCA_035484655.1 Bryobacteraceae bacterium | reverse complement strand
TGGATCGCGGTGGGAAGGATGGTGTTCACAGTGACACCCCGGCGCCCGACCTCGAGGGCAAGTACCGCTGCTGCGTACCGGGCTGCGTTCTTGCTCGACCCGTACAAGGCAACGCCAGGGTACGCGGCGACGGTCACGGTCGAACCAACGTAAATTATCCGGCCGTTGTCGCTCACGTGCTTCCCCGCACGCTGGAGGGTGAAGAACGCACCTTTGGCATTGACCGCGAACAACCGGTCGTAGTCTTCTTCGCTGGCATCCAGCATCGGCTGGCCCATGATTTCGACGCCGGCGTTTGCCACCACGATGTCGACCTTCCCGAACCGGGCGAGCGTTTCGGCAAACAAACGGTCGAGGTCATTCACACTGGATACGTCCGCCTGGACCGCGATCGCGTCGGCACCGAGGTCGCGGATCTCCTGAAGTGTCTGGTTTGCGTCCGTCGCATCTCCGCAGTAGTTCACGACGATGTGCGCCCCGCAGGAGGCATAGCGCAGAGCGATTGCCTTGCCGATCCCACGCGCCGAACCGGTGACCACCGCGACCTTGCCGTGCAGATCTGTCATTGAGCTTCCCTCGCTATGCCGTATTCGGAGCCACTCGAGTCGAGACACCCCGTGGCGGGATGTATTGGGTCATTCACTGAGGCGGGTCGTCCGGACGAACCCCGTCGAGTGCCGTTGGACATCAAGGACCGCTCTTCGAGTGACCAGTCGCGATCCGCATTACCGCACGAACCGCATCCGCCGCCGACCGACGGACCACGTCGCCAAATTCCCTGGCGCACAACGACCGGTCACGAAAGCGAGCGTAAGACCCGCCGCCAAGCTACGTCAACACATACGTTGACATCCCCCGAACCGGCCGCCCTGGCCAGGCGATCCCGAATTCGACGGAAGGGAAACCAACCGCCGACACCCACCCACATTTGGCGCTACGATCCAGAATCTGTCAACGTACCTGTTGACAGAATTGAGGCTGGTTGCCTATCCTCGAAACAGGATCCATTGGCCGTGCGTCGGCGTCTAAGGCCTTGGTTGAAATCGCATGCGTTGGCGGGCCTTGAATTTTTGCTGACAGATTCCGCTACAAGGGCGGCTGTGAATCACGAGTGAGGTTGAATGACATGACGGACGAGGTAACGGACCTTCCCGCGGGCCACCCGCCGATCGCCTTTGACCGTGATTCGGGAGTCGATCTGACGACCTACAGCGACGTTGAAGAGATGCTGCGGAGTCGTTCCTTCGGCATGGAGGGCAGCTATCAGGACTCGCTCGAGTTCGTGGACGGAACCCTCATTGCGATGGACGGACGCCCACATCTGAACCGCCGCAAGGCCATGGCGCGGATGCTCAGTCCGAAGATGCCCTGGGGCGCCGAAGGCAAGGCGTTCGACGAGATCTTCGACCACTACCTTCGATTGACCAAGCAACAGGCTGAACCCGGTGCCAGCGTGGTCAGCTTCGATCTCTTCGACTTCGCAGCGCGTGTCTACTGGCGTTTGATCGCCGGCATGATCGGTATCGATCAGGTCGAGACGGAGGAGGACATCGAGCGTTTCCGGGCTGTATCGACCCACCTTGTGACGGGGATTGTCCTTGACTACGTCGATCGCGAACACCGGGACAAGGTCTTACAGGAAGTACGCCATGCGGTCGCTCAGATTCGTCAGGAGGCCTATCTGCCCAGTTTTCAACGGCGGCTTGACCTGGTGCGTGCGGCGGGTGACGACGCGGAGAAGAAGGATGCTCTCCCGGGCGACCTGATCACCAGCATGATCGTGGTCCAAGAAGACCTGGACAACATTGACGACACCGCAATCTTTCGCGAGATGACCGAACTTCTGGCTGCGTCGGTCAACAACCCGGTCGTGTTCGCCGTGTACGGCCTTGACGATGTTCTGCCGTGGCTCGATGCGCACCCGGAGGACCGGGAGCGCGTGGAGGATCGAGAGTTCCTCAACAGGTGTATGTCTGAGACGCTCCGACTCCATCGAGTAACCCGGCCGTACCTCGTTCGCCTCGCCAAGGAGGACACCGCCCTGGAAAGCGGGCGTGAGGTCAATGCGGGTGAATGGGCCAAGGCCTGGGTTGGGAAGGCAAACCGCGACGTAGCCGTGTTCGGTGACGCAGCCGATGAGTACAACCCCTACCGGGTTCCGCTGGTCGACAAGGTTCCTGGCTTCGGGATGGCGTTCGCCGGGGGCGCACATATGTGTTTGGGGCGTCCGATTCTGATTTGGGAACACGGCGAGAACGACGCCCAGGGTCTATTGGCCAAGATGCTGCGGCTGCAGCTTGCAAGTGGCATGCGACCGGATCCCGACGGCGTTCAGCAGGTTGGAACGACGATGGAGGGCGGAGCGCGCTACGTGCGTTACGACGTAGTGGTGCCCCTCTAGGGCGCCCGGCCCGGGGAGCCCTCGTTGGTTCGTCAGGGTGTCCCGGGCGTGGACTTTGCAGCGTTGTCGAACGCTTGACGCACTTCGACGCCAGTTGTCCGTTGCACGCGCCTCCAAGCACAACCCCGACGAACTTCCGGCCGCTACCCGCGAGGGGTAGCGGTGGCGGACAAGGAAGAATGATGTCAGAGAACACACACCAGTCCCATATCACGCTTCGCGTGCGTCGCCGAGCTGAGATCGCGGTGAACGCGCTCCTGCTGGAGTTGGAGAGCGCCTCAGGTGAGCTGCTGCCCGAGTGGCCGCCGGGCGCTCACTTGGACATCCGCCTCCCGTCGGGGCGGACGCGTCAGTACTCCCTTTGCGGCGCTCGCGAGGACAAGAGTGCCTACGTCGTGGTCGTGTTGCGTGAACCCCACGGTCGCGGAGGCTCGGAGGAGATCTTCCGGGAACTCGGAGTTGGAACCGAATTCATTTCCTCCACGCCCCGCGACCACTTCAGGCTCGTGGATGCTTCCGAGTACGTGCTGATCGCAGGCGGGATCGGCATCACTCCTATCAAGGCGATGGTGGACGAGGTGAGGGCTCGTGGCGCGCGATGGCATCTCCATTACGGCGGCCGTAGCCGCGAGCACATGGCGTTTGTGGATGAACTCGTTGACCTCGGCGGCGACAATGTCAGCATCGTCCCCCAAGATGTGGATGGACTGTTGGACGTTCTGGCGATCATCGGGAACCTCTCGCCGGAGGCCGCGGTCTATTGCTGCGGGCCGGCCCCGCTGCTTGATGCGGTGTTGACGGCCTGTGCGGAGGCCGGGGCGTCTGAGCGGCTCCACTTTGAGCGCTTCGTGGCGCCAACCGACGGCGCCGGGTTTGTCACCGACGGGGACGCTGCCTTCGAGGTGGAGCTCCGAAGCTCGGGGGTCACCCTCCAGGTTGCGCCGGACAAGACCCTCCTCGAGGTGGTGCAAAGCGTCCTTCCAGACATGCCGTTCTCGTGCACCGAGGGCTACTGCGGAAGTTGTGAATCGGTTGTGCTTGATGGGGAGCCCGATCATCGGGGAACTCTGATGACCCCGGAGGAGCATGATGCAGAAGGAACGATGCTGATCTGCGTCGGACGTTCGAAGTCGCAGCGCCTTGTTCTGGATCTTTGATTTCAGCTCTGTGCGGCAAACGGCCTACGACAATCGCGTTTCCGGGTCCACCGAATTCCACCTCAGATCAACTGCAGCCATTGCGTTGGAACGAGGCGAAGCGATGAAGATGCATCTCAACTGCCCGTGCGGTTACGGCTCATGACCTATCAGCTACTCGGTACATTCCAACCACAAGCGTCGGACATCGCTTAGGGCGTCGACGTGTTCGCCGACATCGGCCTTTCGGACCGGTTTCCCGTCGGCCCACTGGACAGGATGGGAAGACGTGCGCACATTGAGATGGGTAGCGCCAAGTTCTGCCCACAGCGCGATGTCCTCGAGCAGTTCCGCAGGCTGTCGGTGACCCTGGTAGACCGTACCCACCAACATCA
>DATHOT010000325.1:0-13316 GCA_035484655.1 Bryobacteraceae bacterium | reverse complement strand
ACGCTGGCGATGGTGCCTCCCACCTGAACTTCGCCCTCGTACTTTACATCGGTCGCTTCGCCCGCCGGCTCCAGGGTGAGGACCCCTTCGCCCTTTACGAACCCGATCTTACCGGTGCCGTCCACCATCAATTTGAACTTTTCAGGAGGGGTCTGATCGGCCAGGCGCACTTTGCCCAAAAACAGCCCGCCGATGCTGGCGATGGCCATCTTCATCTTCATCTCATACTCGTCCTCGCCGACCTTTTCGAGATGATCGGTGCCCGGCATGCACCTGGCCAAAATGACGGGATCTTGCAGCAGTTGATAAGCGCGTTCGCGCGGAGCTGGGACGGTATAAGAACCGCTGATCTTCAAGCCGTCCTCGAAAGAGCGACCGTCAAGGCGCGCATGGTGTAAACCCGGGCCAGATGCTTGCGATAATCCGCCGAAGCGTGCAGGTCGGAGTTTGCATCCACGCCCTCACCCACGGAGGCAGCCGCCTTTTGAACGTCGGAAGCGCTGCCGGCCGTGCCTTCCAACGCTTTTTCGACACTCGATGCCCGATAAGGCTTCCCGCTAAGCCCGGTGACGCCCACCCGCGCCATCGTGACCTTGCCGCCCGACTTCTTCACCCGCGCGGCGATGCCCACGATCGCAAACCCAGAGGCCGGTTGGAGCATCTTTTGATAGCTGGTCCCGGCGGATTGTTCCTCCACCGGCACGATCACTTCCCGGATGATTTCGCCTGGCTCGAGCGCGGTGGTGAAAGTGTCCACAAAGAACTCGGCGATCGGAAGCTCGCGCTGCCCCTTGGCCGTGACCAGGACCACCCGCGCTTCGAGCGCCAGCAATGAGGCCGGATAATCCGCCGCCGGATCCGCGTGCGCGACGCTGCCGCCAAGGGTGCCTACGTTGCGAACCTGGATGTCGCCGATATGGGCCGCGGCTTCAGCTAGCAGCGGGCATTTCGAGAGCACCGCCGCCGAAGTCTCGACTTGATAATGCGTCGTGGTGGCGCCGATCCGCAATGTGCCCTTGTCTTCCCGGATGTAGTTCAAATCCGGAATGCGGCCGAGATCGACCAGTTGTCCCGGCGTGGCTAGCCGGAGTTTCATGAGAGGAATCAAGCTCATGCCACCGGCCAACACTTTCACGTCATCGCCGGCCAGCAGTCCTAGAGCGTCTTTTAAACTCGACGGTGCGGAGTATTCGAAATTCTGAGCAATCATGCCCGGCCTCCTGCTTGAACGAGCTTCCAGATTTTTTCGGGCGTCATCGGCATATCGATATGGCGTACGCCCAGCGGGCTGAGCGCATCCACCACCGAATTCACCACCGCCGGCGAACATCCGATGGTCCCCGCTTCTCCAACGCCTTTCACGCCCAGTGGATTCACGGGCGACGGAGTCTCGGTGTGGCTGGATTCGATCCAGGGCATAAAGCTCGCCTTCGGAATCGCGTAATCCATCAGCTCGCCGGTGACGAGCTGGCCGGTATCGTCATAGACTGCCTGCTCCCACAGTGCCTGGCCGAGCCCTTGCGCTACACCGCCGTGCACCTGCCCGTCGACGATCAGCGGATTGATGATCTTGCCGCAGTCGTCCACCGCCACGTAGCGCTTCAACGCAATCGCCCCGGTCTCTTTATCTACTTCGGTGATGACGATGTGAGCGCCAAATGGGAACGTGAAATTCGGCGGCTCCCAGAAATAAGTCGCCACGAGTCCCGGCTCGGTTTTAGGTGGCAGCGTCAGCGCTCGATACGATGCGCCGGCGATCTGAGTCAACGGTACCGATTTTCCGGTCTTGTTGTCGACGCACGCGCCATTGGCGAAGCTGACATCGTCGCTTCCGAGCAGCATCGCGCCGTACTTCTTGATCTTCTCCTTCAGCTCCTGGATCGCATAATACATGGCCGTGCCGCCGATGGCCGTCCCGCGACTGCCAAACGTGCCGATGCCGTACTGGACGACTGCGGTATCGCCATGCACCACCAGAACATCGTCGATACCGACGCCTAGTTCATCGGCGGCGATCTGCGCGAAAGTCGTCTCCTCGCCTTGGCCGTGCGGCGAACAGCCCGTCATCACCGTGACCTTGCCGCTGGGTTCGATCTTCACCGTCGCGCTCTCCCAGCCGCCCGCGGGGGTCGCCGGCGATGGCCCCATGGCGCAGATTTCGCCGTAAGTCGAAATGCCGATGCCCATCAACCGGCCCTCGGCCCGGGCTTTCTTCTGCTCTTCCCGCAGCTTCTTGTAGTCCACCAAAGCCAACGCCTTATCTAGCGGCGCCGCGTAGTTGCCGCTGTCGTAGCTTAAGCCGGTAGCCGTGGCATAAGGGAAAGCGTCCTTGGGGATAAAGTTCTTGTAGCGGATCTCCGCCGGATCCATTTTCAATTCCGCCGCCAGAATATCCACCATTCGCTCGATTCCGTGCGTCGCCTCCGGCCGTCCCGCGCCGCGATAGGCGTCGGTGGGCACGGCATTGGTGAACACGCCAACGATGTCGGCGCGGATGTTTTGGCAGTTGTACAGCCCCGGCATCATCAACACCGACAAAGTTGGAATGGCGGGTGTGAGCAACTGGTGATAGGCGCCCAGATCCTGGAGCAGCTTCAACTTGATGCCCAAAATCGTGCCGTCGCGCTTGGCGGCGACCTCGTAATAATCCACATGGCCGCGGCCATGGATCGTGCACGTGAAGTTCTCGCGCCGGCTTTCGATCCACTTCACCGGCTTGCCGATCTGCCGCGCCACGAAACCCATCAGCGCTTCTTCGGCATAGACATTCAGCTTGCTGCCAAACCCGCCGCCCACTTCGGGAGTCACCACCCGCAGGCGATTCTCTTCGATTCCCAGCATCTGCGCTACCAGCGTGCGCAGCAGGTGTGGAATCTGCGTGGAGGAGTGCAGCGTCAGCGACCGGTCACCCGCGTGCCATTCCGCCACCACGCCGCGCGTCTCCATCGCGGTGGGAATCAGGCGCTGGCTGGTAATGCGCTCTTTCACCACAACCTCTGCCTCGGCGAAAACTTTGTCGACTTCGCCATGTTCCTGGTGATAATTGAAGGCCGTGTTATCCGGCCATTCCGGATGCACCGCGGCCGCGCCCTTGGCCAACGCCTTTTCCACATCGGTCACCGCCGGAAGCGGCTCCCAGTCCACCTCGACCAGATCGGCGGCATCGCGCGCGATATAGCGATCGGTCGCCACGACCACCGCCACCGGATGTCCGACGAAGTACACGCGATCCTTCGCCAATATGTGATGATGTGGCACTCGCAGACCGGGCAGGGAAGCGCCACATGGCACCGGTCCTACTTTTTCGGTGTCCTTGAAGGTGAATACCGCAGCCACGCCCGGAAGCTCGAGCGCCGGCTTGATATTGATCGATTTAATGTTCGCCGCGCCGTGCGGGCTGCGTACGATGCAGGCGTGATGCATCCCCGGCATCTGGATGTCGTCGACGTAGGTGGCCGTGCCAGTGATCAGGCGCGGATCCTCGCGCCTGCGAATTCGCTTGCCAACCAGAGTTTCGGTTTTTGTGATGGTGGTTGCCATGATGTCCTCCGCCTACTTACCCGCGGCCGCCCGGACCGCATTGACAATATGCTGGTAGCCCGTGCAGCGGCACAGATTGCCTTCCAGACCATGCCGGATCTCTTCGTCCGTTGGCTTGGGATTCCGCTCCACGATCTGTTTCGCCGTCATGATCATCCCCGGCGTACAGAATCCGCACTGCAGCCCATGCTCGTTCCAGAACGCTTCCTGCATGGGATCGAGCTTTCCGTCGGCGGCCAAGCCTTCAATGGTCAGGACGTTGCGTCCATCGGCCTGTACCGCGAACATGGTGCAGCTCTTGATGGCTTTTCCGTCCAGATGGACCGTGCAGGCGCCGCATAACGAGGTCTCGCAAGCGATGTGGGGTCCCGTGAGACCAACCGTTTCGCGCAAGTAATGAATGAGCAGCATCCGAGGCTCCACTGCGTCGGTGCGCTTCTTTCCGTTGATGGTTAAGGTGATGTTCTTTGTCATAGCCCAGCCGATATATTGTAGCGCGTGCAGATGAGCGTAGCGCACGCACTTATGCGTGCTGCATTCTCACTCGCGTGAGCGCCGCCTCGGTATCACTCGATCCCAAAAACAAGCTATAATGATACCAGCATGATCGCCCCCATCCGCATCGCCGAAATCATGGGCGGACCACCCGTCCTCGGCCGCCGCTTGGGATCCATCGCGGCTTTGAGCGACGCCGTGTCAAAGGGTCTTCCCAAAGCCGCGCTGCGCCAAACCGCCGGCCGGATCTTTGAGGACCGCGCCGAGCAGCGCCAACTGATGAATCGTATCGTCCCCGAAGCCACCTTCAAGCGCCGCCGCGATCGGCTGAGCATGGCTGAAAGCGAACGGACCGAGCGAATCGCCCGCGTCATGGCCGGCGCCGAATTCGTATGGGGCGACCGCTCCGATGCGCGCCGCTTCATGACCACGCCTCATCCCGCCCTGCGAGGCCGTACGCCTCTGGACGCCGCACTCACCGAACTTGGGGCGCGCCACGTGGAAGAGATCCTCGACAAAATCTTCCATGGGCTCCCCGCTTAGCCGGACGCTGTTGGCCGGGCCCCTGCGGGCGTATCGCATCGCCGATCGCCGCCACAAGATCTTCGATGGTCAGGGCGCTTCGCTCTTCGGCGGCCGCTGGAACTCACCCGGCTGTCGGGTCATCTACGCCTCGGAGACCTACGCAGGCGCAATGCTGGAGGCGCTCGTCCATGCCAACATCGGCAGACTTCCCAAGACGCAATCCTGGATCGAGATTCTGATTCCCAAAGGCATTCGGATCGAAGAAGTACATCCTGCTGACATACCCGGTTGGGACGCTCCCGATCAGCGCGCCAGCCGCCGCTACGGGGATCGATGGTACGACGAACGGCGGACGGTGGTGCTGGTGGTGCCCTCCATTGTCGCCCGGCCCGAGCGAAATATCGCCATCAATCAGGATCATCCTGAATTCAAGCGAATTCGCGGCACGGTCCCGCGACCCGTGATTTGGGACCAGCGACTTTTCCGTCTTAAGCGCGAGCTACCATGAAGCGTGCCTGAAACCGCGTTGCCTCTCGAAACCACGCCCCAGGACATCCAGCGCCGCCTCGCCGCCGGCGAAAAGCTGCTCCTGATCGACGTTCGCGAGCCGGCCGAATTCCAACTTGCCAGCATCCAGGGCGCCGAGCTGATCCCCATGCGGACCGTTCCGGCTCAGCTCCAGCGCCTCGAAGCTGCCGCTGATGAAGCCGCCGCGCTGATCGTTTACTGCCATCACGGCGTCCGCAGCCTGAACGTGGTCAGCTGGCTGCGCGAGCAGGGCGTCAGCGGATGTCAGAGCATGGCCGGCGGGATCGACCGCTGGAGTCTTCAGATCGACCCCTCTGTTCCCCGCTACTCCTGAGAACTTCCGGGGATACTGGCGCACTACTTCCTGTATGCGCGGTCTGGCCTTCGCACTGGCAGTGTTTTCGATTCCCTCGATCCTAACGGCCGAGGCGCCCAGCTACTCTGCCACTAGCCTGGTAAATTCCGCCGACAACCAGGCGGGTTGGCTCGCACCTAATACCATCGCCACGCTGTACGGCAAGAATCTCGCATACGAAACTAAGACGCTGTCGGGGAATAGCCCAGTCGGCGGCGACGCCACGGTCAACATCGGCGGCTTCGTGGCCACTCTCTATTACATCTCGCCGACCCAGATTAACTTTCTGATACCGCCCAACCTGTTGCCGGGCACCTTTAATTTCGCGATCGTCACCGATTCGCTACAGGGACCAACCATCCCGATCCAGCTTGCCTCCACAGCGCCTGCGCTTTTTCAGCTCGACCAGCAGAATATCATCGCTACCAGCGCTACCGGGCATCTTATTACTCCAACCGCATCGGCTCAGCCCGGCGATGTGGTTGTGCTTTATGCCACCGGGCTCGGCCAAACCATCCCGCCCGTGGGTTATGGCGAAACACCCAGCTCCGCGGCGCCGCTGGCGATGCTCTCCGAATTCCAGGTGCTGCTCGATGGCAACCCAACCGACCCCGGCAACATTGCTTATGCCGGCGTTGCCCCGGGTTTCTCGGGCCTCTATCAGATCAACGTGATCCTTCCTACCACCACCGGCTCCAACCCGGAGATCCGCATCGCTATCGGCGCTGCGGTGAGCATAGCCGGGCTCCATATTCCCGTGGGCCCATAATGATAAACTGAACGGCTTGGCACGTCATCAATTCGCCGTGATCGCGCTGGTTGCCCTCGCTTTGGCCTCCAGCTTCTGGTTACTGCTCGATCTGATCTCGGTATACACTCGCAACACCACCACTGTCGGCGTAGCCTTCTTTGAAGACCGTTTTAGCGAATTTCGAAAAACCGTCGCCCCTCAAACCGTGCTGAGTTATCTGTCCGATAACCCGGTGAACGATCCGAGCAACCAGTCCGAGTTCAATTTGACCCAATATACGCTGGCACCCGCGATCGTGAAGCCATCCCTCGACGAGCCTTTGGTGGTGGTGAATTATCACAGCGCCACGCCGGACCAGGCCGCGCTTCGAGCCCGGCGCCTGGTACCTCTTCGCGATTTCGGTAAAGGCGTGCTGCTCTGTCGTAACGACGCCCGATGATCTTCGTTTTCATCGCGCTAGTTTGGCTGACAGGCTTTAGCATCGCGCGTTTTCTGTTTCCCGCTCCGGCCGGCTGGTCCTTGCACAGCGTTTTTCTTTTTTCGCTTGGAACCGGCTTGGGAATCGGAATCGCATCCTGCCTCTATTTCCTATCTCTCGTGCTCTTCGGCCCTAGCCCCCTGATCTTGGCCGGATTCGGTGCGGTCGTGGCTGCCATTGCGATTTTGCGCGGCATGAGCGCCAAATCTCGCGGCATCGCGCTCGAATGGGCCGCTGGTCCAGCTGCTCCCGGCTATCTCACTGTGCTGTTACTCCTGGCCGTCGTGTTCGCGGTCACGATGTTCGTCGTGCATTCGCTCGAAAACCCCCACGGTGAATGGGATGCATGGTCCATCTGGAATCTCAAGGCGCGCTTCCTGTTTCGCGGAGGGGAGAGGTGGAAAAACGTTCTATCGACCCAGATACCGAACTCGCATCCCGATTATCCTCTTCTGCTGCCCTCTGCCGTGGCGATGTGCTGGACGCTGGCGCGCGGGGAATCGATCGGCGCCCCGATCGCCGTCGCCTTTCTGTTCACGCTCGGCGCTTGCGGACTGCTGATTTCATCGGTCGGCATCTTGCGTGGCAAAACGCAAGCTTTCGTGGCTGGGATTGTGCTGCTGGCGACATCGTCCTTCATTCAGCTCGGCGCCCTGCAATATGCCGACGTGCCGATGAGCTTCTACATCCTTGCGACGCTGGCGCTCTTATGCTTGCAGGATCGTTTCCCAGGCGACCTGCGCTTCAGCATCGCTGCCGGCCTCACCGCCGGATTTGCCCCTTGGACCAAGAACGAGGGCTGGTTGTTTTTGGCGGCCGTCCTGCTGGCCCGGCTGATCGCCATTCTTCGGTTCGATCGCCGCGTGGTGTTAGCCACTCAATTCCTTCGGTTCGCCGCTGCCGCGTTGCCATCCGCGGCCCTGACTGCATTCTTTAAGCTACGCTTCGCGCCTCCTAACGACCTGTTCGGGCAGAAGGCGTCCGACCTGGCTGCGCACGCCGCAGTTTTCGGACGCTGGGTGATCACCCTCGAAGGATTCGTGCAGATGCTCTTTTTGATGGGCGGCTTCCTGCTGCCCATGGTCTTGATCCTCGGGCTTTACTGGTTTCTGGTGCGCTTCCACGTCGAAGAACGCGAGCGAACCTCGCTCGCCACTGTACTCGTGGCCCTCGGTCTGATGCTCGCCGGCGAGTTCGCAATTTTCGTTGTATTTCCGCCGGACATCATCGCCCAGCTCAAGCTATCGCTCGCACGCATATATATGCAATTGTGGCCGGCGGCTCTCCTGGCGTTCTTTCTGGCGGCCAAGCCACCTCAGCTTTTGAGCACGCCGGCGCACGCTGCCGCCAAAACGAAGACCGGCGCGAAATCATTGAAACCGAAGCGCCGGACTGCACCGGCGAAACCCGCCCATCCGTCGGTGCGTTTAAACTAAAAGAAGACTACGTCCGATAAATGGGAGTGTATATGTATCTGCGGACAATATCCATAACATTGGCGGGCATGGCATTCGCGGCCTCTCTTACGCTGACCGCCCAGGAACCAGCTCCCACAAATCCGCCCCCTGCCGACAGCGAAAACGCGGTCAAGGAAAATGTCCCTGTTACCGGCGAATTCCTGATTCCTCCCGGGACCAAAGTCCCCCTCAGCATGATCAATAGCGTCAGCACTAAGACCGCTAGCGAGGGCGAGCGCATTTATCTGGAGACCGTGTTCCCGATATTGGCTAACGGGAAGATTGTGATTCCTCCCGGCAGCTATGTGGCCGGCACTGTCACCGATGTGAAGCGCCCGGGCCGCATGAAGGGCCGCGGCGAGCTGTACATCCGCTTCGATTCGTTGACTCTGCCGAACGGGGTGACCCGCGATTTCCGTGCGCGCATCGGAAGCCTGGATGGACGCGCCGCCGAGACGCTGGATAAAGAAGAGGGCAAAATCAAAAGCGAAGGTAACAAGTCCGGCGATGTAAAAGTTATCGGCGAAGCCGCCGGCGCCGGCGCAACGGCTGGAGGTTTGGCGGGCGCGGCCGCTGGACATGCCGGCATGGGTGCAGGCATCGGCGCAGCGGTTGGAGCAACCGCTGGATTGGTCGGGGTCCTGGTCACCCGCGGCCCGGAAGCGATCCTGGCGAAGGGCACTACTATGGACATGGTTTTGGATCGCCCGCTGTCGTTCACTTCCAGCGACATCGACTTCTCAAACGCGTTGGGGCGGGCCCATTCGAGCGACGGCCCGGGTCCATTGCCCAGCCACAAATCGCAATCCTCGCAGCGTCGTTGGCCGCTCTGAGCAACGCTGAACTGGAACTTTTGGGCTACTCTCCCGGCGGTAAAGTAGTACTGCGGTCTTTGTTACTGCCAGGCTATTTGCCAACCCTTGTATAGCCCGTACAATCGGATACGCAATGGGATTGGGCGCCATTCAGGCCGTGGCCGGCGGGTTTGTTCTCGTCCTTGCCATGGCGGTTGTGTGGCTCGCCCATCGATTGAAACAAAAGAACAAACAGCTTAGGAACGCCATGCGAGAGTTGCAGCGCTGCGCCAAAGAGCCAGCGCCGATCGTGGTGGCGAACGCTCCCGCTCCAGTCCCAGAGCGCACATCCGAGCCAGCCCCAACTCCAGCATCAACCGTGGACGCATTCCTCTGGCAGCACTTAAGCGACGCTTTCCTATGGAAACACCTGGCCGAGAAAAAACCAGCGCCGGTCGAGCTGACTCGCACCGATTCCCGATCCATCCCCACTGGCATGTGCGACCGAGCCGCGCTTCTGCCGCTCCTTGAGGCGGACCTCGCGTTTACGGGCTTGGTCATTTTGGTGGGTATTGCAAAAAGCCGCGCGCCGCGCGTTGAACATCCGGCTCAACCCTTCATTGAGGAATTGCTCGGCCCGGCCGACTTTGCCTGCCGCAATGGCGATGACGAGTTCCTGATCGTTTGTCCCGGCTTGAGCGGTGCGGAGGCGCAGCGGCGCTTGAACGAAATCTCCGAGCGATTGTGGAACTTCCAACTACGCGGGCAGGGCAGCTTCTCGGTCCTGTTTAGCTGGGGCGGCATTGGTGCCGAGAATCAACCGCTCTCGGCAGCCGTCGATTCCGCCATTGAGCGCATGCAGCAAACCAAGCGCAGCCGCGTGCTGCTGTTCAGGCGCAAGGCCGGCTAAACTCACCCCGCGCCTTGACCGATCTGGGATAATCAATATAGCCAGCGGGCCTCTCCCCGCTTCCCCAGAAACCTTGGAAGATTCCATATTCATCCGTGGCGCGCGAGTCCACAACCTCAAGAACATCTCGCTCGCGATTCCACACAACCAACTCACCGTCGTCACGGGAGTGTCCGGCTCCGGCAAATCTTCGCTGGTCTTCGATACTGTTTACGCCGAGGGCCAGCGGCGCTACGTCGAATCGCTCTCCTCTTACGCCCGCCAGTTTCTCGAGCGCATGGAAAAGCCCGACGTCGATGAGATTTCTGGCATCGCTCCGCCCATCGCCATCCGCCAGAAAAACACTACCCGCAATCCCCGCTCTACCGTCGCTACCTCCACCGAAGTTTACGATTTCCTCCGGCTGCTCTATGCCCGCGTGGGCCGCAGCTACTGCCCCAAGTGCGGTCAGCGGGTGCAGCGCGACACCGTCGACCAGGTGGCGCAGAGCATGCTCACCCAGCCCGACGGCTCTCGCTGGTACGCGCTCTTTCCCATCCGCCGCGGCGGCGCGACCGAAGCTTTGCGCGATCATCTGTTCGAGCTGCGCAAGAAGGGCTTCACGCGCCTGTATCAAAACGGCCGCGTGTTCGAATTTTCGACGCCGGAGTCGCTCCTCGAAATCGATTTCAAGCAGCCGGTCTTCGCGTTGGTGGATCGCTTCGTTATCTCCTCCGATCTCCACCAGCGTCTTGTGGACACCACCGAAATCTGCTATCGCGAATCCGGCGAAGTGATCTTCGAAGAGGCTACGCCGCCCAATCCGCCACCCACCGTTCTTCGCTTCAGTGAAAAGTTCGCCTGCAAGCAGTGCGGTATCGAGCTGGTTATTCCGGAACCCAGCCTTTTCAGCTTCAACAACCCCATGGGCGCCTGTCCGCGCTGCCAGGGCTTCGGCAACACTATCGATTACGACATGAACCTGGTTATTCCCGATCCTGGGCTCACGCTCGACGAAGGAGCTGTCGATCCCTGGACCAAGCCGCAATACGAGTGGTACGGTACGCACCTCCGCAAGTCCTCGCGCGGAAAACTTCGCTGGAATATCCCGTTTTGCGATCTGACGGCGGTGGAACAGAAACTCATCTACGACCACATTTACAAGTTTTTCGCCGAAGTGGAAGCGAAAAAGTACAAAGTCCACGTGCGCGTCTTTCTCAGCCGTTATCGAGGCTACGCCCAGTGTCCGGATTGCAAGGGATCGCGGCTCCGCGGCGATGCCCGCAACATTCGCATCGGTGAAAAGAACATTGCCGATGTCGTCAGGCTCAACATTGCTCAGGCCTACGAATTCTTTCAAACGCTCGAATTGTCGCCGGAAGAATTGGAAATAGCCGACAAGATCCTGGTCGAGATCCGCCAGCGGCTGAAATTCTTGAACGATGTCGGGCTGGATTACCTCACACTCGACCGGCTGGCCTCCACGCTTTCCGGCGGCGAAGCGCAGCGCATTCAGCTTGCCACGTGCCTTGGATCGCGGCTGGTGGGAGCTTGTTATGTTCTCGACGAGCCTTCCATCGGACTCCACAGCCGCGACACCGGCCGATTGATCCGGATTTTAGAAGAGCTGCGCGACCTCGGCAATACCATCGTCGTGGTCGAACACGATGCCGACGTCATGCGGTCCGCCGACCATATTGTCGACCTCGGGCCAGGCGCCGGCGAGCTCGGCGGCCGCATCATTTTTGAGGGCTCCTATGGCACCATGCTCGCCGATGGCGCAAGCTCGCTGACGTCGAAATATTTGCGTGGCGAGCTCGAAGCCGCCCGAGTGCGAACTCGCCGTCCGGTCGACCCTAAGCGCATCGTCAGATTCTATGGCGCGCGCGCCCACAACCTCAAGGGCATCGACGTCGCCATCCCGCTCAACATGATGGTCGCGGTGACGGGCGTTTCTGGATCTGGAAAATCGACCCTGGTGCACGATGTTATTTTTCAGTCGCTCCAGAAGCGCCTTCGCCAGCCGGCGCCCGAAGGATTGGCGGAAGAGCTGGAACCGGCCGTCGAGAAAGTGACTTGCCGCCGGGTGGAAAAAGCCGAGCTCCTGCGCGAGGTCATTCTGGTCGACCAGTCGCCCATTGGCCGCACTCCGCGCTCCAATCCGGTCACGTACATCAAAGCCTTCGACCTGATCCGCGAAATCTTCGCCTCCACTCCGGACGCCCGCAAGCGCGGCTACACCTCCGGACATTTCTCTTTCAACATCCCAGGCGGGCGCTGCGAAAACTGTCAGGGCGACGGCACCGTGACCGTCGAAATGCAATTCCTAGCCGACGTCGAGCTGATGTGCGAAGAGTGCAAAGGCACGCGCTTCAAGATCGGAATCCTGGACATCCGCTATAAGGGTTTGAACATCCATGAAGTGCTGCAGCTCACGGTCAAGGAAGCGCTTTCGTTCTTTTCGGAATCGAAACGGTTGGTGAGCCGGCTCAAGGTTCTCGACGACGTGGGCCTCGGTTATCTTCGGCTCGGCCAATCGGCGACTACGCTGAGCGGGGGCGAAGCTCAACGAGTCAAGCTGGCGGCGCATCTCTGCCAGGCTACTTGCGACGGCGCGCTGTACATTTTCGACGAGCCAACCACCGGCCTGCACTTTGACGACATTGCCAAGCTATTGGCCGCTTTCCGGCGCTTGATAGAAAATGGCGCCAGCATCCTGATCATCGAGCACAATCTCGATGTCATCCGCAGCGCCGACTGGGTAATCGATCTGGGCCCTGAAGGCGGCGACCGGGGCGGCGAGATCGTCGCCGAGGGTACACCCGAGCAGATCGCGGCCGCGCGCAATTCCTATACCGGACATTACTTGAAAGAATTAGGGACAGTGCACTCAAATACCAATTTCCGGGCCTCCAGCACGCTGAGCTGACGAGCGGACTTATTTGGTCTTGCCCTGACTCGTCATCCCCGCCGTCGATGGCGGAACGATTCCACTCGCCCGCAGATAGCCGACTAAGTTGCCGTAAATCTCATTGTTGTGCACGATGACGTGCAGAAACGCCACGCTCATCTCCGGCGACGAACCGGCCTTTTGATCGTCCATTTTTTCGAGCGCCGCCGCGCAGTAAACTAAAGAGTCCTTCAAGACTGCCATGACCTCGGCTTTGTCCTTCAGGCTCGGCACCCGCTTCAGTGCCTCCGGCGCCGGCTCTGATTTCAACGTCGAGCAGTCCCGGTAGTTTCTTTCCGAAGAATGATTGATCCATTCGGCGAAGGTCCTCTGGCCGTCGGTGAGCCGAAACCCATATTTCTCCGCGGGCATAACCTCCGCGCTGGCCTCCAAATTTCTTCGGATCGGGTTGAAATAGCGCTGGACCGCCGCAGTCGTCAGATTGTTCTGGGCATACAGCGTGGCACAAGCCACGCATGCCAGCAGGATCGTGATTCTCATCTTAACAATCATAACCGCACTGGACGATACTTGAAAAATATGCCGCTCACGCC
>DATHOT010000324.1:0-18252 GCA_035484655.1 Bryobacteraceae bacterium | reverse complement strand
TTGAGCGCCCCGATGCTTCCCATCGAAAAGCCGCGTTATGTGATGGGCGTGGGCATGCCGGAGGAACTTCCCGAGTATGTGGCTCGCGGCGTCGACATGATGGATTGCGTGCTTCCCTCGAGAAACGCCCGCAACGGCTGCCTTTTTACATCGGTTGGCCGCCTGAGCATCAAGCAGGCACGCTATAAGGAGGACCCGGCCCCGGTTGATCCAACCTGTACCTGTTATACATGTCTTACGTACTCGAGGGCCTATCTCCGGCATCTTTTCCAGGCCGGTGAAATCCTCTTCGCCACTCTCGCCACGTTACATAATTTGAGTCACTACCTTGACAGAATGCGACAAATCAGGCAGTCTATACTGCTTGGGAGATTTCGCGCATATCTAGACGGAGCGCGTAGCGCGGCGGTAGAATGAGAGTGGTTCGCCCTCCGTCGTAACCCCTTTGAACAGTTGATTGGTCCGGCGGTACTCTATAATCGGTGAGAATGACGCTAGTCGCGCTATTGCTGCAGCAGACACCGGCATCGAATCCCATTGTGGGCTTTCTTCCGTTGCTGGTGATTGTTGCCATCTTTTATCTGCTGGTTTTCATGCCAATGCAGCGCCAGAAAAAGCAGCAGGCGCAGATGCTGAAGGACCTTCAAAACGGCAATGTAGTACTGACTACAGGAGGGATCGTCGGGACCATTGTTTCTATCAACAATGATGATACTCTGATACTACGGGTTAAGCCCGATAACGTGAAACTGCAGGTGGCGCGCAGCTCGATCAGCGGTTTAGTGAAGGAAGAAGTGAAAACCTAAAACCGTTTCTAGTTGCTGGTTTCTAGTTCTTGGAAACAGTCCAAAACGAACAAACCAGAAACCAGAAACCAGAAACTGAAATATGACCCGCAACATCAAGATCAAGGCCGGAATCATCGTGGTGGTGATCCTGGTTTGCATTTACGGCATCATCGGACTGCCGAAGTCGAAAAACGAACTGGTCGCCAACTGGAAGAAGAACATCCACCTGGGATTGGATTTGAGTGGCGGCACGCAACTGGTGATGGAAGTCCAGCTTCAGGACGCCTTCAAAGCTTTCGCCGACAATACCATCGACCGGATGAAGGACGAGTTCAAGAAAGACAACATCGACTTTAGCGACATCAACCGCAACGATCCCCAAACTCTCGCGGATGCCGACAAGATTGAGATCGATATCAAAGGCGTTCCGGTCGCGAAAAGCAGCGCCTTTCGCAGCACCGTCAACGATACGTTCCCGGAATGGGTGTTGATCGCCTTGAACTCCAGCGACTATCGGCTGACTATGAAGCCCACCGAAGCGCTGAAGCTCAAGCAGGACACCATGACACAGACCATGGGGACCATTGAGCGCAAGATCAACGGGCTGGGATTGGCCGAGTCCTCCGTGCAGCCCACCGGCCGCAGTGACGCCGAAGCCGATCTGCTGGTGCAACTGCCCGGCGTCGACGATCCGGCGCATGTGAAGCAGCTTTTGCAGACCCAGGCAGTGCTGGAATGGGCTGAAGTGAAGGACGGCCCGTTCGGATCGCGTGAAGAGGCGCTGTCGAAGCACGGCGGCATTCTTCCCTTAAACACGAAATTGGTTCCAACAGTACTACGAGGCGGGCAGCAAAGTTGGTACCTGGTTTCCCGGACCCCGATTGTTCGTGGTACTGATATTCGGGACGCGCATGCCTCTCAGGGCGAACTGAATCGCTGGGAAACGAATTTCGTTCTGACACAGGACGCTGCTAAGAAGTTCGAACGATATACGGAAGCCAACATTGGGAACCGCGCGGCCATCGTGGTGGATGGCCAGGTGATCAGCGCCCCCACCATTCAGAGCCGTATCAGCGACACCGGCCGCATCACCGGCGCTGCCAGTCAGGAAGAAGCAGCCGATCTGGCTTTGAACCTCCGTGCGGGATCGCTCCCTGCCAGCGTTCATTACTCCGAAGAGCGCACGGTCGGGCCATCGCTGGGCGCCGATTCCATCCGCGAGGGCCTTCGGGCCGGCCTGGCCGGTCTGGTGGCGGTAGTTCTATTCATGCTGTTCTATTACCGCCGCTCCGGCATTAACGCGACACTGGCGCTGGTTCTCAACGCCATCATTTTGATCGCCGCCTTAAGTTATTTCGATGCCACTCTCACGTTGCCTGGTATCGCGGGAGTCATTCTGACCATCGGTATGGCGGTGGATAGCAACGTCCTGATTTTTGAGCGCATTCGCGAAGAACTGCGCGCCGGCAAGGCCGTGGTGGCCGCCGTGGACGCCGGTTTCAGCAAGGCGTTCCTGACTATTATCGACACGCACGTCACAACCGTGGTATCTTGTGCGTTTCTGTTCATCTTCGGTACCGGACCGGTGAAAGGCTTTGCGGTGACGTTGGTTATCGGTCTCATCGCGAACATCTTTACGGCCATCTTTGTATCGAAGACCATTTTTGACTTCGAGCTAGCCGGAAAGAGACAGGTGGCGGCTTTAAGTATCTAGATTTTGCGAGGATTCAAAAGCGGGAACTCCGTCCCGCCAGCCGGTGTCTAAGATGATTAGATGACGGCGCTACGAATGGTTGCATGGAATTATTTAGAAACACCAACTACGATTTCCTGGGCAAGAAATGGCCGTTCATCATTCTTTCCCTTATCCTCACGGCGGCCGGTCTGGTGAGTTTGGCGCTGAAGGGTGGCCCCCGTTATGGCATTGATTTCAAGGGAGGTGCGCTGGTCACGGTAGCCTTCGCCGAACGTCCGCCGGTCGACAAAGTGCGCGCCGCACTCGCAGGAAAGCTGCCGGTGGATGTACAGGAAGTGTACGGCAGTGCGGGCGCGCCGCAGGACATCATCGGTACCGATGTCAGGGACGACGTAGCGTTGCAAGCTGCCCGCCAAACTATCGTGGATAGTCTGACCGCCACTTTCGGAAAAGCCAACGGCAAGTACAATCTCGATGCCGGAGGCGCCGATGCCCTGGCCGACAAGCTACGTGATCCGCTGCAAGCGGCCAGCGTCCCGATGTCGGACCAGCAGCTCCATGACCTGGCCCGGAACATCATCGACTATCGCACGCAGCACTCCGGAATGATCCGGAACCTCGATGAACTTCGCTCTGTGCCCGGCGTCACGCCCCAGATCCTGAACGTTCTCAAGCAGGTGACCTACCCCGAGCCGTTCGCGGTGGTCAAAACCGAGGTGGTGGGTCCCAAGATCGGCGCCGAACTGCAGCGCAAGGCGATTCTCGCCGTACTGTACGCCCTGGGCGGAATGCTGGTTTACATCGCCTTCCGGTTCGAGTGGATTTACGGCGCTGCGGCAGTGATTGCGGTTTTCCATGACACCATCATCACCATCGGGCTGTTCTCGCTATTCAACAAAGAGATTTCTTTGACCGTGGTGGCCGCGCTGCTGACCCTGGTGGGCTATTCGATGAACGACACCATCGTCACCTTCGATCGAATCCGCGAGAATCTGAAGCTTCACCGGCGCGAGGGGCTGGAGCCTTTGATCAATCTGAGTGTTAACCAGACTTTGAGCAGAACCGTCCTAACCTCAGGCCTGACGCTGCTGACCGCCCTGGCGCTGTTCTTGTTTGGCGGGCAGGTTCTGAACGGATTCTCCTTCGCATTGGTCTGTGGCATTATCGTTGGTACTTATTCGTCTGTTTTTGTAGCTAGCCCTATTCTGATCTTCTGGCATAATTTTCTGGAGGGGCGTAAGCGGCCAATGGCTGGTCCGCCGCCGAGCGCTTCCAAGGAGCCGGCTAGTGGGCCCAGACCTCCCGCGGCCCCGAAGGCTCCCAAGGAGTCCAAGACGACTCCCAAGGAGAATGCTCGTCGCGGTACGGCCAAGGTGAAGTAGAGGGGCACTTGAGTGTATGATGATTGACTGCGCTCCCAGAGTGCAGTAATTTTTGGGGATGGATCGAGGTGACAAATGTTTGAGCAGACTTTCGTAGACGGGACCATTAAGACACACAAGACCTGGACGGTGGTGCTTTCCTTTATGGGACAGATCGGTGTGATCATCGTTTTCATTCTGATTCCGCTGATTTACACGGACACGTTGCCTCGCGCCCAGCTGACCAGCTTCCTGGTGGCTCCGCCTCCTCCGCCACCTCCTCCGCCACCACCCCCGCCGGCGGCGCCTAAGGTCGTCAAGATTATTCCCCGCCAGTTCGATGCCGGCAGGCTGATGGCCCCTAAGTCCATTCCGAAAGAGATTGCCAACATTAAAGAAGAAGAATTGCCCCCTCCCACCAGCGGCGTAGTGGGTGGCGTTCCTGGCGGAGTGCCCGGGGGAGGACCCGGTGGCGTCATCGGTGGAATCCTGGGTGCCGGTATCTCAGCAGCACCGCCACCTCCGCCCGTCAAAGAGGCGCCTAAGCCAACCACCCCACAGCGTATCCGCGTGGGTGGCAACGTCCAGCAAGCCAACCTGATCCGCAAAGTGCAGCCGGTCTATCCTCCGCTCGCCAAGCAGGCTCGCATTCAGGGTACCGTCCGGTTTACCGCGATCATCGGCAAGGACGGCACGATTCAGAATTTGCAGTTGGTGACCGGCCATCCGCTCCTGGTCGAAGCGGCGCGCCAGGCCGTCTCTCAGTGGCAGTATAAGCCGACCCTCCTTAATGGAGAGCCGGTCGAGGTGGTCACCCAGATCGACGTTAATTTCACATTGAGCCAATAGAAGTCTAAATTCAACTCGCAGGAGAACAAAGAGAATGTTTTTACAATTGCAAGTCTGGGCTTTCATGCTATTGCAGGATCAGCCCGTCATCAGCTTCGACCCGCGAAGCATGTGGGAGAACATGAGCTGGCCCGCCCGGCTCGTGGTCATCATCTTATTCCTCATGTCCGCGTGGTCGATCGGCGTTATGATCGACCGCTTGATCGCCTATAACGGCGCTCGCAAGCAGTCGCGCCAGTTTGCTCCCGCCGTGGCAGGCGCCTTACGGGAAGGCAAGCTGGATGAAGCCATTAAGATCGCGGACCGCTACAACAAGAGCCACCTGGCTAAGGTTGTGGTCGCCGGCCTGCAGGAATTCCGGGCGCATCAGTTGAGCACCGAAATTCCAGGCGAAGAGATCGAGGCCTCCAAGCGCGCTCTGGAACGCGCCGAAGCTATCGTTCATGCCGAGCTAAAGCGCGGCGTCAGCAGCCTGGCTACCATCGGTTCCACCTCACCGTTCGTCGGACTGTTCGGCACCGTGGTCGGCATCATTAACGCGTTCAAAGGCATTTCGACACAGAAGTCGACCGGTCTGGGCGCCGTCGCCGGTGGTATTTCGGAAGCGCTGGTCACCACCGCCGTCGGTCTGTTCGTGGCTATCCCGGCCGTCTGGATGTTCAATTACTTCACCAACAGGATTGAAGCATTCGACGTCGAGATGGGCAACTCCAGTTCCGAACTGATCGATTATTTCCTGAAGCGCAGCCAACGCGCCTCGGCAGCCAAGTAGCTTGAGATAGCGAGTTGAATTTTGGAAGGGGGTGCGGTTGATGGTTTCCATACAATTTGCACCCCACAGCCAATAAGGAGTTCGATATGCAAAAGAAAGTAGCCCCTCCACCGGTATCCGACATCAACGTCACTCCCATGGTGGACGTTATGCTGGTGCTGCTGATCATCTTCATGGTCATCACGCCCATGCTCACTAAAGGTCAAACTGTCGACATGGTGCGGACCAAGAACCCGATTGCGATGCAGGCCGCCGACAAGGAAGACGCCATTCTGATCGCCGTGACGCGAAACGGCAGCGTATTCCTAAGCCCCGGGAATATAAAATTGCAGGCCGATCAGCTTCCGGAAAGAGTTCGCGATCTGCTCACCAACCGAATGGACAAGATGTGCTACATCAAGGCCGATGCCCGAGCGCGTTACTCGGCGGTCGAAGATGTGGTGGATAATCTGAGAGCCGCCGGAGTGGATCAGATCGGCTTAATTACCGAGGCCATCCCGGATAATTCGAAGAAACCAGGGGCGCCGGCTAGCCCGACTCCTGGATCGTAAGAATACTGCGCGGCCGTACCAGAATCTAGAGAAACAAGGAACGAGGTATTTACTATGTCAATGGCAGTGGGAGGCCCCGGCGGAGGGCCAAAAGCCGATATCAATATGACGCCGCTCATCGACGTGCTGCTGGTGCTGTTGATCATCTTCATGGTCATCACGCCTTTGACGCCGCACGGTCTGGAAGCATTGGCGCCGCAGCCGCCCGATAAGAATAAGCCGCAGCCGCCCGACCAGCAGGACCGAACGGTCGTCATCGTGATCGACAAGGATAAGAAGATGCACCTCAACAACGAGGACACCGACATGGATAAGCTCGGGCCTCGCCTCGAGGACATTTTCAAAACCCGCGCCGAGCGTGTGGTTTTCGTGAAAGGCGATCCCGATCTCGATTACGAGGTGGTCGCTAAGGCGATTGATATCGCCAAGGGCGCCGGCATGGACAAGATCGGTCTGATGACTCCCAAAGTGGAGGCTGGAAACTGACGCTGCCCGGCTTCCCGCCGCGGACCGCGTCCATCTGTGATTCAATATCTATCTCTATGAAGACCATATCTCTCGTCTTGGGAATCGGATTGCTGGTTCTGGCTGGAACCGGCTGTGACAAGCTGAGGTCGCGGGATCAGCTCAACCGCGGCGTACAGGCGTACCGCAGCGCCAAGTACGCGGATGCCGTTGAGTACTTCAAAACCGCCGTCAACCTGGATCCCTCAAACCTCAACGGCCGCCTCTATCTGGCGACTGCCTACATGACGCAGTACATCCCAGGCGCCGAATCGCCGGAGAACCTGCAGCTTGCCAAACAGGCCAAGGAAGAGTTTCTCAAGGTTCTCGAAAGGGACCCGAACGACAAGACGGCCCTGGCTTCCCTCGCCTCTTTGAGCTATCAGCAGGCGCAGGGCATGCCCGACCTGGAGCAGAAGCTGAAGAAGTTGGATGAAGCCAAAGAGTGGTACCTCAAGTTGATCGCCGCCGATCCGCAAAACAAGGAAGGCTTCTACAGCTTGGCCGTGATCGACTGGGTGAAGTGGTACGCCGCCTGGATGAAGTCGCGCGCCGACCTCGGCATGAAGCCCGAAGAGCCCGGCCCAATCAAGGACAAGAAGGTCAAGGCCGACTTGAAGGATCAGTACAGCGCAGTCATCGAGGACGGCATCAAGAACCTCCAAAAGGCTTTGGATATCGATCCTAACTACGACGACGCCATGGCGTACATGAACCTTCTGATCCGCGAGCGCGCTGACCTGGATGAAAGTCCGGACCAGTACAAGAAAGACGTCGAGACCGCCGACGGCTGGGTCCAGAAAGCGCTAGACACCAAGAAGATGAAGGCCGCCAAGGAAGCTGCCAAGACCCAAGGCGGAATTACGCCGGACGCTCCGAAGTAGCCCTAGCCGGGGAGATCGCGGTCCCTTTCGCGGTAACCGGCATACTGCCGAAGGCTGTATCATCTAAAACTTGGGGGATCTGCGCAAGACCGAAGCAGACCGCGGTTCTTATCGCGCCCCTCGATGACGAACCGGAAAGCGAAGAAGAACGGGCTAACGTGTCGGCGACTACCGGGTGCGGTTCGAAGTACCCGAAGCTGACGTGTACCGGGTCCTTCGAGTTGGCCACGTCGCGAAACATATCGAAGTTAGAGGGACGTTCACACTACACCAGCCGGATCGGCTTGTCCCCCTTCGCGATCACCTGCCCGATCCGGTACGCAGCCGGAAAGGCGCGCACTAGCGCCGCTGCATCGGACTCCGGCAGGGCAATCAGCAAGCCGCCCGAAGTCTGCGGATCGTACAATAGATCGTCGAGTTCCGACTGGCCTTCCACCGACGCTGTCGCGAATTCACGGTTGTTCTTCAATCCGCCCGGAATCGCGCCCTGCCGCGCATAATCCACCGCCCCGGGCAGAAATCGCACCGCGCCGGGGTCGATCTCGATTGTCATCTTACTCGCCAGCGCCATTTCGCGCGCGTGTCCGATCAAGCCGAAGCCGGTGACGTCCGTGCAGCCGTGGACTTCAAAGGCAAGCATCGCTTCGCAGGCCCTGCGATTGAGCGTCAGCATTGATTCGATGGACGCTACTACATCCGGCTCCTTCGCAATCCCGCGCTTCAACGCCGTCGAGATTACTCCCGTTCCGATGCGCTTCGTCAGCACCAGCGCGTCGCCCGCCCGCGCGCCCGCGTTGGTCTTGATCCGGTCCGGATGGATCGTCCCAGTCACCGCGTAACCGAACTTGACCTCGTTGTCGGCGATACTGTGGCCGCCGATCAGCGTGCATCCGCCCTCGTGAATCTTTTCCGCGCCGCCTTTCAGAACCTGCGCCAGATCATCTAAGTCGCCCTTCGCCGGCCACGCCAGAATGGATAGCGCCGACAGCGGCTTGCCGCCCATGGCATAAACATCGCTCAACGCATTGGCGGCCGCGATCGCGCCAAAAGTGTACGGATCATCCACGATCGGCGTGAAGAAATCCACCGTCTGCACCAGCGCACACTCCGGCGTCAGCTTGTACACGCCGGCATCGTCGGCGGTATCAAACCCAACCAGCACGTTATCGTCCGCCCAGCGTGGGATCTGAGCGAGCACTTGGTCCAAAACCTTTGGACTCAGTTTGGACGCTCAACCGGCCGCAGAAGTATGCGCGGTCAGCTTGCCTGTATTCGTAGATGCCACGGTCTTAGGATACAAGCAATCGGCTCTCTCAGCCGGAGCTCAATCCAACCGCAGTACCCGCATCGGATCAAGTCTCGCTGCACGGCGGGCGGGGATCGCGCCGGCGCCAACCGCACAGAGCAGGATGAGAGCGCAGACCGACAGCCAAACTATCCAATCGCCTGGGTCTGTTCGAAACAGGTATGTCTCGATGGCTCGCCGCAGCCAGAAGCTGAGCAATCCACCAGACGCTATTCCTACAACAGCGAGTCTGAGACAGTATCTATGCAGTTGGCCCGCGATCAATCCCGGCGTGGCGCCAAGCGCAATACGAATGCCGATTTCGCGACGCTTCACTTGAACGGTATAACTTAAGAGCCCCGCCAGACCCGTGGCCGCGATCACCAGCGCGAACACTGCGAACGCGGTCAGCAGGGCCGCGAGAGTCCGCTCGGTAGCCACCGAAGACGCGATGTTTTCGGGAAGCGTGCTGACCTGCGTGAACGGCGAACGGCCCGCCTCCTTCTCAAACAAAATGCGCAGTGCGGATACTAGCGGCTCGCGAGGGCCGCTGTAATTCAACACCAGCGCCATCCCGAGGGTGGTTTGCTGCTCCCAATAAGAAGTGTAGACCGTAAAAGGATCTGGCTCGCGGATGTTTTGAAACTTCGCATCCGCGGCCACGCCTACAATCTGAGTCCAATCCAGGTTTCCGGGCTTCAACCGCTGGCCCAGCGCGGCTTGCGGCGATCCGAAGAACTTCTTGGCTAGATTCTCGCTGACAATCGCGCCCTTCGGTCCGCCCGAGCCGCGGGGCGCGAAGTCATGACCGGCAATGACTGGAATCCCAGCGGACGCGAAGTATCCATCCGTCACTTGATGCGAATAAACCATTCGTTCATTCAGTGTCGCCTCGGGATGGCTGGGCAGTTCAATCGTCAACGTTTCCAAAGCGCCCGTGAACGGGACATACATCGTCCATGCCGCCCCCCGAACTCCCGGCAGCTGGCGGGCCTCCCGGAGCAGAGTTGCGTAGGCGCCAGGCATTCTTTCGCGGCTGATTCCGGCGTTGAACAAGTCCGGACTCACGAACACAGTGTGGGTCGTGTCGAAACCGGTCGCTTCCCGCAGCAGCGATCGCAAGGAGGCCAGCAGCAATCCGGCGCCGCCCAGTAGCACCAAAGAAAACGCAATCTGCACGACGATCAGGCTGCTTCGAAAATATGTCGCCGTTCTCGAACCGGCGTGCGCCTTCGTGCCTTCGTGGATCACTCCCCGGACCGCCGACCACGCTGGCGCCCATCCTGCAATGAGAACCACAGCGCTCAGCACGATGGCGAGAAAAACGAGAACGTTCCAATCGACCGGTGCTTCGAGCCGGATTGGATCCTCCGCAGATGAAGCCGCCTTCACTAGAGCGTCAACGAGCCATTGCGCGAAGATGATTCCGAGACCCGTGCCCGCAGCCGCCAGCAAGGTGCTCTCCACCAGTAACTGCCGGCGTATACGATTGGGCGACGCTCCCAGCGCCAGACGTACCGAAATCTCCTGCCGCCGAGCCGTGGACCGCGCGAGTAACAGGTTCGTCAAATTCGTGGCGGCTATTAAGAGGACTCCACCTACCGCCGCCATCAATGTCCAGAGTGCAGGGCTGAATATTTCTACCAGGTACGAAAATCCGGAGCGCGCGGAGACCAAGTCCAGCTTCATGGCCAGGAAATGTTTTTCATCCTCGGCACGAACCGCGGGCGGCTTCACTCCTTCCAATAACGGCTGGGACATCGATACTATCTGTTGACGGGCTTGGTCGATACTCACGCCTGGCTTCAGGCGCGCTACGGTTTCGAGCATCCAGAGCCCTACATCCGACCGCCAGTGCGATTTGGGGAACATCGTCTCTAAGACGCTCACGGGCAGCCACATATCCGGCTCGACGCCTGGGTTCACACCATGAAAGCGCGGCGGTGCTACGCCGATAATTTTGAAGGGAATCCGTTCCACCGCGATACGCGTTCCGATCGTGTCTGCTCTTCTATCAAAGAGTCTGGTCCACATCGCGTCACTTATCACCGCTCCCCATCCCGTCGACGGTCCGCCGGCCACATCGTCGCCAGGCGTGAGAAGACGGCCTGCGCCCGGCTCGACTCCCAGCACCGGAAAATACGATCCCGTAACGGTGCAGATTCGGACTTGGTAAGGCGCTCCGGCTATTTCAGCAACGGCTGTGTCTTCACCAGCGATGCCAAAGACGCCCTCGAAGAGGTCTTGTTTTCCGAGCGCTTCGAATAATTGAAACGGTATCCGGCGCCGCTCTTTGGGCGCCGTCGCTCGGCCGTTGATCCAGGCTCGATCGGTAGGCGGAAGATGAATCACTCTTATGCGCACGAGTTGCTGAGGGTCGCGAACCGGTAGCCCTCGCCACAACAAGCTATTGAGAAGGGTGAAGATGGCCGCATTGCCACCCACGCCGATGGCCAGTGTGATCAGCGCCACCGTCGTAAAAATCCTGTCCTTCAGCAAGATTCGCGTGCCGAACACGACATCCTGCCACAGGCTCTCCAGCCAGGCAAAGCTCCATTGCTCCCGCGTGCTCTCCTTCCAGATAGTGGGATTACCAACCGCAAGCCGCGCTCGCCGGACGGCCTCTTCTGGAGATAGACCTTCCTTTTCGAAATAGGACTGTTTGAACGCCAGGTGTGCTCCCAGCTCGTCTTCCAAGTCCCGATCGAGCTGCCGGCGATTTCTTAGCGACTGGAATCGCTGAAACAAACTGACGAGCCAGGTCATGATCTAAACTCCCGGGTCAAACTCCCTCGATTACCCGTCGCATACCCAGAGCAATCCGCCGCCAATCTTCCTGCTCACGCGCCAATTGTTTCTTGCCAGACGGCGTGAGCCGGTAAAACTTCGCGCGGCGGTTGGCTTCCGATATCCCCCAATCGGCGGCGAGCCAGCCCTTGATTTGCAGCCGGTGCAAAGCCGGGTATAAGGCGCCCTCTTCCACCCGAAATAGCTCGCCCGATTTGCTCCAGATCGCTTCCATGATCGCGTAGCCGTGTGCTGAGCCGGATTCTAAAGTGCTGAGGATCAGCAAGTCCAGGGTGCCTGGCAACAACTCTTGCCGCTCCGCCATAAGCTACTTAGGGGAGTATACGCCCAACACGATTTGTCCGTCAAGAGGTCTTACGTTTTCTAGTTGGAGCGCTAGAACCGATACAGCATCAAATAGACAATCACGCCTGTCACACTGACGTACAGCCAAATCGGGAACGTCCACCTGGCGATCTTTCGATGCTGCTTGAAATCTCCGCGTAGCGCCCGGCGGAGCGTGATGATTGCCAGCACCGGCACCGTGGCGGCCAGCGAGGTGTGTGTGATGAGAATGCTGAAGTAGATCGTGCGTAAAAAACCGGTCTTCTGATAGGGCACCGATCCCACCTGGGCATGATAAACGACATAGCAAATCAGGAAGGCGATCGACACGCCGAACGCGGTCAGCATCACGCGCTTGTGGGCCTGGATGCGCCTCTGGCGGATCAGCGTATAACCGGTGACCAAGAGCACCGCGGCCGTCGCATTAAGCGTCGCGTTCACCGAAGGCAGGACGTGAATGTCGATCACGACTGCTCGCGGGCCAGCGCGTAGATGTCGTCGATTAGGCGCGGAATAGCCCGGGACTCCGAGGTGTCGTAGTAGCCGCGAATGCGCGCCTGCCGGTCGATCAGGACGAAGCGCGTACTGTGCTGCATAGACGTGTCCAGGTTGCCCAGTTTGAAGACGTCGCGATCGAGTTTCTGGAGCGTCGTCTCCGGCCCGGTCAGGAAATACCATTTCGTACTCGACGCGCCATGGACCTTTGCGTAATCCGCCAGAACCATCGGCGTGTCGCGCGCCGGGTCGACTGTGAACGAAACCAGCTTCACGTCCGGCATCTTCACGATCGCGTCCTGCACTTCATGCATCTGCGAGGTCATACGCGGGCAAGGGCCAGGACAGGTGGTGTAAATAAAGTCCGCTACCCAGACTTTCCCGGCCAGAACAGAGCTATGAAAAGGCTGCCCATCCTGCGCGACGAGATCGAACGCCGGCACGTCATAGTAGACCGGCAGCGAATTAGTGTGCCGCATGCAGGCGGTCATGGAAAAGACGAGGGCGGTGACTGCTACAAACTTCATGCAGCGTGATCAAACAGCATCAGGCCATACAAAACCGGCAGGTACACCACGGACGCGAGCAAGACTCGGCGCGCCTGCTGACGGGTTCGATCGAAAGTGATTCGCAGGCCGGCGTACAAAAACAACAACCCCATGGCCGCGGCCCCGATCAAATACACGTTGCCGGTCATAGAGAGAAACTTGGGAACCAGGCTGATAGGAATGAGCGCGACGGAGAACCAGAGGATCCGGCGCGCGGTCGACTCTCCGTCCGGTTCCACTACCGGCAGCATGCGAATGCCGGCACGCTCGTAATCTTCGCGGTACATCCAAGCGATCGCGTAAAAATGCGGGAACTGCCACAGAAACAGGATGGCGAATAGTATCCAAGCATCCCAAGTGAGAGTGCCGCTCGCGGCCGCGTAGCCGATCAGAGGCGGCATCGCGCCCGGAATCGCTCCAATAGTGGTGGAGTGCGGCGATCGTTGCTTGAGAGGTGTGTAAATGAAAAGATAACTGCCCAGCGTCACTGCGCCCAGCAAGGCGGCCAGCGGATTGACGGCCAACTGCAGGTCAAAAAATCCGGCCGCCGAAATCAGCAGGCCGAAGAGCAGCGCCTTTTCCTCATGCAGTTTTCCGGACGGGAGAGGACGCGCCTGCGTTCGCCGCATTTTGCCGTCCGCTTCGCGCTCGAACCACTGATTCAGCGTCGCGGTTCCCGATGCGAGCAGTCCCGTACCCAGAAGCGTATGAAACAAGGTGAGAAAATGCCACGCGCCCTTGGAGCCGAAGAAATATCCGATCCCCGTGCTCATTAAAATGAGCCACGTGATTCGCGGCTTAGTTAACGCGAGGTAATCTCTCATTCACGTTCCGGAGGGAACCCGATCCTCTACGGTAGCATTTCTTAACGGTACTTTGCGCAGCGTGCCAACCGCCTATGATGGTGGCATGCTGCGCAAACTATTGATGCTGTCAATCGCCGCCGCGATCTGCTTACAGAGCCAGGAAAACAGCGAGACGTTCTTGCTGACGATTTTTCTTCGGCACGACCAATCCAAAAATGTCGACCAGATTAACGAGATCACCGAAAAGGCCGGCTTCCACGATAAGTTTCCGCCAAAGGGGATCGAAGTGGTTTCCTGGTACGTCATGATGGGCATCGGCCAGGTGGTGACATTGCGCGTTCCACCCAGCCGGCTGCGGGAAGTGAACCGTACCATCGAAACCAGCGCCTGGGGCGGCTATCGAACCGAGTTTTATCCTACCTACGATTACAAGCCGGTCTGGCAATCGACGTGGGCGAGCGGGAAATCGCGTTGAGGCGGATAAGACCAGGGGTCCGCTCCCGGCGGCCTCGAGCGCTCCGATGTATAGTGAAATGACTCCGGAGCCTACATGCCCGACCTGACCATCCTGCTGCCGATCCTCATCGTCGCGATCTATTTGCTTTCATCCATCAAGATTCTGGCCGAATACGAGCGCGGCGTAATCTTCCGCCTGGGCCGTGTCCTGTCGCAACCTAAAGGACCCGGTGTCATCCTGGTCTTCGCCCCCATCGACCGCATTGTCCGCATCTCGCTTCGCATCGAAGCCATGGAGGTGCCGCCGCAGGACGTGGTGACGCGCGACAACGTCACCGTTAAAGTCAACGCGGTGGTCTATTTTCGAGTGGTCGACCCTACCAAAGCCGTTCTGGAGGTGACCAACTTCCTGTATGCCACTTCACAGGTGTCGCAGACTACGTTGCGCAGCGCGCTGGGCGAGGTGGAACTGGACGAGCTGCTGAGCCAGCGCGAAAAACTGAACCTTCGTCTCCAGACGGTGCTGGATCAGCATACAGGACCATGGGGCGTGAAGGTTACCGTGGTCGAGGTCAAGCAAGTGGATCTGCCTGAGCAGATGATCCGCGCAATCGGCCGCCAAGCCGAAGCCGAGCGCGAGCGCCGCGCCAAAATCATTCATGCCGAGGGCGAATTCATGGCCGCTACGAAGCTCGCCATGGCCGCTGAAGAGATCCAGAAACAGCCCGCCGCCATCCAGCTCCGTTATCTGCAGACCCTGGTCGAAATCGGCTCGGAGAAAAACACGACGGTTGTGTTCCCGCTGCCCATCGATATATTCTCGTCTATAGTACGCGCTCTTGATCATTTCGGGGGAAAGAAGCAGGAAGGTTGATTTATTTTGGCAAGGAACGACGAAGGCGAATTTGAATTAGTTCTCGGAAACCGGCAACTGATCAGCGTGTTCCTGATTGTGGTGATCCTGCTGGGAGTGTTTTTCTCCATGGGGTATATCGTGGGCCGCAACTCGTCGCCCACCGATGCGGCACGCAATAGCGCTATTGCAAAGAATGTCGAGCCGCCGGCCGACACTCCATCTCCCGCGACTTCTTCAGCGCCACCACAAGCTCCCGCGGCGGTCCCCGAAACCAAAGCGTCCGCACCCGAGCGAGTAACCACTCACGCCGAGCAGCCTCCCGTTGATGCTCCGCCGCCCAAGCCTACCCCTGTCAGCCCGGCGAAGGAGAAACGGTCGCCCGCTCCGCCGCCTGCTCAAGCACCATCCGAGCGAGCCTCGGTTACCGGTGAACCTCCGGCCGGCGACTATTGGCAGGTAGTGGCAACCGCGCGGCCGGATGCCGAGATCGTAGCCGAGGCTCTCGGCAAAAAGGGTATGCACGCGATTGTCGCGCCGGCTCCCAAGGAAGGCATCTTCCGCGTCCTGGTCGGCCCATTGAAAGATTCAGCAACGCAGGCACAGACCCGGACAGATTTGGAAGCCGCGGGTTTCAAGAATCCGATCGTGCGAAAATATTAGTTGGCGCCCGATTCTCCGATTCATATCGAAATGGTTCAGCTCGAACCCCGCCCGCCCGCACACCCGCGCCTACCGGAATGGCTTCGCAAGAGCGCCACACACTTCGAGGAAGTTCATACGCTCAAGACGGAACTGCGGCGGCTGAACCTGCACACCGTTTGTGAGTCGGCCCGTTGCCCCAACATGCACGAATGTTTTCATCGCGGCGCGGCGACATTTATGATCCTCGGCAATCTGTGTACGCGCGGCTGTGGATTCTGCTCGGTGCCTAAAGGATCTCCGCACAAGCAGGAATTCCAGCTCGATCCGAAAGAGCCGGCCAACGTCGCGCGGATGGCGGCGGATCTGAAGCTTCGTTACGTCGTGATCACGTCGGTCAATCGCGACGATCTCGCAGATGGCGGCTCCCGGCATTTCGCCGAAACGGTGCGCGAGGTTCGGCGCGCGCTTCCCAAGGCCCGTGTTGAAGTGCTGACGCCGGATTTCTGCGGCGATCTGGATGCCGTAGCCCGCGTGCTCGATGCCGGGCCCGATGTTTTCAATCACAACATGGAGACCATCGACCGCCTTTACCGGCGCGTTCGGCCCCAAGCGAGTTACCAACAGTCGCTCGAAGTTCTTCGCTTTGGAAAAAGCTATCGGCCCGAGATCCTAACCAAGTCCGGGTTGATGGCCGGCTTAGGCGAAGAGCCGGATGAAGTGGAACAGTTGCTGCGCGATCTGCGCGGCGTGAATGTCGACGTCGCCACGGTCGGCCAATATTTGCAGCCTACGCGCCGGAATCTGCCGGTCGCATGCTATGTCACGCCGGCGCAATTTGCCGCTTATCGCGACTATGGCCTATCCATCGGCTTCAAGATGGTATTCAGCGGCCCGCTGATCCGCAGCTCCTACATGGCGGACCAGGTGAATGACGAAGCGTCCCGCATTCCTGCTTAACCTCGCGCTCGCGCTGCTGACCGCGGTGCTCCTGGTTCTTGTTTTTCCCAACCTGATTTTCCCCACCTTCGGATTGCCGTGGCTTGCGCCGATGGCATTGACGCCGCTTCTGGTCGCACTGGCGCGAGAGCCGCGGCCGTTGTGGCGTTTTCTGTTGGGCGAGTTCGCGGGCATCGTATACTGGTTCGGCATTTGTTACTGGATCCAGTTCGTGCTCGAAGTCCACGGCGGAATGGGACGCTGGGGCGGTTGGGGGACGTTTCTTCTGTTTTGCGTGGCCAAGGCGGTCCACATGGGTGTGTTCAGTCTGCTGGCCGCCGTTGTGATCAGGACCTGGTACGCCGTGCCGGCGATCGCAGCGCTGTGGACCGGCATCGAGCGAACGCACGCAAATTTCGGATTCGCGTGGCTGGCGCTCGGAAACTCGGCCATCGACATGGCGCTTCCGATGAGGCTGGCGCCGTTTGTCGGCGTCTACGGAATCTCGTTCGTGCTGGCCATCATGGCGTCGACCGTAGCTGTGATCATTCTGCGACGCGGCCGCCGTGAACTCGCGTGGCTCGCCGTCGTGCCGGCGTTGTTGCTATTGCCGGGCGTGCCCGCGCACCCCGCGCCGACCGACGCTGCAGTGGTAGTTCAACCGAACATGCCCGAAGAAGAACAATGGACCCCCGCTTCAGCCGCGGCGGTTCGCGATCAGTTGGTGCAGCGTTCGTTTGATGCTGCCCGAGGTTCCAATGCACACCTGATAATCTGGCCGGAAGTCCCCGGCCCGCTGTACTATTACAACGACCCCAAGTTCCGCGACGAAGCCACTAATCTCGCGCGCCTCACTCACGCTTACTTCTTGTTCGGCACCGTCGGCGAGACCGCGCATCGGGAACCGTTGAACTCGGCCGTGATGTTAAATCCCAATGGTGATCTAATCGACCGCTACGACAAAATCAACCTGGTTCCCTTCGGTGAATACGTGCCCAAATTCTTCGGGTTTGTAAATCGCATCACGCAGGAGGCCGGCGATTTCGTTCCGGGCAATCGCATCGTCGACTTTTCAATGGACGATCATCGTGTGGGCGCGTTCATCTGCTACGAATCGGTTTTTCCGCACGAGGTCCGGCAGTTCGTCAAGCAGGGCGCCGACCTGCTGGTTAATATTTCGAACGACGGCTACTTCGGCCATAGCGCCGCGCGCGAACAACATCTGGAGATCGCCCGCATGCGCGCCGCGGAAAATCGGCGCTGGCTGATTCGAGCCACTAACGACGGGATCACGGCGACTATCGATCCGGCCGGCCGAATTACCCGGCGGCTGCCGATGTATCAGGCGGCCGTCTCGCGAATGAACCTCGGCTACGAAAGCAGCACGACGTTCTACACCGAGCATGGCGATTGGTTCGCGTGGGGCTGCTGGTTGGGCGTGGCAATCGCGCTATTCTGTTCGCAGATTCCGCACTACACACCGCGCAAGAACACCGGACGCAAGAAACCTATCCGTGGCGTATCACCAGAACGTCGCCGTCCTTGACGATGTATTCTTTGCCTTCCAGGCGCAGCAGACCCCTCTCGCGGACACCCGGGTAACCGGCATGGTCGATCAACGCCTGCCAGTTCACGACCTCGGCGCGGATGAATTTTTTCTCGAAGTCGCTATGGATCGCGCCGGCCGCCTT
>DATHOT010000323.1:0-8968 GCA_035484655.1 Bryobacteraceae bacterium | reverse complement strand
GTTGAAAAACGCACTCAGGAGAAAGAAAATGACCAACGAAGAATACAAGAAATGGCAGAAAGGCGCCACCAAGAAAGAATTCACGTCCGCCAAAGGCCGCGGCTACGATCGAGACTGGCGCCGCATCCGCGAGGCGGTGCTATTACGTGACAGCTATCTCTGCCACGTGAACGGCTCGGAGAACTGCACCAAGGACACGCCGCGGCTGCTTCGGGGTGTGTCTCACCTATCGTCGCGCGACAGGTCGAGAATGCTTGAATGCTTGATTTTGGCTGGTGCGAACGGGGAGGGTCGAACTCCCATGGCCTTTCGGCCGCCAGATCCTAAGTCTGGTGCGTCTGCCAGTTCCGCCACGTTCGCGCGCAGGACTTGCTTCAGACTTAGGATAACAATTCAGACTTAGGGTACGAGGGAACAGGTTTACGCCAACAGTTCCGCCAGCTCTTCGATCCGGCGCGGCCGCGCCATCCGCGGAGCCGGATTCCCGCAAGGGCAGGTGCTGATGCCGGCCTTCAGATCTTTGAAATCTCCCATCAGATGCAGCCCGTCGTGGACGTCGCATTCCATCGCGATGAGTTCGTTGGCGGCGTTGAGAAGCTGCTCAAATACCGGTACACCGAACGTTTTCCAGAACAATTCTCGATCCGAGACAGTCAGCCCTTCTTGTCCGTCGTAGCTGAAGGCCACGACAGAATGCTGCGGTTGAACGCCTGCGCGAACGAGGCGTCGCAGCTGGTCCGGCGGTCCGGCGATCGAGGTCGGCTGAAAACGCTCGGCGGCCTCATTCCACCCGGCTGGAAAGACGCGTGAAAGTTTGGTTTCTTGAAAGCCCGGCGCCAGAATGGCGGTGCGAGGCATGGGGTCCATCGGGTGAATAAAGCACACACCGGTCTTGCGGCGTCGTATCTGGATTCGTACAATCATGGCGGTTTTCGCCAATGAAGTGCCGCTCAACCTGCGATTGTCTCAGGAAAACAACTGCACCAAGTTCTCGTGGAAAATCAGCCGAGCCGTTTCCTCGGTGATGCCGATCTCATACAACGCCTTGGTCTGCTCCTCGAAGATCTCCTGGTTCCAACCGCGTGGAAAATAAGAAGAATCAGTGCCGAAAAACAGACGCTTCGGTCCCGCCACGTCGAGCGCCCGCCGGAACACCGCTCGTAAATCGACGTGAGCCTCTTCGTAACGCATCCACCTATTGCTGCTCGATGTGTCGAGGTATACATTGGGGCATAGATCGCAGAGCATGAGCGCCTCCCGGAGATATCCCGCGCCGAAATGAGGGATTACGAATCGAACCTGCGGATATCGAAGCGCCACCTGGTGAACGTCGATTGGATTGGAAAAGCGCATGTCAAAAGGCGACGGCAAACCGAGCTTCTTTCGGAAGCCGACGCTCAGTACGCCGCAATGTACGAAGGCGATGGTGCGCGGGCTGGCCGCCAGAAGATCCAGCAACGCCGCGACGCGGTCATCCTGAATCGAGTAGCGATGCATGGCCGGAAAGAAACACAGGCCGTGGATATGCCCGCTCCCGATTGCACGCTCGACGTCAGCAGCCGGAGAGGGCGCCACCGGATTCACCATCATGTATCCATAAAATCTCTGAGGAAACGCGCGCACCGCGGCGATGACCGATTCTTGATCACCCGGCACGCTCGCGATCAACGATGCTTTGCTGACGCCTTGACGATCCAGCTCCTGAACCCAGGCAGCGGCCAGATGCTCCGGATCCTCGCTGGGCAGTTGCCAACCGAGCAAGGGCGCGAGCGAGTCCACCGGCGCTTTTTTCTGCTCGGCCAGCGCCGCGAAAAATCGATATGAAAAGAAATGGACGTGTGCGTCGGATACGGCCAGAGCGCCCCAGGGCGTCTCCATCACTTGCCTTGGTCGTCCGCTACCGGGATTGGAAAACGCGTGATCCCCGCGGCGAGAGCCACCTGGGTGAGACCGGCGACGTTATTGACATTCAACTTCTTCATCATGGTCTTGCGATAGCTGCGGACCGTTTGAAGCCCCAGATCCAGCATCACCGCGATCTCTTTGCTGGTTTTTCCTTCCGCCACTAAACGGAGTACCTGCAACTCACGAGGCGAGAGATCGGACAGCGCCGACGCGGTTGGTTTTGACTCCAGATCGCCGCGTTGAATGCGCTGCAGCAGACGGTCGGAAACCTGCGGACTCAGATAGGAACCACCCTTGGCAACGGTGCGCAACGCGTCCACCAGATCGTCGTCGGAGGCTTTCTTCAGAACAAACGCCCGTGCTCCCGAGCGAATCGCGCTCACTACTGAATGCTCATCGTCGTACATCGAAAGAATAATGATCTTTGACTCGGGATTGTGCCGAAGAATCTCGGTAGTGGTTTCGATTCCGTTCAGACCAGGCAGCCCGATGTCCATCAGAATGATGTCGGGGCGCTTCTTCTTGCAAATTTGCACCGCTTCGGTCCCGCTCTCGGCTTCGCCAATCACCTGGAACTCTTCGCTGTGGCGGAGAATAGCCTTGATTCCATCTCTCATGATCTTGTGATCGTCTACGAGAAGAACCTGAAACGGCATAGAGCTATTGGGCGCCCCTAGGCAAACTGCCGGACAGAGGATAGCTGGCACGCACCACCGTACCTTCCTCTTGAGACTCCTTTACCTTCAAAAACACGTCGTTCTTGGTAGCGTAATAGTCCATGAGCATCTGTCCCAACGACACGGTGATCGGGTCAGCCGTGTCCGGGTGTCCATTATCGTGCACTTCGAGAACGCATTCCCCTCGCGCTCGCTTGATTTGAATTTCGATCATGGTGCACCCCGGACGAGCCAGTGCATTATCCACTGCGCATTCGGCGATCTTATAAAAGGTTTTCGCCATCGCGGTGGGCACGTGCGTGGCAGAATCAAAATGCAACCGGACTTTGCCGGAAAAGGTTTTGCGGACCTTGCCGGCTAAACGGTCCAGGGCGAATTGCAACCCGGCGCGTTCCACTACCGACGGGTTTAGTTCATTGCTGATATCGCGCAGCTGTTCGATCACCTGCTCGAGCATGTTTTGAATTTCGGCAGCACGCTCCTCAATCCCGGGCGCTTCCGCCCGGAAATCCATCCGCATGGCGTCAAGCTGAAGTCCAACGGCGCTTAACACCTGGCTTACGTCATCGTGTAGCAGCCTCGAGACCCGCCCCAGCGCAGCTTCGTGCTCACTGACTGCCGCGAACAACATTTGGGCAAGCGCAGGCTGTGGGGGCGCCACTCCTTTGCCTTTCATAACAGGTACTGGGCCTACTAGGCTTATCGCTCATGATGCATGATTTTGTGCCGTAACGCAACAAAAAAGTATGGAATTGTTTTGTACCGGCGCTGGAGCGGCTGGCCCTCGAACGCCAACTTGGGGTGAAAAGGCCTATTTGCGGCCCAAAACGCGTTTTGTCGCTGTCACTATGTTACTTGCGACTAATCCGTACTTCTGCATCAACTCTTCGGGCGTCCCCGATTCCGCATAAGTGTCCTGAATGCCAACGAACTCCATAGCGCAAGGCCGGGTTTCCGCCACTACCTGCGCCACACGCACGCCCAGACCGGTTGCCACCAGGTGCTCTTCGGCCACTACAATCGCCCGCGTGTCCGCAGCTGCCCGCTCTCGAAAAACAGAGTGACCAGTATCTCGACCGCCGATAGCGATCCGCCGGGATGTCCCGACTTGGCGTGCGTGATCATCTCAACGATTTCCCGCCGGATTTGCTTGGCGATCGCTTGCAGTTCCTCTACATTACTCGTTTTTTCATCGGCCTCTTTCAATGTAGCAATGCTTGGCGGGGGTACGGCGAACCTTCTAACTGTGCCGCGAGGTCGCGGGCGGACGTAAATAAGATGCTATGGATGCCGACGGCTTCGGCGCCATGGACGTTATCTGGCCGGTCATCCAGAAAAAGCGCGTCCTCGGCGGCAATGTCCAGACCATCTAGGCAATGCTGGTAAATTTCAGGCGCGGGCTTCGAAATGCGCAGCTCGCACGAAAACGTCTGTTGATCGAATGGTGGCAGCCAATCGCAGCTAAGCACGGCGTCACGAACCGTGACCGGCATATTCGAAAGCAGGGCGATTCGAAATCCGGTTTCGCGGAGCTGCCTCGCCCAATCCGGCATCAAATCCTGCGGATAAGTCCAGCTCCTGGCGTCCAGCCGGTTGAGCTGGTCGATTTGTGCGTGCGTGACTCGGCCAAAATTGTTCCAGTAATCGACAGCGTCGAGTTTGCCTTCGTCGTAGATCAGGCGATGACGCCAGTAGGTCTCTTCGAAGCGGGTGCGCGGCAGTTCCAAGATCGCAGCCATCGCTTCCACCTCCGCAGAATGTTGCGGCTGGCACAGCACATTTCCGTAATCGAAAATCACCGCTTTCATGACCTTCCCTCGCTTATGCTGACTTAATCTCGGTCCACAGGCGATCGCGCAGGCGCTGCGTCGCCGGATCTACTGTCCGGGCCCATTCGCCGCGCGCGACCACCTCCGGGTTCGGATACAACGTCGGATTATCGCGAAATGCCGCTGGCAAAATCTTCCGCGCTCCCGCATTAGTAGTGGTCGTCCGTGCCGCCAGCGCATTCGCGGCAGCGATGTCCGGCCGCAGCAGAAAGTTGATGAACTGATGCGCCAGCTCCTGCCGCTTACTCTCGCGCAGGATCACCGAACAGTCCGGATAAACCGCGTAGCCCTCGGCCGGATACACAAAGCCGACGGCGGCTGAAGCGTCCATGGCTTGCTGCGCCGTCGTGTTCCACATGTGCGCCGCCAACACATCGCCGCTCACCAACTGATCCCGCACCTCCGCGTTCAAATAAGCTCGCAGCAGAGGCTTCTGCCGGATCGCTTCGGCAGAGGAGCGTTGAAGCTCGCCGGCATCACTAGTGTTTACCGATAGCCCCAGTCTTTTCAAACAAGCGCCGATGGTGTCGAACGGATCGTCCAGCATCGTCATGCGGCCGCGCAACCGCTCGTCCCACATATCAGCCCACGCTTTGGGCGGCGGGTTGAGCTTGCGGTTATAGGCGATTCCGGCGGCGGTCACCATGTACGGTACCGACCACTTCAGCTCCGGATCCCACTCCGGCCTTTGGAACCCGGGCTCGAGCTGCTCGAGATTTGGCAGAAGCTCACGATGAATCGGCGCCAGCAGCCCATTCGCGATCATCGGCTTCACCAGATAGTCGGTCGGAAACACAATGTCCCACCCGGAATTCCCGCCCATCACGCGCGCCAGCATCTCTTCATTGCTTTCGTAAATCCCGTAGCGCACGCGAGCCCCCGCCTCCGCTTCGAACTTCGGCACGGTTTCGGGATCGATGTACGCCGACCAATTGAATATATTCAGCCGCGGCCTGCGATTGCGGCTGCACGCGGCCAGCCCGACCGTCGCCATCAGGAAATGCCGGCGCTTCACGTGGTCCGCAGCCTCTCGGAAATGAGGATCAACGCGCCGAAACCCACCACGATCATCGCCGAAATCGCGTTCACTATTGGATTGACGCCGCGCCTCGCAATCGCGTAGATCACCATCGGCAGCGTCTCGGAATCGACACCGGCCACCAGGCTGGTGATGACATAATCGTCGAACGACACGGTGAAGGCCAGCAGCGCCGCAGCGAGCACGCCCGGAAGAATCGCCGGCAGCGTCACGTATCGAAATGCCTGCCACTCGTTGGCGCCTAGATCGAGCGCGGCTTCTTCGAGCTGCCCGTCTACCATTCGCAGCCTCGCCATTACGACGATTACCACATAGGCGATCGAAAACGAGATGTGGGCCAGGATCACCGTGTGCATCCCCAACTGTACGTGCAAAAAACGAAAGATCCACTGGTAGAAGGCCAGCAGAGAGATGCCAGTCACGATCTCCGGCGTCACCAGTGAAAGATAAAGCGAGCCCGTCAGCACCGGCGCGCTGCGCTTCCACAATCCATACGCGCACAGGGTTCCGATGATCGTGGAGACGACGGTGGCGAAAATCGCGATGATCAGGCTGTTCCAGGATGCCTCGATCAGCTGGGAATCCTGCAGGGCGCCGGTATACCAGCGGAGTGAAAAGCCTTCCCAGGCCGTAAATCGCGATGCATTGAAACTGAAAGCGGCCAATATCAGCAGCGGCAAATGAAGAAACAGAAAAGCCACCAGCGCGTATATCGAAAGCACAACTCCCGGACGTTTCACAGCAAGCCCTCTTCACCGCGGCGTACGAATGCGGCCAGCAGCAACATTACTACCACCATCAACGCCAGCGAAACGGCCGAGCCGAATGGCCAATCCCGCGCAGTGGTGAACTGGTTCTGAATCAAGTTTCCAATCATGACCGATTTTCCACCGCCCAGCAGATCAGGCGTCAGATACGCGCCCAGGCACGGGATGAAAACCAGGATCGTGCCGGCGCGGATGCCCGGCGCACACAGAGGAATCATTACGTGCGAGAGCGTTTGCCAGGGACGCGCGCCCAGATCCGCCGACGCCTCAAGCAGATTACGATCCAGCCGTTCAAGCGTCGCATAAAGCGGCAACACCATGAATGGTAGATAGCCGTAAACCAGTCCGAGGATCACTGCGCCATCGTTGTATAGCAGCGGCAGTGGTCCGTGAATCAGCCCCAGCTTTTCGAGCAGCGTGTTGATCAGCCCGGTATCGCGCAGAAGAAACATCCAGGCATAGGTCCGCACCAGGAAGCTGGTCCAGAACGGAAGCATAACCAGACTAAGATAAAGATCTTTTCGTTTGCCAGATCGGGAAATGAAGAGAGCCAGTGGAAATCCGAGCAGCAGGCAGAAGACGGTGGACACGCCGGCGATCCAAAACGAGCGCCATAGAATCGCCATATAGATCGGGTCGATTAAGCGCTGATAACTTTCGGCCGTCCAGGGCAGGGAAATCCCGCCATAGGTTCCGCGAGTCAGAAAGCTGTAGGCCAAAATGATCGCGAGCGGTGCCAGAAACAACGCCAGCATCACCGTCCAGGATGGAGCCAGAAACCAGGCGCGCAGTCGGTTCATTCGAATGTCAGCTCGTCGTCAGGCTCCCACGAAATGTAAACGGAGTCGCCCGCCGCGAACGGTTCCGTGAGACGCGAGATTTCGGCCACCACGGTCTGGCCGTCTGCCAGGCGCGCTTCAATGTGGACGCAGTTTCCCAAGAAGGTCGATTGTACGACGGTCGCCGGCCTGGAGCGCGCCCCTTCCACGCGCGGCTCCTTTGCGATGCGCATCGCCTCCGGCCGCACTCCGATGCCGCCGATCCAATTAATCGCGCCCAGGAACGACGCTACAAACCGGGTTTGCGGGCGCAAGTAAACTTCTTCCGGCGTACCCACCTGCTGGAGCTCGCCCGCGTTCATGACGCCCAGGCGGTCCGCCATTGAGAGCGCCTCCTCTTGATCGTGCGTTACGAACAGGAACGTGATGCCAACGCGCCGCTGCAAGTCTTTCAGCTCCGCCCGCACTTGCTTGCGCAAATTCGGATCCAGCGCGGAAAGCGGCTCATCCAGCAGCAAGACATCGGGAGCCAGCACCAGTGATCGCGCCAACGCCACCCGCTGGCGCTCGCCGCCAGAAATCTCGGAAGGATAGCGCGATTCTTTGCCTGACAGCTGCACCAGCTCCAGTACCTCGCGGACGCGTTTTCCGATATGATTCTCGGCCCTGCGATGCAATCCGAACTCTACGTTTTGTTGCACCGTGAGATGCGGAAACAGCGCGTAGTTCTGAAATACCGTACTGACATTGCGCTGGTAGGGCTTCAGGTGATGAATGTTGGCGCCGCTCAACCGGATCTCGCCATGGCTTGGCTCTTCGAAGCCGGCAATCAACCGCAAAGTAGTTGTCTTCCCGCATCCCGATGGACCGAGTAGCGCGAAAAACTCGCCTCTCTCGATGCTTAGCGAGATGCGGTTGACGGCGCGATGGGTGGGATAGTGCTTCGAGACCTCGCGAAGCTCCAGAACAGCATTCATTTGCAAATCAGGTCGCAGCTACGGCGGATGCATGCTTACCGGAGGCCCGTTTACGGCCTAAGTCACTTCGCCGAATTAAACCGCTTCTCGATCTCCGGCCAGTTTACAACGTTCCACCAAGCCCCGAGATATTCCGGCCGGCGGTTCTGATACTTCAGATAGTAGGCGTGTTCCCACACGTCTACGCCCATGACCGGAAATTTTCCCTCCATCACCGGGCTATCCTGATTCGCTGTGGAGATGATCTCCACCTTGCCGCCCGACTTCACCAGCCACGCCCAACCGGAGCCGAACCGGCTGACCCCCGCCGCGTTTAATTTTTCCTTGAACTGATCGAAGCTTCCGAAAGCGCTGTTGATGGCCTGGGCGACGTTGCCCGACGGATTGCCGCCGGCCTTAGGCGCCATGATCTGCCAGAACATACTGTGGTTGATATGGCCGCCACCGTTGTTGCGCACCGCGGTCCGGATATTATCCGGCACGATCGCGCAGTTGTTGGCCAGCAGCTCCTCGATCGTCTTATTTTGCAAGTCCGGCGCCGACTCGAGCGCCTTGTTCAAATTCGTGACGTACGCTCCATGGTGTTTGTCGTGATGTATTTCCATGGTCTGTTTGTCGATGTAGGGCTCCAACGCGTCAAACGCGTACGGAAGCGGGGGAACAGTGAATGCCATAATCCTCCTCTTTAGTGTGGGGTTATTAACCGGCCGTGCCGCCGGCTTTTTCAAATGCATCCGCGAGACGAAACATGCCCGCCTCGTCGAAATGTCGTGTCATGATCTGCATGCCGACCGGTAAACCCGCGGTCGTCTTACCGCAAGGCACGCTCATGCAAGGGATGCCCGCGAGGTCGCCCGTGATCGTGTAAATATCGGACAGGTACATCTCCAGCGGGTCGTCGATCTTCTCCCCGATCTTAAACGCCGGGAACGGCGAGACGGGAGCGACTATCGCGTCCACTTCCGCGAACGCCTTTCGAAAATCTTCCGCAATCA
>DATHOT010000322.1:0-21582 GCA_035484655.1 Bryobacteraceae bacterium | reverse complement strand
CGCGAGTGAATCGCTCCACCAAATGCAGGTTCTCGGCTGCCCCCATGAAGTCGTCTTTCGGGGAAAAGTTAGTGGTATCGACCACCAGAGTTTGGCCTTCCCAATGCCCCACCGAGTCCCCGTTCCAGGTGCGGATGTTCTCTGGCAGATGCGGCCGGCCATCCAACGGAATAATGCGGGCATCGTGAATCGCTTCCATCACGATCACGACGTAACCGGGACTCTGCAAGATCTGGTAATAACTCGTGAATGGTCCGGGACGCGGCATCGGCACGCCAAACGTGATGCAGCGTTGAAAAGGGGTCATATCTTCCGGACGGCTGGGAGGATTGTGCATGTTCGATGCTTTTGCTCCCGCGGCCCGTCTCTGTTGCCCCTCTGGCGTGTAGGGCGGCAGCTTCCCATTTGGGGGGTCGACAATCAGGGAAGTCCGGTTATCGAACTCCCGGTCCAGAAACATGGTCGGACCAGTAGCGGTTTCACTCTTGTATCGCTCGACATTCGCCAGCGAGGCCAGAAAAACGGCATCACCGTTGGCGGCGTCGCTATTGCCATCTCCAAAGATCCGAACCGCCCGCGCTCTGAGTTCCGCCACCTCGGCATCGGTCAGGAACTCCCGGCCTTCCAGTTGCTTCGGCCGTTCCAGGGGAGTCGCATTCTTGTTCATCCAGTTTCCCTGCAGGTCTGGTTGGCCGCTGGCAATAGCGACTGTCATGGCGCCAGAAATCAGTAGGGATCGGATGCTCATCGAGAGACCGCTGCCGACAGCCAGTATACCTCCAAGTGCTTTCTATCGTCGAGCGCCCAGCATGCAAAGATAATATCATTGGTCCTGAGAATATAAAGGAGAGCTACTATGCAATCGCAGAGTTCACGGCGGAGGTTTCTCGCGGGCGTCGGAGCGGTCGTCACAGCAGCAGTTCCCCGAGGTTCGGCATTTGCGCCCACCGGTGGGGCAAACGGCATCCGGTTCGGATACGCTGCCATAACCTGGGGCAAAGAAGGGCGGCAAGCGATCGAAGACATTTCTGCTACGGGGTTCGAGGGCATCCAGCTCCGACTTGACGCAATCACGGAATTCCAGCCGGCTGAGTTGCGGAGTTCTATGGAGCAACACAAACTCACCTTCGTCGCGCTTTCCAGTGGCGAAATTTCGATCGATCCAGCAGCGAAAGCCGACGCAATTGCAAAACACACGGCCAATGCGAAGTTTGTTCGAGATGCGGGTGGTCTTTATCTCCAGATACTCGACCAGTTGAAGGATTATCCACGCACTGTTACGGCTGATGAATGCAGACAGTTGGGCAAGCTGCTGACGGAAGTCGGGAAGCGCACGGCCGATCTAGGAATCCCCTTGGCGTATCACAATCATCTGAATACGATCAGCGAGCACCCCGCCAATCTGGACATTGTGCTCGAAAACTCCGATCCGAAATATGTCAAGCTGCTTTTCGATACGGCGCATTCCCTGGCAGGTGGTGGGGACCCAGCCGAAGCGATCAAGAAATATCACGACCGCCTCCTCTTTCTTCATTTGAAGGATGTGGTCGACATTCCGCGCGACACGCCCGGCGCCAGATATCCGTTCCAATTTGTAGAGCTCGGGCGGGGGAAAGTGGATTTGCCCGCTGTATTCGCCGCGCTGGACAAAGTGAAATTCCGCGGCTGGGCAGTTGTGGAACTCGATCGTGTGCCGGAAAAGTCGAGAACGCCCAAGCAGTCGGCCATGATTAGCCGGAAATATCTCGAAGAGAAGATGGGCGCGACATTACGTTCCGCGCGCGGCTAAGAGTAGTATAAGCCGGCATCTATGGGCCATTGCCCGGAGCAACCAAGACATAAAAGCCGGTCGAACCAGGCCTGCCGAAGACCTGCTCCGAGAGCTAAATGGACGAAAATCCCGATCATCTAAGCGTCGCCATAAATAAAGCCTGTTTTTCCTGTCCAGATAACCGCGACTTACGCGAACGTGGTGAGCTCAGTTCCGATCCCGGCCCCCACGCCCCGCCAACAACTTCCGCGTGTTCTCCAACACCTCATAATGCTCCTCGGTCAGCCTGTCCACCTTCTCATGCAGCCTCGCGATCTTCACCTCGGTGTTGATGCTGGTCTCAAATTCAATGTCCGACCGTATGCGGTCCCGCGCCCCCTGCCGGTTCTGGCTGGTCAGCACGAACAGCGTCAGGAATATCGCCTCCAGCGAAATGATCACCGACAACAAACCGAATGGATACGGATCGAACCGGCGCAGCTCTCCCGCGATCCCCAAATTGATCGCGATCCAGCCCGCAAAAAACAAAGCATGCAGCATCGTCGACGGCAAGTTTCCCACCATCGCCGGAACCGCGTCGGCTATTCGCGTGAGCGAGGTCCGCTGCTCCTCGGCCACGTCGTTGACATTGCGTGTGATCGTGTGCCGGATAAACTCGTCGCTCTTACGCAAGCGCCGCGCCGCCACGCTCAGCAGATTCAGCGCCGCCGGCGTATGCTGTTGAACGTAGTCTTCAAAGTGCGCCCGGTCCAGGCGCAGGACTTCCACGTCGCTGATCGCCGTCACCCAGGCAGTCCGCGGCCCGTCATCGAGCAGCGACACCTCGCCAAAGATTTCGCCCGCCCGCGTGGTCTCGAGCACAATCTTCTCGCCTTGATCGTTCTTCACGTAGATCTCCACCTCGCCTGAACGAACTATGTAAAGCGCGTGCCCCGGATCACCCAGGTTGAAAATCGTTTGCCCCGCCGCATACCGCATCAGGTCGATCTTCTCGGCCAGCGCAACTCGCTCGCCGGCGCTCAGCTCACTTAAGTGCGCGATTTCACCCAATATCGATGCATCGATTGGCATGCGTAACAGGCTACCACTCCCTATGCTCTCCCTATCTATCACCCGATGAATAGTTGATTTGTACTGGGGAGAATAGCGCTACTGGATAGACCTGCCGGGCATTGTCCAAATCGAACCTCGGCCTGATACTTAAGAAGCACCAAATATTTCAGCAGGTGGTTCTTATGAAAGCGATCGGACTTCTACTCGCGTTTCTCATCACGCTTCGGGCCAGCCCGATCTATTCGGTAAATGATCTCGGTACGCTAGGAAGCTCTTCCGCGATCGGATTCAAAATCAACAATTCTGGAACGGCGATTGGATGGGCGGAATCGATCTACGGCTATTCCCAAGCGTTCCAGTCGGCCAACGGCGGCCCTCTTCAGACACTCGCTCCGCTATCAGCGTCCGATAGCTTCGCCATGGGTATCAACAGCGCCGGAGTGATCGCCGGCACAGCCTATGTCGATGGACAGCCCCATGGCGTCTTATGGAACGGGAATGCCACCACCGATCTGGGCGCCGGCATCTACGCCACCGGCATCAACGATCCTGGCGTGGTGGTCGGCGGCAACGGACATGCGTTCGTCCTCGCCAATGGCGTGTATCAGGATCTGGGCGTGCTGCCGGGCGGCAACTGGAGTTCCGCGTACGGTATCAACAATTCTGGTACAGTAGTCGGCTACGGCAGCCTGGCCTCCGGAAATTTCGGCGCCTTCGTTTGGACTCCGCAATCCGGCATGCAGCAGCTAGGCACTTTCGGCGGCCCGAACAGCTACGCCACCGGCCTCAACAACAACGGTGAGGTCATCGGATATGCGAGCCTGAGCAGCGGTTACGAGCATGCCTTCTCTGCGGTAGGTGCGGTCATGACCGACCTCGGAACTCTGGGCGGTAGCAGTTTCGCCTACGGGATCAACGATAGCGGCGAAATCGTCGGCTATAGTTGGCCCACCGGCGGCGAAAACACTCACGCCTTTCTGTATGTAAATGGCATGATGATCGATCTGAATTCGCTGATCCCTAGCGGCTCCGGATGGCAGCTGCTCGAAGCATACGGGGTCAACAACACGGGCCAGATTGTCGGCGAAGGCCTGTTGAACGGACAATATCACGCCTTCCTGCTCGATCCGGCTTTGGTCCCACATACGCTCGCGTTCTCGCCGACGCTCGGGTCCGTAATGGAGCCTGTCCCCGAGCCCGGCAATGCATGGCTCGCAGCCTTTGGACTGGTCATGGTCTGGGTCTGGGGTCGGCGCACTAGACTCCAGGCAAGACGTAATCCTTAAACTGCTCCCGCAATGCTCGCTTGTTGAACTTGCCCACGCTGGTCTTGGGCACGGCGTCCACAAACACGATGTCATCCGGAAGCCACCACTTGGCGACGCGGCCCGACAGGAAATCGAGCATCTCCTCTTTGGTGACCGTGCCGCGGCAATTCTCATGCAGCGCAATGCAAGCCAGCGGCCGCTCCTGCCACTTGGGATGAAACACGGCGATCACAGCCGCTTCCATCACTTTTGGATGCGCCATAAGCGCGTTTTCCAGATCCACGCTCGAGATCCACTCTCCGCCGCTCTTCACCAGATCTTTGGTGCGATCCATGATCTGCAAATAGCCTTCGGAATCGATGGTGGCGACATCGCCGGTCCGGAACCAACCGTCCTGAAAAGCCTGATCGTTGCGTGGATCGTTGTAATATCCGCTGGTGATCCACGGCCCGCGCGTCTGCAGTTCGCCCATGGTGGTTCCGTCCCAGGCGATTTCTTTTCCCTCGGCGTCGACGATCCGGATATCCACGCCCGCGACGGGTAAGCCATGCCGGGCGAGAAGATCGAAGCGCTGCTTCTCGGGCAGATCTTCCAGCTTATCCTTAACCGCCATGAAGGTCGCGATGGGCGTGGTTTCGGTCATGCCCCAAGCCAGGCGGAAGCGAACGCCGTACTTCTTTTCGTACAGCTCGATGAACTGACGCGGCATCGCGGAGCCGGCCACAACCACCGTCCTGAGCGACGATAAATCGCGCGGCTGGGTCTCCAGATACCCGTACAGGCTCATCCAAATAGTCGGAACGCCGGCGGTGAACGTGACCCGTTCGGTCTGGATCAGGTTCGCTATGTCGACTGGTTGAAGGTGGCGGCCGGTATGAACGATGCGCGCCCCCGTCATCACAGCGGCGTACGGGATGCCCCACCCGTTGGCGTGAAACATGGGCACGATCTGCAAGACCGTGTCGCGCTCCGAGATCGCAAAAACGTCCGCCATCGCCAGCGCGAAGCTATGCAGAACCAGGGCGCGCTGCGTGTACAACACGCCCTTGGGATTTCCGGTGGTGCCGGAGGTATAGCAGGTGGCCGCTGCGGTATTCTCGTCCAGTTGTGGCCACGGGTACGGAGCGGCGCTGCTGGATTCAATCAACTCTTCATAGCCGGTGCTGGGCGCTAGACTGGTGTTGTCATTTTCGGCATCAGGCAGGATGACGAACTGCTTCGTGCAAGAGATCTGGTCCCGAATCGGCTCCAGAATCGAAACCAGCGACGCATCCACGAAGATCACGCGATCGTCGGCGTGGTTGATGATGTACGCCAACTGATCGGAAGGCAGCCGGAGATTCAGCGTGTGCAGCACTGCGCCATAGCAAGGCACCGCGAAATATAGTTCCAGATGCCGGAAGCTGTTCCAGCACAGCGTGCCGACGCGATCGCCCGGCTTCACCCCCAGCCGCTCCAGGCCCCGCGCGACCGCATGCACGCGGCGGTGAAAGTCCGCGTACGAATAACGATGCATGCCGTCGGGCATCTTGCTCGCTATTTCTTTCTTCGGAAAAAGTTTGGCCGAGCGCTCCAGGATGTGCGTGAGCGTCAGCGGGTAATCCATCATCAGGCCTTGCATGTTTGTTCGCAGCTATTAATTCTCACTCATCCAGTGGCAATTGCGCATCTCGATCGGACCAGACTGCCATCTCGACGTCGCGGGCACGCCACGATAAGCCGGCCGCTTGCCGGCGGCAGAACTCAGTCCAGGCTATGTACGCCTCCCAAGATTTCTTGTTCTGCGCGATAACCGTTGTGTCGGGGTTCCAAGCGAACTGCGGATTGTCAGGGAATCGTCGTAGCCACCATTTCCCAATTCTCTGATCTACCATGGGGAATCGTTTTGGGTCGTAAAAGGAAAGAAACGTGAGCGGCGTCGCAAATCCGGACGTCAGGCCGCAGGCGGTTATCAGGTTCTTGAAACATTCCCAAGTGGGAGTTGCGGCGAGGTTCTTCAAGGCATCGACGAACTTCAGCCAGTCCTGCGGGCCGTCTATCCATATAAACAAGTCCCGCGTGATTCTATCCCTCGCTCTGAAATTACCGCCGTTCTTCCAATACACGATCTCTGCAGCACGCTCGACCTTGCCTCGGGGTACCAGTCCCGCTCTGAAATCCGCCTCGAACTGCTCGATCTGCTCTGGTGGAATTACCCGATCGAAAAACCCCGGATACTTCGCAGCGTCTTTGAATTTTCGCAGGTCTACGCTCCAATTGAACTTCCTTCGAGCGGCTTGCCATGTACTGTAAACATCCGGTCGTGTAGTTACCGCTTGCACCTGCGAGCAGACTAAACTAGCGACGCGATTTACAGCCAATTCGGCCTCCTCCATGACTGCCATCGTCGGCCAAAACTCTGTGTCATATCGTGCTTCCACGGCAAACGGAGTCAACAACGCCGCTTCGTCCATCAATTGACCGAAGGTCGGATCTATCTCAGCGTAGGCATTGACCAACTTAAAGAGGTTGTGTGTGTGGATAATCTCACGGCCGCGGTCCGTAAGATACGCCTTAAGATATTTCTCAGCCGCCCGCTGCGCGTGGAAACATGCCGCATCCAGAGCACCCGCCTGCGCCGACGCTCTCATCGCAAGCAGATCGCTCGCCGCTTTTCTCAGCCAACCCTGAACAAGGTCAGCCTTGCCTTTCATAGAGCGTTGTTCCCTCGCGAAGGGCGGTGGTCACGAAAGCCTGAGGGACGTGCTCCCAATCTCGAATCTCTTCTGGAGTGAACACGACCACGTCTACTTCGACGGGTAGATCGCTCAAGGCGCGATAATATGGCGCGGAGCGTGCGGGACGCGGGAGATCGGAAGGCTGCACGATGAGAAGATCGTAATCACTATGTGCCTGAGCCGAGTTCCGCCCCCGGCTTCCAAACAGCACTATCTTTTCAGGCTGTCCCGCGCTAAGCACTCGCTCGACGATAGTTTCTGGTGAGACTTCGCTTTCGACCATGGCACTCTGGCCGAAGTCATCGTAGCATAGAACCCACTACCCACATTCCGTGCATCAGGTGAGCACCGGCGCGTGCACCAGCGACGACAACCAGATCATGTACTCTTCCTCCTCGCGGGTCAGAGGACCTTTCTCCAGTGCCCGCGCCAGTTGCTGCACTTCCTCCGGCTGCATCGGTGAACACAGCACGCCGTCTATTTCGGGACGCGTCAGCACGAAACGATAATAGTCGCAGATGTCGGGAACCCAGTAGCTCTTGGGCAGGTTTAGAGCTTCGAACATCTGCGGAGTCACTTGTGACATAGTGCTTTTGAAATTGAATACCGGACTGGTGCGTACGGACCGGAAGTACGGGAATAGGTCGCGGCGCGCGCCGGGATGAGCGGAATTGTAGCGAATGAACCGGATGTCCAGCATGTCATACTGCTCGGAGACCACCGCCAGCGACCGCTGATGAAAAGTAGCGCCAATGGCTCGCGCCCCGTTCTGTCCCGCGGCCCGCGCACGCGCCATGGCATCCACGCGTGGGTAGAAACTCTGGTCGCTCGACACCGCGCCGGCGATCAGCAGGTCCACCCTTTGCAGGCCCGGAACCTCGCCAATGACCTCGTGAAACTGCAGCGCCGCGAACAGCGGGTTATCCAGATAGGACACAACCCCCACCACGACTTCGTCCCGCCGCGATGGATTCCCGTCCAGAAGCTTCGCCAGCCCCTTTCGAATCCCGTCGTACATGGGCCAGTGCAGATCGCCCGTGACGAAGAAGAAATTTACACCGGCATCATAGGCGGCGATGACCGTTTCGGGCGACATCGTCATGCCCAGGCAAATCGGGCTTACGTGCAGCCCGCTCTTGCCGAGTGTGATTCTATCCGTGGCTTTCGGAAGCGCCTGACGAACCGCGGGAGCCATCATGCATTAAAGCTCCCCGTGCTCGCGGCCACAGCCTGCTCCCGCTCGACCTGCTTGCGCCCGTTGCCGGGCCGCACCAACAGCAGGGATGGCACCTTTACCGAATCATGCAACCTCAGGAAGAAATGGCCGATCCCTGAGAGTCCGATCATCAGGTTCGGAGTCTCACCTCCGGTTGTGACGCCGCATGGCCAGGGAAGGTCCGGCATCCGGATTTGCGCGATCGCCTGGCGGCCGACGTTTTCCGCGATCAGCCGCAGGTCGTGGCGGCCTTGAATATCGGAAGCCGCGATCAGGAGGTCCGCGTTGCCGCCCAGTCCGTGACAGAGGCACAGATTTCCGCTGTTTGGAAATACGACGTTCGAGCACGCCGTGACGGTTATCTGGAGAGCTTCATTCAAGTCGCGCGCCGTATCCTCCTCGGCGTCAAGAAGTTCGAGCGCCCGCAGACGCGCCAGTCCGATGCCTGGACCGCCGTGACACCACGCCATCGCGAACGCCTGCTGGCCGGGCGGCATGTAACCTGTCATGTTCCGGAGGTCGGGCCAGTTGTGATGCTCGGCGCTGAAATGCGATCGCTCGTAGCGAAAGGCTGACAGGCACGCGTAGCGATATTCCTCTTCACCAGTTTCAGCCCACAGTTCCAGCAGCGCGCAACCAATGCCGCCGGCGCCGTGACCGTATCCGCAAAGATGCTGCTCGGATTGGCCCTGCAAAGTATCCCACGACCACCCGGCATCCGTCCTTTTGGCGGCCCGCAGCAGCATGGCCCCGTGCGCCAGAGCTAGATCGACGAGTTCCGGCTGGTCGAAACGGCTCGCCACGTCCAGCAGAAGCTGGATGGTGCCGGCTGACCCGCCGATGACATCCACCCACGCTTCATTCGGCGGACCACTGCAAGCTTTCTTCAGCTCCCGTAATCCGCGTGCCATCATTCGGGAGTCGTCTAAAATTTTTCCGAGTTCCAGTGTGGCGAACGCGATGCCCGCCGCGCCACCATAAAACCCCGGCCGTACTTGTTCTGGAATTTCCGCGCTCGCCGCCATGGCATGGTTTATGGCTCCGATGGCGGTGTCCTTCTGCAGCCGATCGTGCGTGAACTCATACAGCCGTCCCAGGAAGAGCGCTATTCCAGCCGTGCCGTCATAGATGGTGCAGGTCTGTACGCGGTGGACGGGCGTCCACGAAGCGCCCACTGCATCCAAAGCCCAGCCCAGCCAGTTGCATTGATTGCCGGACCACAGCGCGTCGCGGCACAGCCGTGCACCGATTCGATCGGCCGTCTCGAGGAATGCCGGGTCATGCATTGGCAAACTCCACCTCCTGGGGCACATCGGACAGGTCCACTGAGCCGGCGCCAAGGTACGGCATATCCAGCTTCATTCCGTTCTGCGCAAAACGCGACGCGATAGCGCGGAGCCGGCCCTCCGCCGATTGATCGTTCTTTTGCCATGCATCGACGATGCCCTCCGCCATCAACCGGCAGCGGTGCATGCCGAAACTCTCCCCGTTATTCGGATCTTCCGCCACTCCGATGCCCGGCTGCAGGGGCCGCGTGAAGAGCGGTGTGGAAGCGAGCAACTGCCCCGCAACATTACCCGGCATCTGGCGAACGATACGCACCGTGATGTCGTGATAACGGCGGGCCACGTAAAGGACAACCGCATCCGTGCGGCCGTACATCGCGGGTTCGTTGAGGGCCTTCATGCGGAACGGAACCTGATACCGGTTCAGCGCCAGCGTCAGAGCTTCAATCAACTCGGGCACAGCGCTACTAGGCGCATGGAAGTAGAACCGGACCAGCGTTTGATCGTCCCACACGTCGCCCAGCGTTTCGCCGTAAACAAAATAGAAACCGGGCTGCGCCAGAGTAGAGTCTCGCACCACCTGCACGTTCACGATCGCTCCCGGCTGCGGCGCAATACCCGGCGGACCGTTGTTTATGAACTCACCCGGAACGGCCGAGCGCTGCCGGTCGCCTTTCGACAGCCACACTTGTCCATTGGGGCTGACCTGATAAACCGACCAGCCTCCCTCCCAACCCGGACGCGTCCGATTGCCCTGGACGAGTTTGGGCAGGAAGGTCGGGTCAGGTATGAGTGCCTCCGGCGCCGGCGGCGGAGCTTCCTCCATGCGCCTCGAATAGCAGCGCGCGTACAACATGCTCTGCAGGTCGCGAATCAGCGGCATCTCGGGCAACGGATGGCTCGGGAATCCCGGCATGACAGGCATGAACCCGGATGTGGCCGGCATGGTCTCGCCCCGGAATCGAAACGACGTCGGCGAGAGAATTTCGATTGCGCGCAAGATAGGGACGAGTTCTTCGTGGATGTTCATGGATCAAGCCGCCAGACCGATTGGCGGACTCCCCAGCAATTGAGCCATTGCCACCTGAGGCGCCTCGAGCAAGCCAACACTGGTCTGTAGCATGTGGTTGCCGAAGGGGCCCAGCTCTGTCATCCCGCCCAGATATTCCAGAATGCCGACGATCATCCGCCCCGCCGTGAGCCGAATGGCCCGCAGCAGTGTGATATGCGCCTCGATTCCCGAGAGCCCGCGGCCAGATGCGTACGCCTCCCAAAAGGCGCGCGCCGAAGGACGCAGAGTATCTAGCGTTACGGGTGGTGGCGCCGTATAGTTTTGCGCGGCAGCAGCTTCTCGCGCGCTCGCGTTCATCAGTACGGCCATTACATATTCCTTGAAAATTGTTGCGACGTCCCAGGCGCCGTCCCCGATGTCGACCAGCTCCCAATCGACAATCGTGAGTTCCGGCTCGCCTTCGGCCTGCATCTTCAGCAGGCAGTTGTCCCATTTCATGTCGTTGTGGAGGAGACTGTCGTATCTCCATTCGGAGCGCAAGGCGCTAAGCAGCGGCTGTAGAGTCGGGAACTGCCGGATACCGGACGCCAGCGCGCGTCCGATCGGTCCGAACCCTTCGAACATCTGGTATCCGGTTTGATCGAATGTGAGCGGCCAAGGCAACTGGCAGGCGAAGAGCGGGCGGGTGGACGGGTCTGACATCAGTGTGGTCCCGTGCGAGTGCACCAGCGCCAGAGCGCGGCCGAGCACGCGCGCCGTGTCTTCTCCGTACTTGCTTTCTCGCATCTGGCGTTCCTGCATGCTTTCGGTATTGTCGGCCAGGCTGAGCGTAACCGCGTGCCGCCGCGCATCGTAGTCGATGAACTTGGGAATCAGGCCGCGGATCGCAGCGTATTTAGGGTTGTTTTGAACGGCCCGATAGAATGCCGCCTCGCGCTCGATCGTGTAGATGGCCTGGGCTTCAGTTGTCTTGATCTGTTTTACAAACAACCCGGGCGACCGATGTCGCAGCACCTTGAAATTGCGATTGCGCCGGCCGGCTTCCGCGATGGCGAAATCGCCCGCTACCAGCGATTGCGAATCGATCAACCCCTTGGAGAGCAGGTAGTGCGGCAGATTGTAAGCAGTCAGAAACATTGTCGGTTTTTCGCCGGATCAAAAAAGATGAGGCGGGCGGCTCGACACGTGTGCCGGGCCGCCCGCCGCAAGATTACATTGGTAAGCTGCCGAAAGTGCGCGTGAACGTCACCGTGTGGGTCGGCCAGGTCGGCCAGGTTGGCCAAGTCGGCCACGTTGGACGCGTCGGGAACGTCGGCCAAGTCGGCCACGGGTGTGTCTGCGTTGGGTACGTGCCGAATTGTAAGGCCTGCTGCGGCGCCGCGGCGGCTCCCGCGCCAGCTCCCACGGCGGTGCTTTCGGGGATGCTTTGCGTGCCAACCGTTGTGAATGTTTGAATCGGTGGCGTGCAATTCGGGCTCGCAACGATGGTCTGGCAGACCGGCAGCGGACTGTGCGTGCACTGGAACAGCAACGGGCTAGGACATTGGAACACCACGTGGCTTGGCGGACACGGTGTCGGGAAATGGCTGATGGTGCATTGTGGCGTCGGCGGCGGGCACCAGAACGGGTACGGGCTGTGGCACAGCCAGGGCAGTGGGCTCTGATGACAGAACGGTAACGGACTCACTCCGGTTGTAACTGTCAAATGGGTCTGGGTTATGGCCTGTGGCGCCGCGCCAAACCCGGCTCCTCCAAATTGTGCTCCAAATGCTGCTTCTCCTCCACCCTGTATGGTCGAAACTGGAGTTCCGCCGGGGCTTATCGGACTCACCGGCGTCCCAGGTGTGCAGTTGGGACTTGCCGGAGTTACTTGAGTGCACTGGACCACCTGCAGGCTGTGTACCGTGCAGAACAAAATGAACGGGCTCTGAGTGCAGTGCAGCGGTAGCGGGCTGATCGTACAGTGCGGCGGGAACGGGCTGACCGTGCAGTGCACCGGAACCGGGCTGATCGTGCAGTGCTGCGGAATTGGGCTGATGGTACACAGGCCCGGATATAGGCTGGGCGGAGGACAGAAAGTCTGAAAGGGGCTAGGCGGAAATGTAAAACCACCCCCTGTCTGGGTTTGCGTGACTGGCGAAAAACCAGTAGTTATGGTGTTCTGCGGCGCCGCAGCGCCCATACCCATGCCTGCTTCCATGCCCGCCTGCCCGCCGGGATATCCGTATTGACCGTACATGGCCTGTTGTCCTCCTCGAGTTGTCTTGAAATTGAGCTTCGCGTCCCGCTTCACCCAGAGCGTTACGGAGCCAAGTGGATCTGTATCCGTTGGAACGGGTTGCTCATAAACGACATCCGCCTCTGGTATGTCTATATAGCTCGATATCTCCGCGTCCAGATAAAGCCGTACGTGGGCGGCTTCACTCGACGCCCCCCGGTATCCTGTGAGCCTCATCAGAGGCTGCGGATTCGCCGGATCATGTACCGCTCGCCCAATGAAACCGCCATGGCGATGTGCGTCTGCCTTAACTTCTGGTTTCTTGCCTTCGTCGGCCATCTGGCTCCTCCTTGCAGATACAGTGGGCCGCAACGATCCACGTTTACGGCGCATGGAAACCGTTACCGATACAGGGGCTAATCATAAAACGGAGTTGGCGGCCGCGCCAGTCGCATCTTGGGAGTAGCGCTGTTATGTTCACCAAAATGGACTCGTTCAGATGAGTGACAGTAGGGCAGACCAGGGCAGTCCGGCCGGGTTGTTTATCCCTGAATTTGCAGCTGAATAAGAAATTTAGCCAGTTCTTATCGTTACAAAATGTCCCCTGAACATGGGACTATGCTTTCGCTACTCTGCATGCTATTATTCACGAGATACCGTTGGAGATTGAGCTCCTGAGCAGCTCGACAAAGATCGACGCCGGGCGATTGTGAAGTTTTCTTTGAGCGGCCAGCACGTGGCCTCAGCTCTCGGTCCGGGCTTACGGAGGAGTATGGCCCCCGAAGCAGAAAAAATCAAGAAAAAACCGCCTGTGCACACACCGGTGGACCTCATTCGGCTGCTAGTCAGGCTGGCTGGTCCACAAGATGATCGCGCGGAGCAGGAGTGCTACGGACACCCGTCCGAAGAAATCATCCTCGAAGCGGACTTGGATGGCGCCCGCTATGTTCTCATTCGGATACCAAACGTAAATCGCCCGCGCGTGCAACTCAGCCCGCGTGAACAGGAAATCGTGCGCATGGTAGCCGAAGGACATTCCAACAAGATCATCGCCAAGGTGCTAAGTATCAGCTCCTGGACCGTTTGCACTCACTTGCGGCGAATCTTTGCGAAATTAGGCGTTGGATCGCGCGCCGCGATGGTCGCCCGGCTGCTCGAACTCTGCGGCACTCGGGAGCATTCCTTTCAACGGTCACTGGCTTACTCCACCGCGGTATCCAGCGATTCCCCGGAAAGCGTGCCCCGAAGCGCCAGGAAAGGCGAGTTGGATCGAGGGGCTGAAGCTCGGACGCCCAAGTCTCGGTGACCGGTCCGCTGTACTCCGCTCAGCGCAGATTGAACTTCTTCATCTTGTACCGCAGCGTGTCGCGCGTGATCCGCAACAGCCGCGCCGCCTGCGTCTGGTTACCGCCCGTCTTTTCGAGCGCTTGCACCAGCAGCCGCCGCTCCTGTTCCACCAGCGACATTGCATCGCTGCCTGACAGGGTGGCTTCGACCCAGCCCGGCGCCGCCGTGGACGAGTCCGCCCCTCGCACCGCCACCGGCAGGCCCGCCGGCCGAATGAAGGCTGTATCTTCCAGGATCATGGCGCGCTCGATGGCGTTGCGCAGTTCGCGTACATTGCCCGCCCAATCGTGCCCCAGCAGCAGGCTTTCGGCCTCGGGCGAAATCCCCTCGATCTGGCGCTTGAATTTCGCGTTGTAGTGCTCCACAAAAAATCGGGCCATCGGCAGTATATCCTGCGGCCGCTCCCGTAGGGGCGGCACGATCAACTGGATCACGTTCAGCCGATAGTAAAGGTCCTGCCGGAACGCTCCCTCGCGCACCGCCTCGCGCAGGTTTCTGTTGGTGGCGGCGATGATCCGGATATCTACGCTGATGTCGCGCAGCCCGCCCAGCCGCCGGAAGTACTGGTCTTCCAGGACGCGCAGCAGCTTAGCCTGCAGCGACAGCGGCATCTCGCCGATCTCGTCCAGCAACAGCGTGCCTTTGTCGGCCAACTCGAAAAGCCCCCGCTTCTGCGCGCGCGCGTCGGTAAAGGCGCCCTTTTCGTAGCCGAACAGTTCGCTTTCCAATAACGTTTCCGGAATCGCGGCGCAGTTGATCGCCAGAAATGGTTCGGATTGCCGCAAGCTCTGATAGTGCAGCGTCTTGGCGATGAGATCTTTCCCGGTACCGTTTTCGCCCTCAATCAGAATCGAGGACGCTTCGCTGATGGCCACGCGCCTCACGAAGTTGAGCACTTCCCGCATGGCTTGGGATTCGGCGATGATCTGGCGCTGCGCCGGCTCAGATTCCTCGGTGACGTCCTTCACCGTGGCCACCACGCCTTCGAGCGCCCCTTCATGATCTAATAACTGAACCGTCCGGATCACCACCATCCGCTCGCGCCCGTTCTCCATGTGCAGATTCACGGTGCCGGTTGGAACGGCGACTGAAGAACCCAACGCCTGCAGCATTCCACAACTCGGCTCGCAAACCGTGCAATGAAACAGTTCCTGGCAATGTTTGCCCATCATCTCCTCGGCAGTCATGCCAAACAGCCGCTGAGCGGATTGATTGACTCCGACAATATGCAGGCCTTTGTCGTAAATGAAAAGGCCGTCCGAGAGCTGATCGAAGATTGCTTCCAGAATCTCGGGACGCTGCCATTTCGCGGCCAGATGGGATACAGAGCGCCGAACGGGGTCCGTGTTTATGTCCATGATAGTTCTGCTCGCTGGTTTTACCTTGTGCGCTTAACCCTGCACGTCGCACACCGCCATCAACGATGCCAGCCACCAGCTGCTCAAGTTTCTGGGTGTGGTACCCCATGAAGACCAACAACGTGCGCAATAATGCGCTGGTCTCCCAGTCGTAAGTCGATGATATGCAGAAGCTTGCACGCGCAAAATAGACTGGTTCCAGGATTGCAGCATCCCTAACGTATTCGCCGGAGAGTGATTTGATATGAAAACCGTTCAACTTGCAATTCGGGATTCGGAATACGCACAATCTCTGCGCAATTCCCTGCTACGCGACGGTACACACCGGGTATTCCTGGTGGACCAGCCCGACTTGCGCATCGACGGGGTCGTCGTGATCGATGGAAACCAGCTCGACAGCCTCGCTCCTTGCGGGCAGCAGCCAGAGCGGTTTGTAGTGATCGCACGCAAAGGCAGTGATTCGCTTTCCCGTCTCTGGAACGCTGGCATTCGGCACGTGGTGTTCGAGGGCGACTCCCCCAGCACAGCCCAACTCGCCATCATCGCAGCCGAACTGCGTCTGCCCAATCCAGGACCGAAAGCCAGCCGGGTCTCCGGTCCGCCCAACGAAAAACATCACACCGGTCCACGGCCCACTCTGCCTGTACTCGACCCTTCGCCACGCTGCGGAAGGTGTAGTTTTACGAGCTCGCGTAAATATACGTTCCGAGGATTCTAAGATGCTCGCTCTTTCCATTCTTTGGGTTGTACTTGCTGCCGCAGTGACCATGATTGCCACCATGAAAAAGGCTCCTGCCAGTCCCCTGGATGCCGGCGTCGAAGCCCGCGAATCCGGCCGGGTACTGACGTTGCTAGCCGTGGTCTATGGGGTAGTGCTGCTGGCAGGTTTCGTTTACATCGGTAAGTTCCTCGTGTCCGGTCTATAGCCTCCCGAACCGTTCACCTGCATCGATTGGGGTTAATCACGCAGCAGCATAAGACTCACTGGGGCAAATCCCCCATTCATCTGAGGCACCGACAGATTCCTCAAAGGTTGCGTCTGGTGACGAGATTGCGGTCGCGTTTGGTGAAATGCTTAAACGATCACCGTTAGCATATTTAGCCAGCAATCTCATAAGCCTGATCGGGGTGGTCCTGGTGACCACGGCCAGCATTCTTTGGTTGCTCACGCTTCCCGCTTATTGGCGCGGCGAGGCGGGCACGCCCTATATCGGCATCGTTCTATTCCTGCTCTTGCCGGGCGTGTTCCTCACGGGTCTGCTGCTCATTCCACTCGGGATCGCTCTGAACACTTGGAAACGCCGCAAATCCGGGGACCAGGGACCATTTCTTCCACAAGGCGGCGAACTCCGGAAACTGGCCATCTTCGTGGGCTTGACCACGATGGTGAACCTGTTAATGGGCAGCCAGTTCAGCTATCGCGCCGTGACCTACATGGACCGCGATGCCTTTTGCGGAAGAACCTGCCATACAGTTATGCAGCCGGAATACACTGCTCATTCCAATTCGCCACACGCCAACGTAGCCTGTACAGACTGTCATATAGGCCCCGGAGCTACCTCTTTTGTAAAGGCAAAGCTGACAGGCACTCACCAGCTATTTGGAGTTATGTTCCAGACCTATCCGCGGCCGATCCCCGCCCCGGTGGAAACCCTGCACTCCGCGCACGTCACTTGCGAGCAGTGTCACTCACCCAATCGATTTACCGGCGAGAAACTCTTCATCCACACTGATTTCGCCTCCGACGAGCAGAACGGCGCCGCCACCACCGTGGCTTTGCTGAAGGTTGGCGGACCCAGTTACAAAGGCGGCGTCGGAATCCACGGCGCGCATGTGAACGGGGGCGCGATGCAATTCATCACGACCGACCAGCGCCGGCAGGTCATCCCGCAAGTGACTTACACCGACGCGAGCGGCAAAGTTATCGTATTCAATTCCACTGACGCGAAAATCAGCCCCGAAGAACTGGCGCGGGGGGAGCACCGCGATATGGATTGCATGGACTGCCACAACCGGCCCGCGCACACTTTTCAAGTCCCCGAACGAGCTTTGGATCTCGCGATGAGCCGGGGCAGGATCAGCCCCAAGCTCCCGTTTATCAGGAAACAGGCCATCGAGGCGCTGCGCCGCAATTATCAGGACCGCGAGACCGGGACTCGTGAAATCGCCGCCTCCATCGACAAGTTCTATCGAACCAGTTATCCGCGGATCTATGCCGCGGACCCGGCCTCAATCAAGACCACGATCAGCACCGTGCAAACGCTCTACCAGCAGAATATTTTCCCTGAAATGAAAATTACTTGGGGCACCTATCCCAACAACCTGGGACACACTGATTATCCAGGGTGTTTCCGGTGCCACGATGGCAATCACACCAGCGCCGACGGTCGCACAATTTCAAACGATTGTGCTACGTGCCATGACCTTTTGGCGGTCAGCGAGAAGGACCCGAAGATCTTGACTGATCTCGGCCTGAATCCGACGCCTCCCGCTCCGGCCAAAGACGCAACCAAGTAGGAGGCGTTTGTAAAGGACTAAAATATGTTTCCTCCAGAGAAAATCCTATTCCCCGTCGACTTCTCGGAGCGGTGCACCGCCGCCGCCCGAATGGCGGAGACCTTTGCCGGCCACTTTCAGGCCGAGCTCACACTTCTACACGTAGTAGAGCCGCTTACCTGCAATGACGTCCCGGCCGACCTCAATGCGCTAGGCGAACGGCAGTTGAGTGGATATTTGGTCGAAGAGTTGAAGCAATTGGACGTCAAACGTGTCCTCCTGCACGGCGACCCTTCCTCCCAGATCTTGGAATACGCCCAGTCGCGAAACTTTGACCTGATCATGCTGCCGACGCACGGCTACGGGAAATTCCGGAGGCTGATTCTGGGATCCGTCACCGGCAACGTCCTGCACGAAGCCTTGTGTCCGGTCTGGACCGGCGTCCATATGGAGCAGGTGCCGAGGCTCGAAGACATCGCTTTTCGCAAAATCCTCTGTGCCCTCGATCTGGGCCCGCAAAGTTGCCCGGCCTTAAGCTGGGCCAAAAAATTCGCGTCCGAATTTGGAGCCGACCTCCAAATTGTCCATGTCATCCCGGAGACCACGAAGGACACGGCTTTTGCGGATTACGCGGAAGAGAAATTGCTCGCACAGGCAGAAGAAAGAATCCGAGACGCGCAGCAAAGCATGGGATTAGACGCCACGGTGACCGTGCTGGCGGCCGGGGATGCTCCCCGGGCCATTTGCACTTTGGCGAACCAGGAGAAGGCCGATCTGCTGGTCATCGGCCGCAGCGTTCATGGCGGCTTCGCGGGCCGCCTCCGCGCCAATGCCTACGTCATAATCCGCCAGTCACCCTGCGCGGTGGTAAGCGTCTGAGAGCCGCGCGGCGGCGGAACTGCATCTAAGGGACGTATGACAACCGTTGATCTAACCACGGGGAATCAACGCAAAAAAGACATCATTCGCCGCGACTTGGAAGTCTTCTTCCGGCCGCGATCAGTGGCCGTAATTGGCGCGACGGACCGGCCCGGTCACGTTGGGCGATCGGTGCTTTGGAACCTCATCGGCAGTCCTTTCGGTGGCACGGTCTACCCCGTTAACCTGACCAGGAACAGCGTGCTGGGTATTAAAGCTTACCCCAGCGTTCGAAGTCTGCCGGAAGCGGCGGACCTGGCGGTGATCGTAACGCCTGCCGAAACCGTACCGGGTGTCATCGAAGAATGCGCGCTCGCCGGCGTCAAGGGCGCCGTGATAATTTCCGCCGGATTTCGCGAGGCCGGACGGCGGGGCCTCGAGTTGGAGCGCGAAATCCTCGCGGCGGCGCGCCCCGCCAAAATGCGGATCATCGGACCCAACTGTTTGGGCGTGATGTGTCCCGTCAGCGGCCTAAATGCCACGTTCGCGCATACCGTGGCGCGGCCGGGCTCGGTTGCGTTCGTCAGCCAAAGCGGAGCGATGTGTACCGCCATACTGGATTGGAGCCTGCGCGAGCAGATCGGATTCAGCGCCTTCATCTCGGCCGGCTCGATGCTGGATGTGGGCTGGGGCGGCCTGATCGACTACCTGGGCGACGATCCGCACACCCGCAGCATCGTGGTCTACATGGAATCCATCGGCGATGCCCGGTCCTTTCTTTCGGCCGCACGCGAAGTAGCCTTAAATAAGCCGATCATCGTCATTAAAGCCGGACGCACGGAACAGGCCGCCAAGGCCGCTGCATCCCACACCGGCTCCATGGCAGGCAGCGATGAAGTGCTCGAAGCGGCGTTCCGTCGCGTGGGCGTCCTGCGCGTGAACAGTATCTCTGACATCTTCTATATGAGCGAAGTGCTGGCTAATCAGCCGCGGCCTACCGGACCCAGGTTGGCCATCGTCACCAACGCCGGGGGACCCGGAGTCATCGCCACCGACGCGCTGCTCGCCGCGGGAGGCGAACTGGCCGAGCTTTCGCCTGTGACGGTGGAAGCGCTGAATAAGTTCCTGCCGCCGCACTGGAGCCACAATAATCCCATCGACATCATCGGCGACGCGGGTCCCGAGCGATTCGAAAAGGCGGTGGAAGTGGTGGCCAAGGATCCCAACGCCGATGGGCTGCTGGTGATCATGACGCCGCAAGGGACGACCAACCCCGCGGCCATCGCCGAAAAACTAACCCGCTTCGCCAAGCTCGATCACAAACCGATCCTGGCCAGTTGGATGGGTGGCGAAGAGGCCGCGCAGGGCCAGATGGTGCTGAACCGCGCCGGCATTCCGACCTTCCCCTTTCCCGACACCGCGGTAGAAGCGTTCCACTACATGTGGAAATATAGTTACAACCTGCGCGGACTCTACGAGACGCCCGCTCTCACCAGCTCCGACTCAATCGAGCCCGCTCGCGCCGCCCAGATCATCGATGAGGCCCGCGCCGCCGATCGGACAATCCTGACCGAGTTCGAGTCCAAGCAGGTTCTGAAAGCCTACGGCATTCTTGTGGTCGATACCAAGGTAGCTGCCACCGAGGATCAAGCGATCGCATCCGCGCACGAGATTGGTTTTCCGGTTGTGTTGAAGCTGCACTCGCGCACTATCACGCACAAAACCGACGTGGGCGGAGTGAAGCTGAACCTGGGTGACGAGGCCGCGGTGCTCGATGCATTTCGCTCCATTCAATCCGCCGTCACGGAAAAAGCCGGCGCCGGTCATTTCGATGGCGTGAGCGTGCAACCGATGATTTCAACCGAAGGCTATGAGCTGATCCTCGGCAGCAGCATCGACGCTCAATTCGGTCCGGTGCTGCTTTTTGGCGCCGGCGGGCAACTGGTAGAGGTCTTTCAGGACCGTGCGCTTTCCCTCCCTCCGCTTAATACGACGCTGGCACGCCGTTTCATCGAGCAGACCAAGATTTTCAAAGCTCTGAAAGGCGTGCGCGGTAGAAAACCAGTCAATCTGCTGGCGTTGCAGGAGCTGCTGGTGAAATTCAGCCGCCTCGTTACCGAGCAGCGCTGGATCAAGGAAATCGACATCAATCCGCTGCTCGCGTCTCCCGAGCGGCTGCTGGCTCTGGATGCGCGGGTCGTAGTGTATTCAAAAGATACCGACAAGTCGGATTTGCCGCGCTTGGCCATTCGACCCTATCCGACGCGCTATGAAAAACATCTTCCGCTGGATGACAGGACCGAGATCGCCATCCGGCCCATCCGTCCGGAAGACGAACCGCTGCTGGTGAATTTTCATCACACGCTCTCCGAGCGCAGCGTGTACCTGCGGTACTTCCATTGGATGAAGCTCGAGCAGCGCACCCAGCACGAGCGCCTGACGAGGATGTGCTTCATCGATTACGACCGTCAGATGGCGTTTGTCGCCGAGCGTCATGATGCCGGCACCGGCGTTCGCCAGATCGTCGCTGTAGGCAGACTGGTGAAGTCTCATACCGGCGAGGAAGGGGAACTGGCCGTAATTGTAAGCGATCATTTCCAGAAGCGGGGAATCGGCACTGCGATCGTCGGGCAGTTGGTTGACTTCGCCCGCAACGAGAAGCTGGAGCGAGTCACCGCGACGGTGCTGTTCGAGAACCGGCCTATGCAGAAGATCTTTCAGAAGGCCGGATTCGAGCTACACCAGGGCGGCGATAGCGAATCCCTGGAAGCCGAGTTGGTTCTGCGGTAGCCGGTTGGGGGGGTGTAGGGCTCCGACTGTCCCCGACCTGCCTTTTAGAACGTGAACCGCCCCGAAATCTGCAGTTGGCGCGCTCCGTAAAGCCCCGTGTTGGTCACCGTCGGCGCGAAGAACGTCGGGTTGGGCACCAGGCAACCGTTGGAATGCCCCGAGCATGCACCGGAACCCGCCGCGGTGTAATTG
>DATHOT010000321.1:0-10438 GCA_035484655.1 Bryobacteraceae bacterium | reverse complement strand
CTTCAATCCAGGCCGTGTTGATGCGCGCAAGTAAGTCGAATTTCCGCCTATGCCGGAAGTTGGCAACGCCCGTGCAGTATCAAGGGCGTTATGAAGAGAACAATCGTTTCTAACGCAGCGTTACTTTCGCAATTGCTGGCGGTCTCTGCAGGCTTGACTTTGGCCGGTCCATTATTTGGGCAAGCGGATCAAACGCCGCAATCAGCGTCCACAGCTACACAGAACAAAGCCGACCGGGAGCTGACGCAGCAGATTCGCAAAGCGATCGTATCGGATAAAACACTCTCCACGCAGGCTCATAACGTCAAGATTTTGACGAAGGATGGCGCCGTGACGTTGAAGGGGCAAGTGAAGTCGGACGACGAGAAGAAAGCCATCGAGGACAAAGCGTCCGGCGTCGCGGGAAACGGTAAAGTCACCAGCGAGCTCACCGTAGGTCCCAATACTTCAAAGAAGTCGGAATAAAGAAAGCAAGTCGCAGTTCATTTCATCAAGGAGCAAATCATGGGGAAGAACACAGCAGTTTTCGGAATTTATAAGGACACCGTTTCTCTGGGCCAGGCTCTGGAGAGGCTGCGCTCCGGGGGCTTCCGAAGCACCGATGTTTCGGTTCTGATGCCTGAGAATCTGGGTACCAAGGATCTGGCAGCTAAGAAAGAGAGCAAGGCGCCGGAAGGCGCAACCACGGGTGGAGTGACCGGCGGCGTCATCGGCGGGGCACTTGGATGGCTGGCCGGAATCGGGGCGTTGGCCATTCCCGGACTCGGGCCATTTATCGCGGCTGGGCCGATTATGGGCCTGCTGGCCGGCGCAGGCGCGGGTGGCGCGATCGGCGGCCTGGTCGGTTCGTTGGTCGGCATGGGGATACCGGAATATGAAGCCAAGCGCTATGAAGGGCGCATCAAGTCCGGTGGGATTCTGTTGTCGGTCCACTGCGACGACTCCGAATGGGTAAAGCGCGCCAAGAAGATCCTGGAAGAAACCGCCGCCGAGGACATCTCCTCCACCGGCGAGGCCTCCGCGGATTACGCCAGCAGCGACCGTCCGGGTTCGCGGATTTAGTTTAGGAGGGAATGATGCTTTACTGGGCAGTAGTTTTCTTTATCATCGCCCTCGTTGCGGCGCTCTTCGGGTTTACCGGAATCGAAGCCGCCGCGGGGGGCGTCGCGAGAATCTTGTTCATGGTCTTTCTGGTGTTGTTCGTGATCTCTTTGATCGGCGGCCTCGCCAGAAGAGTTTAAACAGCTGGCCCACCCAGCTGTTGAAAGCGCACAGGACGCGGCGTCCCGCAGAATCGAGAACCGCGGTCGCCGCGTCCCGGTGGCGCTTACCTTCCCGCCGCCGTGTAGTACATTCGCCGATTCCCAACCACCGTTCACCGATCTCCTGTCGATACAATCACCTAGCTGCTGTAACATCGAATCGTGGACTACAACGAACAGCTAAAGGACGACATCACTAAACGAGTCCACGAGCGCATAAACGCCCGGATGCAGCGGCGCATGGAACGGCGCCAGCGCTACGGGCACGGCGCCGGCGGCATGGTGATCGGCGGCCTGATCGTCCTGATCGGGCTTATGATTCTGCTCGACAACATGGGAATCGTCCGCTTCCACGATATCTGGCGCTATTGGCCGGTACTGCTCATCGTGGTGGGAGTCGCCAAGATTGTGGAGTCTGTAACACCCGCCGGCTATATCTGGGGCGGAGTGGTCACGTTGGCGGGCGCGCTTCTGCTTCTGGACAACCTTGACATTGTGGTTTTCGATTATAATCTCATCTGGCCTCTGTTTCTGATCGCTTTCGGGCTCAGTATGCTGCTGCGCTCGATCGACCGCAAAAGATACCTGGCAAATGCGAGTGGCGCGGCCGGCGTGTCCGGCTCGGGGGGATCCGGGCCCACCGATGCCAGCTCGGGCTGTAACGCATTCGCCGTATTCGGTGGCAGCCAGCGTCGAGTCAGTACGCCGGATTTTCGCGGCGGCGAGGCGGTCGCAGTCTTCGGCGGAGTGGAATTCGACCTTCGGGGCGCAGGCATGACCGTTGAGCAGGCGGTGATCGATGTGAACATAGTTTGCGGCGGCCTGGAAGTGCGCGTGCCGGACAATTGGACCATCATCAATCGAGCCCTGACCATTTTCGGCGGCGTCGAAGACAAGACCATGCAGTCCAAGGTGGAACCGAATGCGAAGACTCCGCAACTGGTAATCACGGGCTCAGTCATCTTCGGCGGCATCAGTCTGCGCAACTAATCGGACCAATCTTCTATGCATCCGTTGCTTGCCACTAGAGGCAGGATCATCCTATATCTGCTCGTTTGGCTGATGCTGGCGGGCATGCTGGGCTACCTGCTTTCAGTTACCGGCCGGCTCCCGGTGTTCGAGGCCGAAGCGTTGGCGCTGCCTCTGTGCCTGGTTTATGCGTTTATTTGCCTGGCGCCCTGGTATCTTTGCCGCGTCCTGCCTTTGTCCCAACTGCCCAAGCTCCTGTTGAATCACAGCGCCGCCGCGGTGGTAGTGGCGCTGCTCTGGATCGTACTCGCTAAAGCTTTAGCGATCGCTCTAAGCCGCCGGTTCGCGCAGCTGGATCAGCGGTTCAGCCCTCAGCTTCCGCTGCTGTTCGGCATCGGCGTTTTGCTGTACCTGCTGGCCGTGGCGCTGCATTACGTTCTGCTTTCGGTGGAATCCTCGAAGGAAGCCGAAACACGCGAGCAGGCCGCGCGAACCATGGCCAAAGAAGCGGAATTAAAGGCGCTCAAAGCTCAGATCAACCCGCACTTTCTGTTCAACAGTCTGAACTCGATCAGCGCCCTGGCCACTGTCGACGGCGTTCGCGCCCGCGAAATGTGCATCAAGCTTTCCGATTTCTTGCGCAGCACTCTGAGCCTGGGGGAAAAACAAAGTATTTCATTGCGCGATGAACTGGCGCTGGCCAAGGCCTATCTGGACGTGGAACAGGTGCGCTTCGGTGCGCGGCTGAAGGTGGAACTTATAACCGACGCCGACTGCGACGATTGCATTGTGCCGCCCCTGTTCCTGCAGCCGCTGGTGGAAAACGCCGTGAAGCATGGCATCGCCGGCCTGGTAGACGGTGGGATCATACGCCTGGAAGCCCGCTGCCGCGACGGCCGCCTGCACGTCAAAATCGACAATGCATTCGACCCCGATGCGCCCGCCGCCAGACGGCATGGTTTAGGGCTGCAGAATGTGCGCAACCGGCTTCGCGCGCTCTATGAAAACGAGGCGCGCGTCGATACGGTGACGTCGGATCAGCGTTTCGTGGTGGAGGTGGATTTACCCTGTGCCGCGCATGCATGACGGTGCGGCGCATGTAACATGGAGGAGATCATGGTGGATTTGGTGGCGTCCGGCACGCTGATTGCGCACTATCGCGTGGTTTCGCCGCTGGGCCAAGGGGGCATGGGCGCCGTTTATCTGGCCGACGATACCAGGCTGGGACGCCGCGTGGCGCTGAAGGTGTTGCCGCCGGAGTTTGCCGCCGATCCCGACCGGATGCATCGCTTCGTCCAGGAAGCCAGGCTGGCATCGGCGCTCACCCATCCCAACGTCGCTACCATTTTCGAAATCGGAGAGCAGGGCGAGCTTTGGTTCCTGGCGATGGAATACGTAGAGGGCCGGCCGCTGGCGCAGCGCATTCCGGAAGGCCCGCTGAAGATTTCCGAACTGGTGCAGGTCGGAATGCAGGTGGCCGACGCATTAGACGACGCGCACTCGAAAGGGATCATTCATCGCGATATCAAACCGGCCAACCTGATGATCACCCCGCGCGGCCACGTCAAGGTGCTGGATTTCGGCCTGGCGAAATTGCAGGCCGGCCAAAAGGCCGCCGAAGAAACGCAGTTGCTGACCACCGCCGGAATGGTGGTCGGGACGGTGGAGTATATGAGCCCGGAGCAGGCGCTCGGCCGCGACGTCGACTATCGCACCGACATATTTAGCCTGGGCGTCGTTCTGTACGAGATGGCCACCGGGCGCCTGCCATTCTCCGGCGCCACGCCTTCAGAGACCATGGCCCGAATTCTGCAAGCGCAGCCGGATGCCATCGCCCGTTTCAATTATGAGGTTCCCGAGGGTCTCGAACGGGTCGTCCGGAAATGTCTGGAAAAAGACCGGGAGCGGCGTTATCAGTCGGCGCGGGAAGTGCTGGTGGATTTGAAAAACCTGGAGCGCGACTCGGGCTCCGAGCAGGCTGTGGCGACCGGAAGCTCGGTCCACCAGCGAAGCCGGATCGGCGCGATCATCGTGGACGATGAAGAGCTGGCGCGCAACCTGTTGCGCGAATATCTGGCGTCCAGCCGCGAGATCGACATACTGGCGGAGTGCGCGAATGGGTTCGAAGCGGTGAAAGCAATTTCCGAGCGTAAGCCCGATCTGGTGTTCCTGGATGTGCAGATGCCGAAACTGGACGGCTTCGAAGTGCTGGAGCTGATCGATCGTGACGTGGCGGTAATTTTCGTTACGGCTTTCGATCAATACGCGATGAAGGCCTTCGATGCGCACGCGGTGGACTATCTACTGAAGCCTTTCAGCCAGGAGCGCTTCGACAAAGCGCTCGAGCGAGCCCGGCAGCGGCTGGGCGAAAAGCTGCCGCCCGCGCCGGAATTAGCCCGGGCAGCCCGGCCACCTGAGCAGCACCTGGAGCGCATCGTCGTAAAAGATGGCGCGCGCGTGCACATTATTCCAGTCGACAAACTGGATTACGCCGAAGCCCAGGACGATTATGTCGAGCTGCACAGCCAGGGCAAGAGCTTTCTCAAGCAGCAGACCATTTCAAGCCTGGAAGCCGCGCTCGATCCGCAGTGCTTCGTGCGGATTCACCGTTCGGTCATCGTGAATCTGGAACGAGTCGCAAAGATCGAACCCTACGCCAAAGACAGCCGCGTGGCGGTGCTTACCGACGGCACCCAGCTTCAGGTGAGCCGCGCGGGCTATGACCGGTTGAAGGCGTTGTTGGGCGAGCGTCCTTAGGCGGAACGCCGCGCTGAGCCGGCCGCCGCGTCAATCGCAGTCCAGGCCATCGCGAGCGCGCCGTCGAGCAGGGCTTTATCCGCGGCAGGCCTGATGCAGTGCGCCGTGAATTCAGGCTGATGGTTCACCGCCGTCCCTGGGTCGATCCCAATCATGGGATGAATCGACGGTACTGTCAGGGAAACATTCCCCATATCGGTGGACGCGGCAGCGCGGTCGCGCAGCGGTCCGAAATCCGGAAAAACCCGGCCCAAAGCTTCCGCATTCTTGCGATAGAGCTCCGCGATCGTGGAATCGTGAATCATCTCGGCATAGGGTTGGTCGCCGCCAATGATTTCCACGGTCGAGCCGGTGGCAATCGCCCCGGCGTCGAAGCAGCGGTGAACCTTGCGGCGCAGATCGGCCAGATCCTTGATCGTTTCCGAGCGAATAATGTACTTCGCGCGGGTATGCGCCGGAACGATGTTGGGAGCATCGCCACCGTGCGTAACAATACCGTGAATCCGATCGGACGGCCGGATATGTTGGCGCAGAAGTCCAATCGCGGTCTGCGCCACCGTAAGCGCGTCCGCGGCGTTGATGCCCAGCTCTGGAAAAGCCGACGCATGCGATTCCTTGCCGGTATACGCAACTTCGAACATGGAGGCGGCGATGATCTTCGGCATAACCGCGTCGAAAGGCGCGGGATGCACCATCATCGCGAGATGCATCCCTTCGAAGGCTCCGCGTTGGAGCATCAGGATCTTGCCGCTAGCGTTACCAACTTCTTCGGCGGGCGTGCCGATGAGATGGACGGTCAATCCGGCATCATTGGCTACCGCCGCCGCGGCGATGGCCGCTCCACACGATGAAGCGGCGATGATATTGTGCCCACAGGCGTGTCCGATCCCAGGTAGAGAGTCGTATTCGGCACAGATGGCGACATGCACGGGACCGTTGCCTGCTTTGGCGGCGAAGGCGGTCGGAAGATCGCAGATCCCGCGCTTGACCTCGAATCCCATGCCATCGAGAAACTCACAAATCCAGTTGGCGGCGTGTTCCTCCTCGAATCCCAGCTCCGGTTGGGCGTGAATTCGGTGGCTCAGGTCGATCAAATCCTCGCGAATCGAATTCAGCTTTTCTTGCGCGCCGGCCTTCGCGTTCACCTGCTCTTCCAATCGGGGCGCGGGTCGCCAATGAAGCCATTACGGTTCGGCATCTTCACTTGCGGGAGCGTCTGGGCATTCATCACGGCGTCTTCTTTGATGATGCCGTTCAACGACAGCAGGTAGGCAGTGACCGCATAAACCTGGTTCGCTGTGAGACTTCCCGGTTTGTTAAATGGCATAGCCCGATTGATGTAATCCCAAACGGTCGTCGCATAGGGCCAGTAGCTTCCCACCGTCTTCACCGGCTTGTTGGTGTTGAGCGTGCCTTGGCCGCCCACCAGGACATCGTTGGGACCTTCCTGGCCGGTCTTGCCGTGGCAACCGGCGCAACTGGCCGCGTAAATCCTGGCGCCTTCGGCCGCGCTCCCACTGCCTGGCGGAAGCTCCTTGCCATCCGGACCGATGGCGAAGTCCCAGGCCTTGATCTCGTCGGGCTTCGCGGTACGGCCCAAGCCGTAAGTAGGCGGCTGCGCCGCCAGCGGCCACGCGAGACTTGCGCCTAGCACCAGCCCGAGCGAGCGCGCACTAAACCAGCGCATTCTGCACGCTCCCATCGGCCGAGATCTTCCAGCTTTGGATGGGATTGAAGTGATAACTCCAGTGATCGCCCCGCGCCTTCACCAGATCGGCGAGTACGGGCTGAGTATCGCCATGTTCATCGGTACATCGCGATTGCAGCACCACTTCGCTGCCATCCCATTTCCATCCGAAACGAAATCGCGTGAACGCGATCGGAAGCACGGGAGACTGCAGTTGAGCGTCTTTCCAAGTCCCGCCGCCGTCCACCGAGACCTCGACCTTTTTAATTGCGCCGCGTCCCGACCAGGCCAGCCCCGAAATCTCGTAGAAGCCCGGATTCGCCAGCTTTTGGCCGCCAGAGGGGTACGTGATGAGCGATTTCGGATCCATCTCGAAAGTGAACTGGCGGGCTTTGCCATCCGGCATCAGGTCGGTATACTTCGAGGTCTCTTCGCGGGTCATGTAAGGCTGGTCGACCACTTTGATGCGGCGCAGCCACTTGATGCTGATGTTTCCCTCCCAGCCGGGAACGAACAGCCGCAGCGGATAGCCTTGCTCGGGACGGATCGCCTCGCCATTCTGGCCGTAGGCCAGCAGCACGTCGTTCATGGCTTTCGCGAGCGGCACGCTGCGCGTCATCTTGGCCGCGTCCGAACCTTCCGCCACAATCCAACTGGCGCCCGGCTGCACGCCGGCTTCGCGCAGCAGCAGTGCTAGCGGCACACCGGTCCACTCGGAGCAACTCACCAGGCCGTGGGCGTCCTGAGCCGTCTTGGCGCCCTTGTTCCGGAAACCATTGCCGGAGCATTCCATGACATGGATCCGCGAGACGGAGGGGAAACGCTTCAGCTCATCCATGCTGAGGACCAGCGGGCGATCCACCAGGCCGTGGATCATCAGGCGATGACGCCGTGGATCGATGTCCGGCACTCCGGAATGATGGCGCTCGAAATGGAGCGAGGACGGCGTGATGATGCCGTTCAAATCCTGCAAAGGCGCGCCCGAGGAGGTCCCTTGCGACGACGGGGCTCGGCCGGTTTTTTCGAACCGCGATCGCTCGCCATAAGCCCGGGCTGGCGAACCCGGCGCCTGGGTAGGGTCATCCGGCGCGGGTTTATCATTGGTCGACTGCGCGGTCGACTGCGCGGTCGACTGCGCGCGTCCTGCGCCTACGCCGGCGGCAAGCGCTGCGCTTACACCGGCGCTACTCTTCAAAAATCTGCGGCGATTCGGAGACTGGGTCATAGTAACTCCACCCTCAAAGCTTAACGCCGCTCTCTCGCGTCGGCAAGCAGGTTACGGGTTACTGGCGGTTATGACGGATCAGTGATTCAGCGCCAACGCCGATTTGGGCAAACTTGGCGACAGGCCGGCCTCGCGCAATGCCACACTGCCGGCTGCAACGGTCAGCGTGCCGCGGGGGGAGCCGTTCGGCGAATTAATCGGCGCGGTCCAAATGGCGGCCTCGACGTCGTGTCCACGGCTGTTGCGGAGCGGGCCTTTTCCTTCGAAGGGCAGACGCTGGCCCAGGATCTGCTCCCGCTTCCAGCCCAGTAGTCTTTCCGCGGCGCCATTCCAATAGATCACTACACCCTTGTTATCCACCGCGAAGGTGGCCAGCGGAGAGGCATCGAAAACGGCGTGCGTCGTTTCCGGACCGCTCGCGCCCCTTCCGACCTCCATGGTCTTTTCGTTGGCCTCCACCAGCCGTAACCGGACCTTGGTGTTGGCGCGGTCGCTGCCCGAGTATTTCAGAATAAAACCGGCCAGCAAGTAAGTGCCGGCGATAATGAAATCCACCCAGCCGTTCAGTTGCTGAACGCCGGCAAAACGGATGACACCACAGTCCTTCAGTACGCGCAGCGCCTCGTAAATCGCGATCATGCCGAGTAACGCGGTCAGCATGCGATCCAAGCGGCCCTGTTGGCGGCGCGCCAGAAGAATGCACCAGAAGATCGTTGCCAGGCACATGCATAGCGCGAGGGCCATCAGAGGGCTTGCCCGAAATATTTGGACCAGATACAAATCTGTGCTCCTGGCGACTCGTCGAACGTCGCAACCAATCCATCGGACGTTCAGCGCAGATTAGATAGGTTTTGAGGCATTACGAAGAGATGGGTATTTCTCTTAGTCAGGCTAGGTGATTTATGGGAGCGACGCTTCGCCACGTCGGCCGATTAGGGTTTCGGTTCGATGGCAACCAGTTGGCGGCTGCGCGGGAGTAGGTAGAGCAGGTAGACCGAACCGTTCTCGATGGCCCGGTAGGCGGCCAGGTTGACGGGATAACGATCGGTCTTTATGTCGAAGTAATACTTTTCGATGGGATCGCGGCCGTTGGGCCGAATAGTCTGATCTTCGCGTGCGCTCACTCGCCCTTCAACCATTCGGACACCTCCCTCCAGCAGATCGAAATAGAGCGCGAACGAGACCCGGGCAGCTATCAAGGCTGCCAGGACCAGGGAAATCAGCAGCGAGCCAACCCGCGTAATCACGGCGAACTTACCCTGGGATTCGGCGAGATCTCCTAAGTTCATCAGTTGCCCCAGAAAGAGCTGGAAGCCGGCGCCGAACGATACCTGCTGGCTGGAGGAAGTGAGGGCGCTCCAAATCAGAAACGGACCGGCCGCAAAGAGGATGGTCAGGAACAGCGGGGTAACGAAACGGCCGATAAGGGCTGTGAATTGTTCGCCGGCCAATTTTCCCTTACGGTTGTTTTCCAAAGCCTGGAGCGAAAAATTAAGAGCTTTGGACAGGTCCGTAAGGACGTCTTCTCTGGTGCGGTATGTGGGTGCGTTGCTCACTCGAGTGTTACTTTTGAGATATCGACGGTTGGGCGGGGATACTTTAATCCCATCTGGTCTAGCGCGTGCACCACCAACTCCGCGACCAGATAATTGCGGAACCATTTATCATTAGCGGGAATGATGTACCAGGGCGCCCAATCAGTACTACATTTCCGCAGAGCGTCCTCGTAGGCCTTCACGTAATCGTCCCAATGGCGCCGCTCTTCGATATCCGCCATCGAGAATTTCCAGTTGCGGGTAGGATCCTGGATGCGCGCTTTGAGCCTCCGCTTCTGCTCGTCCTGGCTGATATGCAGGAAAAATTTTAGAATGGTCACCTTTTGGCCGGTCAGCATCTTCTCAAAGTCATTAATCTGCTGGTAGCGTTTATGCCAGACGTCCTTCGGAACCAGCTTGTGCACTCGCACCACCAGCACGTCTTCGTAGTGCGAACGATTGAAGATTCCGATGTTACCGAGCGCCGGCGTGGCCTTGTGAACGCGCCACAGAAAATCGTGCGCCAGTTCTTCCTGCGTGGGCTGCTTGAATGAAGTGACTTGGCAGCCTTGCGGGTTTACTCCCGACATTACATGACTGATAGTGCCGTCTTTGCCTCCCGCATCGAGGGCCTGCAGGACGATGAGCAGAGCGTGGCGCCGGTCGGCGTAGAGCAAATATTGGAGGCGGCGAAGTTTTTCGAGCGTCTTTTCGAGCGCTTTGTCGTTGCGTCTTTTTCCGAATGTGTCATCCGGATCCCGATCTTTCAAGCGCACCTTGCTGCCTGGCTTGACGATGCAATGTTTGGCGAGGTCCATGCCTCCAGTTTCGGCAATGGCTCAATCCAGCACAACTTTTGAGATATCCACCGTGGGCGCCGGATATTTTAATTTCATCCGGTCCAGCGCCTGGACGATCAACTTTGCCACCACGTGGTTGCGGAGCCATTTCTTATTGGCGGGGATGATGTACCAGGGTGCGTGATCGGTTCTGCACTTCCGCA
>DATHOT010000320.1:0-4997 GCA_035484655.1 Bryobacteraceae bacterium | reverse complement strand
GCTTCCTGCTTAATCGCCTCCGCCTTCTGCGCCGGCGCCGACATCCGTTCCGGCTCGCCCTTCACACCCGTTTCATTGAGGACCACCATATCGACTCGCCGGTTGCGCTGCCGCCCTTCTTCAGTGTCGTTGTCATCGACGGGCGCCGTGTCGCCATATCCGGCGATTGAAAGACGCTCCCGCGGCATTCCGGAATCAACGAATACTTCCAGCAGCGCGATGCTGCGCGCTGCCGATAAATCCCAATTGCTCTTGAAACGGGAATTGTGGATGGGAACAGAATCGGTATGCCCTTCCAGCCGTACTGGATTGGGAACCTGCTTGATCGCATTGGCGATTTTTTGGATGGTCGGATAAAAATCCTTTGCAATCTCGTCCTCGCCCGAAGGGAACAGCGCTGCTTGCGTAAAGCTGATGATCAACCCGCGTGCCCCCATGCTGATCTTTAACTTTCCAGACCGGATCTCACTCCCCAATTCCTGGTTGAGGATTTGAAGCGACGGCAGCAATTCAGCGATCTGCCCGTCCCGCTTCACGTCCACCGTTTTTAGCTCTTTCTTGACTCCGCCCGGGCCCTTCATTTGCGCGCTGCCCTGGCCCTTCATATCGATCGCTCCACCCAGGACGGCCGTAACCACGCTGTTGAACGTTTCGCCTTTCAACGCCTTTTCCACGGAATCGGAAATAGCTTGCGTTTTCGTTTTATCAGTCTGAGAGCTGGCAAACATAACCACGAAAAACGCGAATAGCAGCGTTATGAAGTCCGCGTAGGACACTAGCCAGCGTTCGTGATTTACCTGGGATTCCCGTTTCTTGCGTGCCATCTTGCTCAGATCTTGGCAGGAGCAGCTTGCGGGCTGGCGCGAGGCGGCGTCTCTGCTTTAGCCCCCGCCTTGGTTTTCAGATCGCCTTTTTCCCTCGGCTGCGCCACCCGCTCCTCATGCTTATAGGCGTCCAACTTACTCCGGATCAACTTCGGATTTAGTCCTTCGACGATGGCCACTACACCTTCGAGTTTCAACTGTTTCATCTCCGCCTCCCACTCGATCCGGGATTTGATCTTGGTGGCGGCTGGCAGCAGTATGATATTTGCCAGCCCGACGCCGTACAACGTCGCTACGAACGCTACCGCGATTCCGCGCCCCACTTCTTCGATGTTCGCCAGGTTTTTCATTACTTGAATCAGACCCATCACCGCGCCGATGATTCCGATGGTGGGCGAGTAACCGCCGGCGCTTTCGAAAACCTTAGCCTCCGCCATCGCGCGGTTCTCCGCCGTGTCGATCTCCAGTTGCATCATGTTGCGAATCTCTTGCAGATCCGTGCCGTCGACCGCTAGCGTCAGAGCTTTGCGCAGGAATGGATCCTGAATCTCCAGCGCCTCGTTTTCGAGCGAGACCAGGCCGTTCTTGCGGGCCTTGGTGGCATATAAGATCAATTCTTCGATGGCTTCGTCGGGAGATCCGGTCTTGTCCATCAGAACATGGATCAAACGCATAGCGGCGCCATTGAGCACTCGGATGGGCGTGCTCACCATCACCGCTCCGAAGGTTCCACCCAACACAATCAAGGCGGCCGTGATTTGCGAGACGTCTCTGATCTTGCCGCCCTCCATCAGAAGACCTCCCACGATGCCGCCAACCGCCAGCAAGAGTCCGCCCACCGTTGCGAAATCCGGCCTGGGCCCGCTGGCGTTCTTACTTTTCGCGGGCGGCGGTTTCTTAACGTTGATTTGCTCCGCCATGCGCTAAGGTTGCTCTTCCGTAGCCGCCTCGGGCCATTCGCATATGCTAGAAACCTTGGCCGGTAAGTTCGCAATCGTCCGGCGAAAATCAATCACTCTTTCAATCACCTCATCGGCCGACTCCAGCACCATGAACTTCTGCCCGCTCGTCATGGCGATCACCGTATCCGGTGTAATCTCTACGTGCTCAATCAGATCGGAGTTCAACACCAAGGGCACATGATTGATGCGAGTGAGCCGGATCATAAGGATGCTCAAGTTCCTTATCGGCTCGAAGAAGGCTTATTTGAGAAGCTCCCGGTTTACGGCCTGCAGCTACTCTAGGCCAGAATTTCCAGGATTTCTGTGAGTTCTTTGCGGATTCGATCCAGAACCGGGGCCCCATCGCTGAACAGGTCCCCCTGCGAGCGCTTGGATCTCTTAACTGCTCCGTCGGAGGATTTCCCGGCCGCTTCCCTCGGACGCGACTCCAGAAACTTCCGGGCGCCTTCGATGGTATACCGCTTGTCGTAAAGCAGGCGCTTTATCTCCAGCACCAGCTCCACGTCCTTGCGCCTATAAAGACGGTGCCCTTTGCCGGATTTCTTCGGCCCTAGCGAGGAGAACTCCGTCTCCCAAAATCGCAGTACGTACGGCTTGATTCCGGCCAGCCGGCTCACTTCACCAATTCGAAAGTAAAGTTTGTCCGGGATTTCTGGCCGTTCGCGCTCAACTGCCGCCTGTGACATCCTTGGCACATTCTAACAGAGAACCGGCTATGCGGAAGCGAACAAAATGTTCAAGCGTGGGGCAGGTCGCTGACCTGCCAATCGGTTACGATGAAGTTTTCCCCAACTCATGCTCCGCTTCGAAACAGCCGGCGAATCTCACGGAGAATGCCTGGTCGCCACTCTTACCGGACTCCCCGCCGGCATTCCCGTCTCTTTTGACGCCATTAACCGCGAGCTGTGGCGCCGCCAGCAAGGCTATGGGCGCGGCGGCCGCATGAAGATCGAAACGGACCAGGTCGAAATTGTCGCCGGCGTGCGGCACTCGAAAACTATCGGTTCGCCCATCGGCATCATCATCCGCAACAAAGATTGGAAAAACTGGACCGAAGCGCTACCTGTCGAGGACATCGACGGGGCCGAAGACAAGCGCAAGCCTGTCACGCGACCGCGGCCCGGTCATGCCGATCTGTCTGGCAGTCTCAAATACAATTTTCACGACGCCCGCTATATCCTGGAACGCGCCAGTGCTCGCGAAACCGCGGCTCGGGTAGCAGTCGGAGCGCTGGCCAAGGCTTTCCTCGAACAATTCGAAATTCGGATTCTCAGCCACATAATCGGTGTCGGCGAGGTGCGCTTCACCCGGCAGGCCGGCTGGGATGAACTGGTGGCGCTGAGCGAGAAGACCGAAGTGCTGCTCGCCTGCGTCGACCCGGAAGTCGAGAAGCAGATGAAAGAAGTAGTCGATCAAGCCTATCGCACCGGCGACACCGTCGGCGGCGTCTTCGAAGTGATCGCGCACAATGTGCCGCCCGGTCTCGGCTCTCACATCACCTGGGATTCACGCCTGGACGGGCGCTTGGCTCAGGCCATCGTATCCATGCAGGCGGTGAAAGGCGCGGAGGTCGGGTTTGCGGCCGAAGGCGCGGCTTCCTTCGGGTCGCGCGTGCAGGACACAATTCACTACAATCGGGAAGAGCGGCGTTTCACCCGAGGCGCCAATCGTGCCGGGGGGCTGGAAGGCGGCATGACCAACGGCCAGGATGTGCTGGTCCGTGGATTTCTCAAGCCGATTTCAACGCTGCGGCGCCCGCTCGAGTCGGTGGATATCGCCACGCGCGAGCCTGCCCTGGCCGCCTATGAGCGAAGCGATGTCTGTGTTGTCCCGGCGGCGGGGGTGATCGGCGAAGCCATGGTCGCCATCGTCCTGGCGCAGGCGTTCCTGGAAAAGTTCGGCGGTGATTCGCTGGACGAGACTCGGCGCAATTTCGACGGCTACTTGGAGCAGGTGAAAAACTTCTGATGACCTATTCGATCGTGCTGTACGGGGAGCCCGTACTCGAAAAAAAGGCCGAGAGTATCAAGGAATTCGACACTCCGGAGCTCTACCAGCTCATCGACGACATGTTCGAATCCTGTTACGCTGCTAAAGGCGTCGGCCTGGCGGCGCCGCAGATCGGCATCCCCAAGCGCATCGCCGTTATCGACCTGTCCGTGGCCGAAGATCCGCAGCAGAAGATTGTTCTCATCAATCCCGAAATCATCCAAAAAGAGGGAACCCAAGCCGGCGAGGAAGGCTGCCTTAGCCTTCCGGGTTTTCGCGAACAGGTGAGGCGTCCGAAAAAGGTCACAGTCCGCGCCCAGAACGTAAAAGGCGAGCCGTTCGAAATGACCGGCGAAGATCTGCTGGCGCGCGCCTTCAATCATGAGATCGATCATTTGAACGGCCGCCTCTATATCAGCCACGTCAGCGCGCTCAAGCGCGACCTGATCCGCCGCAAGGTCCGGAAACTGGCCAAGGCCGGCGAATGGGGCGGCTGACCGCTGTGAATCTGATTTTTCTTGGCACTCCCGCCTTCGCAGTGCCCACCCTGGAAGCGATCGTCGCCGCCGGCCATCGCGTGCTGGCGGTCTTCACGCAACCCGACCGCCCCAAAGGTCGCGGTGGACAACTGGCCGCCTCGCCGGTGAAGCAAACCGCTCTTCGACTGGGTCTGCCAGTGCATCAACCTGAGCGTATTCGACGCCCGGAAGTGGTCGAGCAGTTGAAGCAGTTGAATCCGGACGCGATGGTAGTTGTCGGCTACGGGCAGATCATTCCGCAATCGATCATCGATATTCCAAAGCGCGGAATTATCAACGTACATGCGTCCTTGCTGCCCAAATATCGAGGCGCCGCGCCGATTCAATGGGCCATCGCAAACGGAGAGAAGCGCACCGGCGTTACCACCATGCGCATCGACGCCGGGCTCGACACTGGCGACATGCTGCTTAAGTGGGAGACCGAAATCGGGCCGGAAGAAAATGCTTTGGAGCTGGGCCAGCGGCTGGCAACGGCCGGCGCTGAGCTTCTGGTCCGAACACTCCGCGAAGATCCCACGCCGGAGAAACAAGATCCGGCCGCAGCAACGCTCGCACCGATCTTGAAAAAGGAAGACGGCCTCATCGATTGGAACTGGACCGCTGAAAATATCGTTAACCGGGCACGCGGCTTTCTTCCCTGGCCGGGCGCGTACACCTTTTTCCGCGATCGGGGGTTTCACATT
>DATHOT010000319.1:0-2785 GCA_035484655.1 Bryobacteraceae bacterium | reverse complement strand
CACGGTTATCAGCGCTGGTCGGCTTTCATCTGCGCCGCGACCGCTCGTTGCCAATGCAGAATCACATTGACGGTTGGCTGGTCCGTCGCGGTCGAAACGGTCACCAGGAACCGCTGCCGGTCCGGGTGCGGGCTGTAGCTCCAGGCATTGTTCTGTGGAACGGAGGAAACGCCACCAATCGAATTGTGGACTTCGGTCAGCAATCAACCACCATTACTTTCCCACCGGGACCTTCTGCCGCAGATACTCGATGAAGTTCTGGAACAGCACCACTTCATGCTCGGCTTTGACTGCCGCAGGCGAATCCACCGGCGCCAGCACCAGCAGACGCTTTCCATCCGGAGAAAGATCCCAGGCCGTTCCTCCTACCTTAGCCAGCCAGAGTCGAGGCTTTTCCGGCGCGAACGTGTCACCTTTCGCCGAGTAGTTGACGGCCATCATCTGGTCTCCCGCCTGATAGAGCAGCTCATGTCCGTTGCGAGACCAAATCGGGTTGATTCCGCCGTTGTTTGAAATCTTCCACAGCCCTTCGTTATTTGGAAACGCGCGCACGTAGACCTCATCGCTTCCTGAAGAGTTCGAATCCCAGGCCAGCCATTTGCCGTCGGGCGAGAGGAGCGGTTCGTAGTCCCTGAACGCGCTCTTGAGGAGCTGCTCCGGGGCGCCTGTTTTCAACCGGCCGCCGGCATTCTCCAGGGGCACGCTCCAAAGCTGCGCGGTGTTACCGTTGCCGGCGGAATATGCCAGGCGCTTTCCGTCCGGCGTCATCGACCAGGGTGGTGCATCGGACTGCCGCGTGGAGAAGAGTAGTTGCGGCTGGCTCGCCCCATCGGATCGAGCCCAGTACAACCCATCCAAGGATCCGAATACAACGGATTGCCCGTCGGGACTCCATGCGGGGCTGAAAAAAGATCCCCCGGCCGACAGTTGCGTCCAGGTCTCGCGCTCGAAGTCATAAACCCGGATGTCCACAGTTGTTCCGTCGCGAACATGTGCCGCTAATCGCCTGCCATCCGGCGAAAGGCGAACATATTCGAAGCCGCCCGGCTTCGACACCAGCGGCTCCCTCTTGCCTGCGGCGTCCACCCACTGAATGGTTGTCATTAGATCCGCCGCGGTGCCGGCCTTACGGTACACCATGGTTCCGGCGCGGGAAACATCGTACTGAGATTCGTAAGTCCCTGGATCGAACCCTACGTCGTCCAACACGGAAACGGGAGTGCCCTGCTTTTCGAGATGGTCCAGGTCAAAAGGGACCGCAAACAATGTGCTCCTGTTGGTATAAACCAGGTAGCCCGGCTTGTTCCCGCTAGTCAGATAGCGGGCGGAAGCGCCTCCCTGGAGCACCATCTTCGTGCTGTGGTCCCGCAACGATAAAGCTTCAACCTCGGCTCGGTCGGGATCGTTCCGCCCCCCTGTATAAGCGGTGTACAGAATCGCCTGGCCTCCGGGTAGAATCTGGGGCGCAAGGAAAGTCAATTCCCCATTGGCGAGCTTCGCGAGCGGAACCGCGGCGCCTCCGCTGGAGGCGGTTCTGAACAGACCCTTACGTAGTACCGCCGTCGTGATGTTCCCGTCTTCGCCCCAGCTTGATCCGGTTGAGGAATCATCCGTGTCGCCCAGGGGAACGGCCGCACCGCCCTCCACCGCCACCTTATGGACCTTTACGCCGATGGAGAAACCCACCCACTGGCTGTCAGGCGAAAAGAAGGGGGAGTTAGCGCCTTGCGTGCCCGGGAGCTCGATGGTCTTCGTCTGATCCAATCTGCGAATAAAAAGCCTGTTCTGGCCGCCTCCACCATGCGCGACATAGACCAGGCTGGTTCCGTCCGGGGCGATGATGACGTTGCTGCTGCCGGTAGGCGTTGCCAGGGAAACGTTCGGACCGAGATCGACGTCCAGCCGGACCTGCGGTTGTTCAACCGGCTGCCTGCCGCGCCACCAGCCGAAGGTCGCGGCTGCGGCGATCAGGAACAACGCACCGGCTGCGACCCAACCTGCCTTACCGAACCGCGACTTTAACGGAGCGGCGCTCGCGCGTTCGGTATCCAGCAGCAGCCACGCATCGCCGATATCCCGCAGCCGTTTCTTCGGGTCTTTCTCCAGACACTGCGCCAGCAGGCGCCGTGTCTTTTCCGGCGCCAACGTCAGATTGGGTTCTTCTTTGAGAATCGCCGCAATCGAGTCCGATACCGTCGCGCCGTCGAACAGCCGCTTACCCGTGACCATCTCGTACAGGACCACCCCGAAGGCCCAGATGTCGGCGCGCTTATCGACCTCTTTCCCGCGCGCCTGCTCGGGGCTCATGTAGCCGGCTGTCCCGAGGATCATTCCCATCTGCGTTCCCGGCATCATCGTCGGCGAGTCGGCCGTGACTTCCTGCGCTCCGCCCGCTTTCGCCAGACCGAAGTCGAGAACCTTGACAGAACCATCAGGGCGGATTTTGACGTTGGCCGGTTTCAGATCGCGATGCACAATATTCTTCTCGTGCGCCGCTTCCAGTGCGCCGGCTATCTGATTGGCGTAGCCAAGAGCTTCTTCGACAGGAATCGGACCTTCTTTAATGCGCTCCGCCAGAGTCGGACCCTCGATGTACTCCATCACCAGGTAATTCGGGCCGATGTGGTAAAGCGTGCAGACGTTTGGATGATTCAGTGCCGCAATCGCCCGCGCCTCACGTTCAAACCGATCGTTGAACTGCTGCGCCGATACCTTGATAGCCACGTCGCGCCCGAGTTGCGGATCGCGCGCTCTCCACACTTCCCCCATGCCGCCTTTGCCGATG
>DATHOT010000318.1:0-12878 GCA_035484655.1 Bryobacteraceae bacterium | reverse complement strand
CCCCGCCTCCATGGTGTTCTTCGATCTGCTCTCGGAGGGCGACCGCGATTGGCGCGGCGAGCCGTTCGAAAAACGGCGCCAAAAGCTCGAGGCCTTGCTCTCATCGGCCCAGCCCCCGATTCATCTGACGCCGGCCACTCGCGAATCGAGCGTCGCGTCCGATTGGTTCCGCCGCTTTGAGGGAGCCGGCCTGGACGGCGTCATCGCCAAGCCGGTTTCGGGGATCTACGAGCCGAACAAACGCGTCATGCTCAAAGTCAAACACGAGCGCGATTGCGACTGTGTGGTCGCCGGCTTTCGCTGGTATACGAAAAGCGAGCGCACCGCTGTCGGCTCGCTGTTGCTCGGGCTCTTCGACGATTCGGGCGGGCTCCAACACGTCGGAGTCTGTGCCAGCTTCACAGCCGAAAAACGCCGTGAGCTTGTGGAATTTCTCGCGTCCTATCGCGAAGACGCCCTGGCCAATCATCCCTGGAGCCAATGGGCCGCTTCCGAACTCGCGGATGCTGAAGCCGGACATCGCATGCCCGGTGGCCAGAGCCGCTGGAGCCAAGGCAAAGACCTTTCCTGGGAGCCGCTGCGGCCCGAGCTGGTGGTTGAAGTCGCCTATGAGCACATGCAGCGCGGTCGCTTCCGGCACATGGCCCATTTTCGGCGGTGGCGCACCGACAAGAAGCCGAGCGACTGCACCTATGCTCAGCTCGAGGTTGTTCCGCCGCACGAGCTATCTGAGATTTTCGGCGCGGGGCAGGCCTCCGGCCTGCCAAAATCTTAGAGCTGTTTCCAAAAGATCACCGTGTCGCACCACGTTTCGTCGGGGTACATTGCATACTTCGGGATCACTCCCGCCCTGGTCCATCCCATCCGCTGGTACAATCTCTCGGCGCTGCCTCCACTTGCGGTATCCAGCACCAGGAGAGTCTTCCCCGCCCCGCGGCTGGCCTCTTCCGCATGTTCCATGAGCCGGGCGCCGACGCCTTGCCCGCGGGCCGATCGTACGACCAGTAATTTCGCGACATCCGCTCGATGCGGCTGGTTCGGCGGCATCGCAGTAAGGATCTGGACTGTCCCCACCAATGTGGAATCAATAAAGGCGGCCAGCAGTATCCGATCGCCTCGCTGAACTCCTTCAACAACCTTTACGAAAAAGGATTCGGCATCGGCTTTCGAAAGCGATGCCATGAAGCTCACCGACGCGCCTCCTTCCACGCAGTCCAGCAGAACGTCCGCAAGCGCGCCCACGTATTGACGCCCCTCCACTGCCGTCAATCGCCGAATCTCGACCATGAAAAAGCTTACGCTTCCTTCTTCGAAGCCCGCTTCGCCCACCGTTCCCGCCACTCGCGCGTCGGATCCTCATCCGGGTCGGGTGTCTCCTGCAGCGGCCGCAGCTCTTCAGGAACATGCCGGAGATTCACGCGAATGCGCGTCCATGTGGATGACCTGCCCCGCATGGAATCCACCAGCACATCGTCGACCGCGAGAAGCTTGGCCGCCTCAGGATATTTACTTTTCCATCTTTCCAGACCCGCCAGCGCGGCCTCTTTGTCCGGAGAATTCGCTACTACCAATAGCGGCATTTTCGTCCGCGGTGATTTAGGCGCCCCCTTACCGGGCGATTTCGTCCGAGAAGGCGCCACTCGCGGCGCTTCGCCCTCCATCTTGCGAAAGTGCGGCGGCCATGGCGCGTCGGCCATACCGGCGGCTTCGTCTTTGGCGGCGAGTTCCAATAATTGTTCGAGTGAGCCCGGCGAGGCGTTCATGCCTGCGTGCGGATCGCCCACTTGCTGGAAGCGCTTCGGCACCGTGAAGATGGTGAAGTCGGCAGGCTCGCAATCAGGAACCTCATCCCAGGTAAGCGGCGTCGAGACGCGAGCGTCAGGTAAAGGCCGCACAGAATAAGCTGAGCAGGTTGTACGATCCTTCGCGTTCTGGTTGTAGTCCAGGAACACGCCATGACGCTCTTCCTTCCACCATTTCGAACTGGCCAGCGCCGGCAGTCGCCGCTCGACGGCACGAGATAGCGCCACCGCCGCGCGCCGCACTTCGCCGAACGTCCAGCGGGGTTGGATACGAACGTTGACATGCATTCCACGTGACCCACTGGTTTTAGGCCAGCCGCGCAGTCCTAACTCTTCGAGCAGTGCCTTCACCTCCAGCGCCACCAGCCGCACGTCCGGCCATTCGACCCCCGGGCCTGGGTCGAGATCGACGCGCAATTCGTCCGGATGTTCGAGATCGGCCGAGCGCACCGGGTGAGGATGCAGCTCAATGCAGCCCAGATTTACGATCCACGCCAGACCAGCCGCATCGTCCACGACCACTTCCTCGGCAGTGCGTCCCGACGGAAATGACAGCGTAACTGTTCTCAGCCAGGGAGGCCGCTCGGTGGGAGCGCGCTTCTGATAAAAGGCCTCGCCCTCGGCGCCATTCACGAAGCGCTTCAGCACAATCGGACGATCTACTATTCCCGCCAGCGCGCCCGGCGCGATTGACAAGTAGTAACGGACCAGGTCCAATTTCGAAACTTTCACCTGCTTCGAAAAGTACAGCTTGTCGGGATGAGTCACCCGGACCTCGCGCCCATCGACCGAAAGCACCTCAGCGGCTTCTTCCTTCTTCACAGAGTCCAGGTTAGCTTTTAATGAGCCATGGTGTAATTGACATGGTGCGTTAGACCACAATGGGCCGTGGATTGCAACAGTCCGGGCATGGACTGGACTCCGGGCGGTGTAAGTAACGACGTTGAAGATCGCCGGAACGAGAGCGGGGGTGGAGGCGGCTTCTCCGGTTTTGGTTTGCCTCACTTCAGCATCGGGGGGATTCTCCTGCTTGGAATCCTCAGCTTAGTCTTTCATCGCAATCTTTTCACGCTATTTTTGGGGGGCGGCTCCGTACAAGACCGTCCGGCCGTGAGTTCGGGCCCGGTCTCCGGTGGCGCGCAGAACACCGAGGTGCAATTCGTGTCCTTTGTCCTCGACGATGTGCAAACCACCTGGCAGAATTTACTCCCGGCCCAAGCCGGCAAACAATACCGGCACGCCAAGCTGGTGCTTTTCCGGGACTCGTTTGACTCCCCGTGTGGGCAAGCTCAAAGCGCTACGGGGCCGTTCTACTGTCCCGAGGATGAAAAGGTTTACCTCGACTTAGGCTTCTTCGATCAACTGAAAAACCAGTTTGGCGCGCCCGGAGAATTCGCCCAGGCCTACGTGATCGCCCACGAAATCGGGCATCACGTGCAGAAAATTCTCGGCATCGAAAGCAAAGTCGAACGCATGCGCCAGAGTAACCCGTCCGAAGCGAATCCGATATCTGTACGCGTCGAACTGCAAGCGGATTGCTTTGCCGGCGTGTGGGCCAACTCCACCGAGCAACGAAATATTGTCCACGCGGCTGATATCCAGGCCGGACTGCGGGCCGCGGCGGCCGTGGGTGACGACCGGCTGCAGAAAATGGCCACGGGTCGCGTAAGCCCCGAAACATTTACTCACGGTACTTCGCAGCAGCGCGACCACTGGTTTCAGACCGGCTTGAATTCCGGCCAGATATCCGCCTGCAACACGTTCGCCAGCACTCAATAAATCCTCATGGGGTCTTCAAAAGCAAGCGCACATTCACGAACTGGTTCGGGAACAGTGCGCCGTCCTTGTTGCCGAACAACGCTTTGAGTTTGACAGTGCCGGTCTTCGAGTCAATCTGATTGTCGACCGCGATCAGTTGGCCGGTTGCTACCTTCACCGTGTTATCGCGGTTCCACGCTTCAACCGGCAAATTTGCTCCGTTTGCTCCCTGCCTGAGTCGCGCCCGCACCCGAGGTACGGCGTCCTCCGGGACGTCGAATAAAACCCAGATGGGCTGGAGCTGCGTAATTATAACTATCCCGCTGGGTTCACCGGCATGAACCACATTGCCAGGGTCGACCAGACGCAGACCGGCCGTGCCTGTGATGGGTGCTCTTATCTCCGCGTAACTCAGCTGGAGCTTCGCGTTGTCGACGGCTGCTCGATCGGATTTTATTTTGCCCTCCTCCAGGTTGACTGCCGGGAACCCCTGGTCCTGAGCGAGCTGACCCTCAGCCTGAGCGAGTTGGATCTGATACGGCCGAGGATCGATGAACGCCAGCACCTGGCCCTCGTGAACCATCTCCCCTTCCTTGAAACTCACAGACATCAACTGGCCGTCGATCCTGGGCTTCACGGTAACCGAATAAGCGGTGACGCTTCCCAAACCATACAGATAAGCGGGCTCCCGGGACGCCGTGACCTGAGCGGCATGAGTTTTCTGCATAGTCGCCTGAACGGGCGCTTGTGCGCCGGGCGCAGCTTGTGCCTGAGCCGCGCTCTGCGGCTGCCCCATCGCCACTACAAATGCCAGTGGAGATCCTAATGCCAGGATTGCTGCCACGCTCCATCGGGTGACTCCGCGCGACAAGACTGTACCATCCAGAATGCGATGGATGCGGTCGTCCGGCCGGCCATAGCGCGCCATCGGTAAACCAAGCCAGTTGGCGTTTCGCACACCTCGCTGCATGAAGTCGAGGAGCACTTCGGCGTACAGGGCCCGATCGCGGGTTACAGCCACTGCCGCATCGTCGCTCGCTTCCTCCGCCGCCCGCACGATGCGCTGGTGCAGGAACCAGCTCAGCGGGCTGTACCAGAGCAAGGCCCGATGAATAGCCGAGAGCAGTTGCACTTCCGGATCATGGCGCCGGATGTGCGAGCGCTCATGGGCCAGCACAGCGTCCAGCTTTGCGCTTCCCCACTGCCGCCAATCGGATGGAAGCACGATCGCCGGCCGCGCGATCCCCAGCGCTACCGGCGATGCCACACGGTCGGATTCGCGAATATCAATACCTTCCGTTTTCTGACCGGCCGCACGGCTGCTGCGCAGTAAGCGCAGGCCCATTGCCAGACCTATGCACAAGCGCAGCAAAAGCGCGAGGGTGACGAGGACGTACATCATCAGCGCGACAAGCGCCCAGTCGAATGGCGTGGTGCGGTCATGGCCTCGCGTTGCAAGCGTCCGCGGCAACGCGGCTTCGTTACTCACCGGTAGCAGTTCCACCGGCCTCGCCGTCGTGCGCATCACCACCAACGGCACCTTTGGCAATGTCAGGCTCAGCGCCGGAATCGCCAAGGAGCCGGCCAGCATCACCGTCCACGCCGCCAACCGGATCGAGGGATCTTTCACCCGTAGCGCCCAAAGCAGCAGCGTGCCGCTCAGGATCAGGATCGAGGAGCGGAGCGCCCACTCCGCCAGAAACTGTAGCGTGGTCATAATACCTTCTCCTTACGCGATGCAATCTTCTGCGCCAGCCGCTGCAACTGCTTCGGCTCGAGCAACTGGTTGTCAACCAGTCCCACCAGCAGCTCCTCAACGGACCCGCCGCAGAAGCGATCGATAAGCTGCTGCGCCGCTTGCACCGCAACGTTGCGTTGTGTGTGCACCGCCCGGTAAACGAAAGTGCGGCCGTCGACTTTATGTTTGACGTAGCCTTTTTCTTCCAGCTTCCGCAGAATGGTGCGGATCGTCGAATCCTTAAGCTTGCGCTGGCCGGCCAGCCCCTCACGGCACATCTCAGCCGTGCAGTTGGGATGCGCCCACACATAATCCAGGATGAACTGCTCCAGCGGCGTGGGTGACTTGCGGTGGTAAGTGTTAAACATTGTAGCGTTACTGTTTATAACATTGCATGACGGCGAGGTCAAGCCTGTATACGCGCGTGCTAAACTCACGGGCAAAGCCCTCCATGTTGTTGCCCTACCTGCACCGGGTCGCGGCCCGGGAAAATCTTTCGGCCGAAGAAGCGCGTGAAGCCATGCTGGTCGTGCTCAGCGGCGAAGCGAGCACGGCGCAGATCGCCGCCTTTCTAGTCGGTCTGAGGACCAAGGGCGAAACTTCCGATGAGCTGCTGGGCTTCGCACGAGCGATGCGCGAGAAAGTGGCGCGCGTCGACGCGGCGGTAGATTCCCAACCGTTGCTCGACACCTGTGGCACCGGCGCCGCCGATGGACCATCTACCTTCAATATCTCGACCATCACCGCGTTCGTCGTCGCGGGCGCCGGCGTGCGAGTGGCCAAACACGGCAATCGGTCGCTATCCAGCCAGTGCGGCAGCGCCGACGTTCTGGAGGCGCTCGGCATCAAAGTTGCGATTGCGCCTGAACAGGCCGGACGCGCGATTCGTGAGGTCGGCATCGGGTTCCTGTTCGCGCCCGCTTTTCACCCCGCCATGAAATACGCCCAGCCGGCCCGGCTGGAACTGAAGATGCGAACCGTGTTCAATCTGCTGGGACCGCTGACGAACCCGGCCGGCGCGACGCGGCAGTTGATCGGCGCGCCCTCGGCTCACGCTGCAGGATTGATGGCGGAGGCCCTGGCAGGCCTCGAGCCCCAGCGCGCGTTTGTAGTGCATGGCTCAGACGGTCTCGACGAGGTAACCACCACCGGCTCAACCATCGTATTCGAAGTCACGGGGCGCCAGGTGAATCCGCTATCTTGGAGCCCGGCAGACTTCGGCGTCGCGCATGCCAATGCCGCGGACTTGAGCGGCGGCGACCGTACCCAGAACCGTGAGATCGCTATCGCGGTGCTGCAGGGCGAGCGTGGACCACGGCGCGACATCGTGCTGGTAAATGCAGCCGCGGCTCTGCTGGCAGCGGGTTGGGCGACCGACTTGCGCACGGGAATGCAGATGGCTGCTCGCTCCATTGATACTGGAGCGGCCTTCAAAAAAGTCAAGGACTTAGCCCAGTTTAGTCAAAACGTAGTCGGCTAACTCGTTCATATCGTCTATCATCAGGTCGGGCGGGTCCTCGGCGAAGCCCTCGGGTTGAAATCCATAGGTAACACCGCAGGCTCGTATGTTGGCGTTCCGCGCGGTCCGAATATCGACGCCGCTATCACCCACCATGATGGTACGCTCCCGCGCGATGCCGCTTTCTCTCAGCAGCGTCTCTACGCCGATCGGATCCGGTTTCTTCTGCTCGAAGCTATTGCCGCCGTAGACCTGAAAAAAGTGCCGCCCCAATCCCAGTCCATTTACCAGCTCCCGGCTGAACCGGACCGGCTTGTTGGTGAGCACGGCCATGTGCGATCCGGCATGGTGGAGACGGTCGAGCGCTTCTTGCACGCCCGCGTACAGCCGCGTATTGTCGAGCATGTGCTCGCGATAATAGCCGAGAAAATATTCGAGCGCGCGTTGTACATCGGCCTCGCTCGCTTCCGGTCCCAGGGCCCGCCGCATCAATACGGGAGCGCCGTTGCCGACGTAGGACGAAACCAGCTCTTCAGAAATCGGCGGCAGCTTCATCAGCCGGCGCGCGGCGTTCACTGAATGGACCAAGTCGATCTTGGAATCGATCAACGTGCCGTCCAGATCGAAAATCAGCAGATTCATTCTCGCCGCAGTCCTCCCGATTCGCGCCGGGCGTGGTCGGCCCAGGCCTTCTCAGCTTTTTCTTTTGCATCCCGGAAAGCATCCTTGATCTCGTGGGGCGTCAGGGCGGCGAAAAAGTCCGAGGCGCCCGCCAGATATGGCAGCAGCTTCGAATCGACGACGGAGCGCGGAGGAGGCGAGGGAGCGAAGGCCATCAAGACCGTGACCAACGCGACCGCGATAATTACTCCACGCACCACTCCGAACGCGCCGCCCAACAGCCGATCGAACCAGGAGAGGCCGACCCATTTGAAAAACTTGGCTAGCAGCCGGCCTGCGATCGCGCCCAGCACTGAAATCACGATGAAAATGAGGAAGAACCCGATCAGGTTCGCAATCGCCCGCGAGCTGACGTAATCGAGGAAATAAGCCGCGACAATTCCGTAACACCAGAAGCCGAAGAAGATTCCCAGAATCGTGGCGATGAACCCGACTCCCACGCGCGCAAAACCCGCCATCAGGCCCGACAGGATCGAGAAGGCGATTACCAGCATGAGAAGCAGGTCGATCCAGTTCATAACGGCTTCCCAGTCAGGACACGGTACGCCTCGCGGTATTTCTCACTGGTCTGGTGAATGACATCGGGCGGAAGCGCGGGCGCGGGCGGCTGCTTGCTCCAGCGAATCGATTCCAGATAATCCCGCACGAATTGCTTGTCAAAGGACGGCTGCGGGCCACCCGGCTGGTAGCTGGAACGCGGCCAAAAGCGCGAAGAATCGGGCGTAAGCACCTCATCGGCCAGCGTCAACTGCTCGCCGATAAAACCGAATTCGAACTTCGTGTCGGCGATGATCACGCCCCGGGTTTCAGCGTATTCGGCGGCGCGGCGATAGATCTGGAGGGTTACGTCACGCAGCCGCCCAGCGAGCTTGTCGCCGATTACACTGGCCGCCGCTTCGAAAGAAATGTTTTCATCGTGACCGGACTGAGCCTTGGTGGCCGGCGTGAAGATCGGCTCGGGCAGCTTATCGGATTCGCGCAAGCCGGCCGGCAGCGGAATGCCGCAGATACGCCCGTCTCGCTTATAATCCTTCCAGCCCGAGCCCGAGACATAGCCCCGCGCCACGCATTCGACCTCGATCATCTTGGCGCGGCGAACCAGCATCGACCGTCCCTCCAGTTGCTCCCGGTAAGGTTGAAACTGCGCCGGATAATCCGCGACGTTCGCCGCCACAAAATGGTTAGGCACGATATCGCGGACGAGATCCAGCCAAAACAGGGTTAGCTGCGTCAGCACCTTTCCTTTGTCCGGAATGGGCGTGGGCAGAACGTAGTCGAACGCCGACAGCCGGTCGGTGGCTACGATCACCAGAAATTCGCCGGCGGCGTAAACATCGCGAACCTTGCCGCGGGCATGCCGCTCGATGCCCGGCAGGTTGGTCTCAAAGATGGCGTCCAATCTCTAGTGGTATCACGAGGCCGCGCCTTTTTCCTAGCCGGGGCCAAATCACGCCAGTAGATTTTGCCGCGTTACTTTGAGGTGCCACGCTGAGTAATCAGGCACTTAAGAGTGGCCGCTGCCGTGCATCTTTTCCCGGTGAAGGAGTGTGAACTATGAATTGGGACAGAGTAGAAGGCAACTGGAAACAACTCAAGGGCAAGGCCCGCGAAAAGTGGGGCAAGCTTACTGACAGCGATTTCGAGCAGGTCGCAGGGAAGAAGGATCAGCTGGTTGGTCGCATCCAGGAGCGCTACGGAATTTCAAAAGATGAAGCCCAAAAGCAAGCCGACGAATGGGTGCGCGCGCAAAAGTTCGAGGATGAACCCACGCCCGCCACTACCACCAGACGGTAAGCTCACTTTCTTGCAAGTCAGGTTTTCATAAAATCTTGGGCCGCTCATCCGGGCGGCCTTTTTTTGTAGCTATGCGACCCCTATACTGGGGAATGCGGCTCTCGATCCTTATCCCTGTCTACAACGAGCGCACCATGGTGGAACGGAGCCTGGCGCAAGTCCTGGCTGCGCCCCTACCGGAAAACATGGACCGGGAGCTGATCATCGTCGATGACTGCTCCACCGACGGGACTTCGGAAATCCTGGATCGGCTGGCGGCACGCGAGCCCGGCATCCGGCTGATTCGCAAGAAAGTGAACGAGGGCAAAGGCGCCGCGGTCCGAACCGCGATCCAGGAGGCGCAGGGCGACTTTTGCATCGTGCAGGATGCCGACCTCGAATATGATCCCGCCGAATATCCGAGGCTCTTGCGGCCCCTGCTGGATGGACACGCCGATGCGGTGTTCGGATCGCGCTACCTGGCCGGCGAACAGACCCGCGTGCTGCCGTTCTGGCATTCGATGATCAACAAGTACTTGACGCTGCTCTCCAACATGTTCTGCAATCTGAAGTTGACCGACATGGAGACTGGCTATAAAGTTTTCCGCACCGATTTGCTGAAGAGCATCCCCATCCGGTCGAACCGTTTCGGTTTCGAACCCGAGATCACGATGAAAGCGGCCAAGCGCAAGCTCCGGATTTATGAAGTCCCTATCAGCTACCACGGCCGCACCTACGAAGAAGGCAAGAAGATCGGCTGGAAAGACGGCGTGAAGGCACTGGGCGTGATTCTGCGCTTTTGGGTCATTGACGATTTGTACGTGGAACCATACGGCCGCGCGTTTCTCAATAATCTGACTGGCACACCCCAATATCTGAGCTGGCTGGCGCGCGTGCTGCGGCCTTATTTGGGCGACACCATTTTGGAGCTGGGCGCCGGAATCGGGAATCTGGCCGGCCGTCTGATGGGCCGCAGACTCCACTATGCCGCTACCGAGAAAGACCCTCTCTATCTGCACTCGCTCAATAACCGCTTTCTGCGCACTCCCAACGTTTCGGTACGGAAGCTCGATCCGGAGCGGCCGGAGGATTTCGCCGAGGCGGGCGGTCCATTCGACACCGTCTTGTGCGTCAACGTGCTCGAATATGCGGCGGATCCGGGGGCGCTGATAGAGTCGGCGAAACAGGTGTTGAAGACAGGCGGGTCTCTGGTCCTGCTGGCGCCACAGGGCCCCGGCTTGTATGGCAGCTTGGATCGAACGCTGGGCCACCTGCGGCGCTTCAGCAGGTCTGAGCTGAGCACGATGCTGGAAAAGCACGGGTTCAAAGTACAACGCATGGTTAACCTCAACAAAATCTCGACTCCAGCTTGGTGGTTCTATGGAAAGCTTCTGCATCGAAGCCGCCTCAGCAAAGTGATGCTGAAGATGTTCGATAAGACGGTTTGGATCTGGCGCCGTATTGATGGCTTGCTCCCGTGGCGCGGGCTGTCGCTGGTAGTGGTGGCAACCAAGGAAATGGCGTGACGTCTTATCATTTTCGACACGCGATCTGCAACGAAGTTTACGAGAAGCGGCCGCTCGCCGAGGTCTGCCGCAGCATCCGTCAGATCGGATATACAGGCATTGAGATCGCCCCGTTCACGCTGGCGGACCGGCCGGCAGACATTACGCCCGAGGAGCGTCGGCACCACCGCGAGACGATTCGCGACGACGGACTGACTTTCGTGGGCCTGCATTGGCTGATGGCTTCGCCGAAAGGACTGCACGTTACCACGCCCGACCGCACCCTTCGGGAACGAAGCTGGCGGCACGTTTTCGACCTGGTGGATCTGTGCGCGGATCTGGGCGAGAACGGCGTGATGGTTTTCGGATCGCCCAAACAACGCTGCACGGTAGACGGGCTGAGCCGGGAGGAAGCGACCAGGAACTACACGGACGGCCTGGCGAGTGTAGCTACGCATGCTGCCGAACGAGGCGTGACCATTCTGGTGGAGGCGCTGCCAATCGGCCAGTGCGACGTGATTACAACGTTGGCCGAAGCGGTCGCGATCGTGAAACAGATTAACAGCCCCGCGGTTCGAACGATGTTTGATACTCACAATGCGGTCGATGAACGGGAGGCGCACGCAACGCTGGTGGATCGTTACTTCGATCTGATCCGGCACGTGCACATTAACGAAATGGACGGCAGGCATCCTGGAACGGGAACCTACGATTTCAAGCCGCTGTTCGAAGTGTTGCGGAGACGCAGCTATCGGCACTGGGTTTCGCTCGAGGCTTTTGACTTTTCCCCTGGCGCGGAGAAGGTTGCATCCGATTCGTTGCGGTTCATCGAACAGGTAGTCGAGCAAGTGGCGGCATGACACGATTCACAGTCACGGGAGGCGCTGGATTCATCGGGTCGACGCTGGTGCGACGGCTTCTGGCCGAGCCCGATGCCGAGGTAAAGGTAATCGACAACTTTCTTACCGGCCATGCCAGGAACCTGGAAGAAGTTCGTTCCCGCATTGGTTTCAGCGAAGCGGACATCCGCGACTATGCTGCCACCGCGAAGGCGATTGAGGGCGCGGACGTGGTGTTTCACCTGGCGGCCATTCCATCGGTGCCACGCTCGATACGCGAGCCGGCGCCGTCGCACGAAGTAAACATCGACGGTACGTTTAATGTCTTTCGCGCCTGTTCGGAAGCCAAGGTCCGGCGCGTAGTCTATGCGGCATCGTCCTCGGCCTATGGCGATACGGAGGTCCTGCCCAAAGTGGAGAGCATGCTGCCGCGGCCGAAATCGCCGTATGCGGTTCAAAAGCTGATGGGCGAATATTACGCCAGCGTATTTACGAGCTGCTTCAATCTGGAAACCGTAGCGCTGCGCTTCTTCAATGTTTACGGCGAGCGGCAGGATCCTTCCAGTCCATACTCGGGCGTGCTGTCGCTGTTCATGCAGGCCATCATTGAACGGCGGCATCCAACACTTTTCGGCGATGGCGAGCAGACCCGCGATTTCACTTACGTGGAGGATGTCGCGGGGCTTTGCGTAAAGGCCTCGCAGGCTCAAGGCGTGGGCGGCAAGATGTACAACGCCGGTAATGGGAACAGGTATACCCTCAACCACGTCTGGGAACTGCTGCAGAAGATCGAAGGCGTTTCCTTACCGCCCAAATATGCGCCCCCGCGCGAGGGCGATGTGCGAGACTCGCAAGCCGACACGACAGCGGCGCGGCGCGAGCTGGGCCACGACCCACAGTTCACGTTAGAACAGGGGCTGCGGCGCACCCTGGCCTGGTATCGCGCGCAATAGGCCGGCTGTGCTCAGCACTATCCGCGACACGATTCGAACAATTCCGAAAGGGAAGGTGGCCACTTACGGCGACGTGGCGCGTGCCGCCGGTTTTCCAGGACGTGCCCGGCAAGTGGTGTGGGCGCTGCGCGGGGCGCGTGGCTTGCCCTGGCATCGGGTGGTGGGGGCCGGCGGAAAAATCATGCTGCCGGGCGAAAATGGCCTGGAGCAGAGATTGCGCCTGGAGACGGAAGGGGTCGCGTTTCGTAGCGGCAGAGTGTGGATGGAAAAACATCAGCATAAATTTAAGGCGTTCACAGGAGTGTGAACGCGGCACGCAAGAGTGCGTGCGCCACGGTCACGCGTGGGTCAACTCCTCAGCAATGCGTGC
>DATHOT010000317.1:0-7787 GCA_035484655.1 Bryobacteraceae bacterium | reverse complement strand
CAGCGTCGAAATGAACTCCTTCCACCAGCCGTACGCGTGGCCGTAACCGACGCTGCGAAAGATCCAGGAGCGATTGCGCTCGTCGGTATATTTCTTGGTGTCGAGCACGCCGGTCTTGGGGAGGTTGGAGTCGTAAATTTGCGTGTCCTTGGCATGTACGTGGAAAACGGAATCCCCGAGCACGCGGATGGCTTTGATGGGATCGATGCCTTGCCAGAACATGTGGCTGGGATCGTAGTTGCAGCCCACGGTGTTTCCGACCGCGTGGCGCAACTTCAACAAAGTTTCAGGGCTGTAAACGACAAAGCCGGGATGCATCTCGATGGCGATCTTGACCCCGTGATCCTTGGCGAACTGGGCGTGCCGCGTCCAGTAGGGAATAACTTTCCGTTCCCATTGCCACGCCAGAACGTCGAGATACTCAGGCGGCCAAGGGCAAGTGACCCAGTTTGGATATTTGGCTTTGTCGCTGTCGCCGGGGCAGCCCGAGAAATCGATAACCACGGGCACTCCGAGCTTTTCAGCCAGCCGAACGGTCCGCTTGCTGGTCTCCTGATAGGCTTTCGCGATGGCGGGATTGGGATGCAGGGGATTGCCATGGCAACTCAAGGCGCTGATCGTGAAACCGTTGATTTCCAGTTTCTGCTTGAACTCCTTCAGGGCTTGCCGGTCGTTCAACATCGACAATTTGCAGTGCGGGTCGCCGGGATAGTTGCCGGTGCCGAGCTCGACTGTGAAGATGTTCAAGCTCTTCAATTTGTCGAGCACTTTGTCAAGGGAGAAGTTGGCGAGCAGGGCTGTGAAAACTCCGACCTTCATAGCTGTGAATGAGCTCCTTTATTCGAAACGAAAGAATATCACAGAAGCGCGCGCGAACACTCATGGATCAAGACTCAGGCCGATAGTCGATGCCCAATTGCTGGCACTTCTTGTAGAGATGGCTGCGCTCCAGGCCCAGCGCGCGTGCCGTGTCGGTCATCTTGTAGGCATGATTCTTAAGCTCGGCGAGTATGACTTCGCGCTCGTGTGTATCCATGCGTTCGGAGAGCGTGCCATGTCCTGACGCGAGGCCCGGCTGAGCTCCGGGTAACGCGAGCCGCACAATGCCGCGATCTACGCTGTCGTCGGCCAGCAGCAACAATCGCTCCACCACGTTCCGCAATTCCCGCACATTGCCGGGCCAGGAATAATGTTCGAGTTCAGCATAGGCGTCGGCGGTGATATCGCGCGGCTTCCACTCGTTCTGTTGGGCGACCGCAGCGGCGAAGTAGTCGACCAGTAATCGGATATCTTCGGGACGGTCGCGCAATGGCGGCAGAGTTATGGGGAAAACAAAGATGCGGTGGTACAGATCCTGCCGGAATTCGCCCTTGCGGACCAGGTCTTCCAGGTTGCGGTGCGTGGCCACGATTACACGGACATCCACGGGAATGGAACGATCGCCACCGATGCGCTCCACCTCTTTCTGCTCGAGGACGCGCAGCAGCTTGGCCTGCATGAGGGCCGGCATGTCGCCGATCTCATCCAAAAAAAGCGACCCGCCATGCGCCTGTTCGAACTTGCCGAGATGACGTGTGGTTGCGCCGGTAAACGCTCCTTTTTCATGGCCAAAAAGCTCCGACTCGATCAGCTCGGCGGGGATGGCAGCGCAGTTCAAAGTGATAAACGGGCCATTGCGCCGCGCGCTTCTATCGTGCAGCGTGTGTGCCACCAGCTCTTTACCTGTGCCGGTTTCACCCAGGATGCAGACGCGAGTTTCGCTGGCAGCGACGCGGTCCAGCCCGGCCATCACGCCCTGCATCACGGCCGACTTCCAGACCAGCTCTTGCTTGCCGGCCCGCTGCTTCAGCCGCCGATTCTCTTCTTCCAGCCGCGAGATCTTGACGGTGTTCTCGACCGTGACGAGCAATTTATCCGTGGACAGCGGCTTCTCGAGGAAATCGACTGCGCCCAGGCGAGTAGCGCGGATCGCCATCTCGATATTCGCTTGCCCGGAGACCATCACGACCGGGGTTTGAACGCCGGCCGCTTTTAGGTCAGCCAGCAATGTCAGACCGTCTTTGCCGGGCATGACGACATCGGAGAGAATCATGTCGAAACGCTGCGCTTTGGCTAGATCGAGGGCTCGATCGGCGTTATCGCAGACCACGGCCTCGTGCCCGGCCAAGCGAAAGGCCCGAGCCAGAGACGCCAAAGTGTTCGCATCGTCATCCACCAGGAGAAGTTTGCTCATGCCTTCAACTCGATTCGAAAGGTGGCGCCCTTCCCAGGTTCACTTCGCACTGTGATGGTGCCTTTATGATCGCTTACTACGGACTGGACGATGGCCAGCCCCAATCCGGTGCCGTGTTGCTTGGTTGTGTAGTACGGCGTGAAGAGGCGCGCGCACTCTTCAGGCGTGAGACCCTCGCCTGAGTCCGACACCTCGATCGCGATCTTTGGATCTGGCGTTCCATCCAAGCGCTGGGTGCGAAGCGTGAGCGTTCCGCCTTTCGGCATGGCGTCCAAGGCATTTAGCACGAGATTGCGCAGCGCGCGCCGGAGCTGTTCCGGATCAGCGGAGACAGACGGCAGATTGTCATCGAGCTGCAGGATTTTAGCTATCCGTGGACGATCGAGCCCTTCCATCTGCGCGTCGAACAGCTTCGCGACGTCCTGCACCATCTGATTCAAGTCGACGGGTTCCAGATGAGGCGCGGGCATTCTGGCGAAATCGCTGAAGCGTCCGACAATGGTCTTGAGATTATCGAGTTCCGCCAGAAGAGTCGAAGTGCTCTCGCGGAATACCTCGTCAAACTGCTCGGGTGAAGCTTGGCGAGCCCGTTGCAAATTCTCAACGGTGATCTGCAACGGAAACAGTGGGTTCTTCAATTCGTGCGCCAGACGGCGAGCCAGCTCACGCCAGGCGGCGACGCGCTCGGCTTGAATCATGCGGTCGCGCTGTTCGACGAGCTGTTCGGTCATGCGGTTGAAATCCTGGGCGAGTTGGCCGACTTCATCGGTGGAATCGATCCGAGCGCGGGAATCCCAGTTGCCGCCCGCTACGTCGCGAACATTGGAAGCGAGCGCGAGCACCGGGCGGGTCACGCGGGAAGCGGCCCAAAGACTAAAACCCAACCCGAGCAAGACTCCCGCGGAGCCTCCGATCCAGGCTGTTCCCTGGATGTAGGTTTTGAGGTTCGCCAACTCGGCCCGCGAATTCTCAACCATCAGGATAGCGAGCAGTTTATTATCGCGCCCGAGAAGCGGGATGGCGGTAAGAGTGACATCCGACCCGGTGAGTGACAACTCGCGGGGCCTTTCGCGGACATCCTGGATCAGATCGGCAGCCAGTTTGGAAGCTGGAGTATCGGACGGCGCCGGGGCGTCAAAGTCGCGAACCAGGCGAGTGTTCATGCCCGGGGCGGGGGGCAGGGAATCCAGAAAAGCCTTATCGAGCCGTTGGCCGCCGGCGATGTAAAGCAGGCCATCGCCCGCGCTCACGGTACGCACTGTCATCAGGCCGAGTGCAGGACCATCCGCCAGCTCTTCGCGTTGCAAGAAAAAGCCTTGGGCCTTCCAGTCGACCGGCTGCAGCAGCCAGCTTTCTTTGTAACCGAACCTGGCCGGCCACTCAGCCGAGCTGATAATGCTTCCGTCGGGACCAGCCAGTTCAAGAAAGTTGAGAGACTGTTCTCGCGCGAGTGCCTGCGCGGTGTCGTAAAACTGCGCCGTATCGATTTTCGATGCGCCGAGATTCACCGCCAGACGCTGGACGTCATCTGAATTGGCAATGGCATCGACGCGGCGCGCGACTTCGGTGCCACGCCGGTCAAACTCGCTGCGAAACTGGGAGATCAATGCGGCCGTGCGCTGCATGTCCTGGCGCTCGAACGAATTTGTCACCAGGGTGGAAACCACGCTGGCCACAATCCACACGGAAATCACAACGGTGGTCGTGATACTGAGGAAAACTTTGGTGCGGAAGCTCATTGGTCCACCCAAAGGTTTTCAAGATTCAGCCGGAACGGATCGAGCTTCTGCGCGGCTTCCCAATTGTGAACACGCGGCGCCAGACCGTAGATGGCCGGTAGATAGACGAGCGGGATCACGCGATGGTCGTCGAGTAGCACCCGCTCGGCTTCGTACAACGTTTCCGGCTTGGCAGGGTCGAGCGAGGCGGCGCGGTCGGAAGCGCCCAGGAAACCGAGGAGCCGGGTCAATTCCTCGGCTGCGTTCGCCGAATCGAGCGGCCATCGTACTAATGTCAGGCTGCCGCCGGGATTCGTGGTGGGTTGAATGGTGATGCCGGCATCGCGAGCATTGAGGGCAACTCTTTCGGCCACCGCTCGCGCAAACGAATCGTTAGCCGGGTACGTCAGGTTGATCGAGGGAAGGCGCAGTTGAGAAATGAGCTGCCTGGCGCGAGCAAGATCGGGAGCAGCTTGAAACAGAAATGCATAACCGGAGAGCCATTGTGGCAAAATACCGAACGCCGCTTCGCCGCGCCTTTGCGCGAGCACATTCACAATGGGGGTGCGGTCGATGGCCAGCGATAGGGCTTGCAAAAGCGTGGACTGTGGGTTGGCCGCGAGCAATGCGATCAGCTCGTTGGGTGCCGAGGTCCAGATATGAAAACCCTCGGGAACGACGCGCCGCGTGGCGCCGAACGGAATATCGAAAACGTCAGCGCGGACGGAGCCAGCGCCGACGCTGATAATAATCGAATCGAGAAAAGGCCGGCCGCCCCAATAATCTTCAAAGGCTGCGAGTGCCAGCCGCCGGCCGGGCTCCCAAGCGGCCACGCGAAATGGTCCGGTACCGATCACGGGATTGGCATCGCCCTTGTGGAAGATGGCGGTTTCGGGATGCGTGAGTTCGGCAAGCAAATCGGGCATCGGATGTTCGAATTGAACGACGATGGTCTGGCCGCCGGCCGTCACGGTAACATCGCCGTATTTCTTTTTCAATGCTGCCAACAGTGCCGTCGCCGCGTTGACGGCGGTCAGTGGTTCGCCGTCGTGGAAATTGACTTTGGGCCGGAGCGAGAATCTCCAGCGTTTGTTATCCGGTTCGTGCTGCCAAGCCACTGCTAATTGTGGTTCAATGACGCCGCGCGCGTTCACTCGCACCAAGGTTTCGGCGATTGCGGGTGACAGGTGTCCGTGTGTGTTTACCGGATCGAGCACAAAGGAAGCACTGGAAAGCTCGACCGTCAACGCTCCACCATAGCGCGGACGTGTTGTGCCCGTGAGAGCGGTTAACCAGATGCTACTCAGCGCAAGCCACGCCCAGGCGCGAAGCCTCATAATTTCCTGTCTTTGAATTTCGAATGACGAGCGTCGCCTGTCCGGGAGTCTCGGCCGGCCATAGGGCGGTGATCGGGCCGGGCAGATCCGTCGACTCACTCACTGGCGTAGCGCGGCCGCCCGCAATTTCGAAAGCCTGGGCCCGATCGCGGTCAGGATTGTCGCCCGAGCCCGAGGCAAGGACAGTCGGATTCGACACGCACGAACTCTCGATGGTCGCGAAGTCGGTGCCCCAGGCGTCCGCAACGGCGAGAGTGTTGCCCGCCCGGTCCATGATCCGATGGACGGCAGTAGAGAACCAGCCGTTCGCTCCGGCATAGAAGGCGCTTTGGAAGTTCGGGGACTCCAGGACATTTCGATCGGTTATCCAGCGTACGACGAAACTTGGATCGCGCGGATTTACCGGCCATGCCTCGTTACCAGGAGCGCAGGCAACGGTGAGCATCGGTTGTAAAGTACCGCTGCAGGTTGTGTCCGGCAGGTAGACGCGAAATCCGCCTGGTGTACTCTCGATGCGGCCGCGTGGATCGCGCGCCGGAGGCCTGGCAAGCGAAAGGGCCGCTACGCCGGTCGGGATCCATTTGCCATCGGCTAAACGAAAGTCGGACACCGCGGTGGGGCTGAGCACCAGCAATTCGGATTCGGAATTAAGCAGCAAAAGGTCCAACATCGGCTCAGGTTGATCCCAAAGCGGCCTTCGTAAAATCCTGATGCGCGGTTTTGTTTCCGAGAGGGGTGGTGCGATCCACGGCTGCATGACGACTGTCCTGGTATCTCCGGTAAGAATTTCCGCCACCAGCAGCAGGCCTCGGTCGTTCTCCGAGATAGTGACGCGCGCACGGACCTCAGGCTGCGTGGCCGTCATCGGTAGGCCCGATCTGCGCAGTTGCTCCTCCAGAGCCCTGCCGAAGGTCGACAAGTCGCCGGGCGTCATGGACGACAGGTTTTGCAATTCGAGCGAAACGGTTGGGTGGCGCGGCAGCAGCGAGGAGATACGGGCGGCCAGCTGCGCCGCGGCTTCCGGAGGGCTCTGCGCCGGCCCGATTGCCACGCTGACCCATCCAAACAATAGCGCGAACGCGACGCGAGTCATCGGTCACATTATACTGTTCGCGGGTAACCAGCCCGATTACAAACCGCAGCGCCGCGAACGCCAAGACCAGCGCGCACGAGAGGCTGCAGACCAGGCCGAGAGCAGCCGCCGGGAAATCTCCCGCCAAAGTCATGGTCGTCATTGGAGACCTCCAGCGGCCACGGCCGCAGTTTCGGAAGTGTCGTCGGTGAGCGCTTTAGCGAGATCCGCGTTCACTTCAGTGACCAGCTCCACCGGATCGCCGACCTGCACCAGTTCAAACAATTCCTCTACGTCGTGATTCCGCATCCGAATGCAGCCATGTGACGCCGCCTTGCCGATCGAATTCGGCATATTTGTGCCGTGAATGCCGTAGCCTTTGTAGCCTAGCCCCATCCAGCGAGTGCCTAGCGGATTCGCGGGTCCGGGCGCGACTGTCATACCCGGCTTATACCAGGTGGGCTTGACAACCCGGCTGGCGATGTGAAAATTCCCATTCGGACTGGGCGTGCTCTTCTTGCCGACGGCAATGGGGTAGACCTTCAGCACATGGCCGTCTTCCATCAGCACGATTTTGCGATCGGGTATGCTGACGATCAGCCGTCGAGTTGAATCCTCGGCGAAAACTTCGGTGGCGGCGGTCGCGAGAATTGCCAGAAGCTTGATGGCCTGCATGGTGTTTGATCTCCTCTTCATGCCGAGAGGAGTAGCAGGCCCCAGACCACGCTTTAAGTCATTGATTCGTGAAGAGAAACGGCGAATGTTGCCGTGTTAAGCGAGACACGTCGTGTCGCTGCTGACACTACTTTACGCGAGCTTCCACGCAAAACAGCTTGCCGACGGTCTCGCAGCTCACCACTTGGAAACCAGCGCCCTGGAGCATCTCGTAGACTTGCGATTTGCGAAAGAAATAAACCGGACAGCCGCGAATATACTGGAGGCGCACTTTGCGGACCGGCATGCGCCAGGTCCAAAAGCGGGGCCACGCCGAGAGGAATGTATCGTTGGTGAGATCGCGTATCAGGCGGAGCCGCTCGGGCGGGTCCATAATGTAGTCCCAAAAACCGATCGCGATCGTGATATCGAACTTCTGATCCGTCTTCCAGTTCAGGACGTCGCTGACGAAAAGGTCGCACTTGTCGGCGACCCCATCCTTCTGCACCAGATTGGTCGCCAGCTTGATCATGTCCGGCGCGACATCCACGCCGGTCACATGTCCGGCTCCGCGCTTAGCGAATTCGGTGACGAAGCGGCCGGAACCGCAACCGATGTCGCAGATGGTCTTGCCTCGCACGTCTCCGCATTTTTGCATCACCCAATCGAAGCGTTCATAAATGTCTTTGCGGAAGTAGCGATCCAGGAACCGGCCGAATGCGCTCTTGTTCGCGCCGGTATAAATGGAGTCGAACTCGTCGGCAATGGCGTTC
>DATHOT010000316.1:0-17638 GCA_035484655.1 Bryobacteraceae bacterium | reverse complement strand
CTCGTGAGCCGCGGCCGTAGCTGGGTGGTAATCCTGGTGTTGGGCGCTAGCGCCATCACCGCTTGGGTCGCTTTCAAAAAAACCACGCCGCCTGAAGTAGACTTCGCCAAGGTGACGCGCGAAACGATGGTCAGCACGCTGCCCACCAACGGCAAAGTGGAGCCGATCGAGTGGCTGCCGGTGCGAGCGGAGCGAACTGGAGTGGTGACGAAAGTCCTGGTGAGCCGCGGGCAGCAGGTCAGCAAGGACGAGCCTCTGATCGAGCTCGATACGCGGGTAGCGAGCGCCGAAGTGTCCAAGGCGCAGGCAGCCATCAAGGAAGCCCAGACGCAGCAGCAAGTGCTGGAGCAGGGCGGACGAATCGCGGAGCGCCAGCAGACCGAGGCCGACCTGGCACGGACAAGATTGGATCTCGAAGCCGCTCAGAAGAATTATCAGACACTCGATCGATTGGCCGGCAAGCAGGCCGCGACGCGACAGGACCTGGACACGGCGCGCCAAACCGTCGAGCAGTTGCAGCTTAGAGTTAAATCGCTGGAAGAGCACAGGGGCGCGCTGGTGACAGGCTCCGACAAAGAAATTGCCCGGGCAAGAGTACAGCAAGCTGAATCGACGGCCGCGATTGCTCGCACCAATCTGGACCTCAGCGTCATCCGCGCACCGATAGATGGAACACTCTACGACTTCGATCTGAAGCAGGGCGCATTCGTGAATGCGGGCGATCCGGTGGCGAAAGTCGGGAGGCTGGATCGCGTACGCGTCACTGTTTATGTCGACGAACCGGACCTGGGCAAGGTGCGCAAGGGCGAGGTGGTGAACATTACCTGGGATGCGTTACCCGGTCATCAATGGAAAGGCGCGGTGGACAAGCTGCCGACGCAGATTGTTCCGCTGGGGACGCGGCAAGTGGGCGAAGTAGGCTGCGTGATCGAGAATCCGCAACGCGACTTGATTCCCAATGCCAACATCAACGCTGAGATTCAGGCCACCGTGGTGGAGAGGGCTCTGGCTCTGCCTAAGGAAGCTATCCGGCGGGAAGGCTCAGAAACCGGAGTGTACCTGCTTCAGGGCGATCGCGTGGTCTGGCGTAAAATCGGTGTGGGCGTTTCCAGCTACACCAAGTCGCAGGTCCTTTCGGGCCTCTCGGATGGCGACGCGGTAGCGCTGCCTAGCGAGAAGCCGCTCAAGAATGGTTCCAAAGTGGAACCGGTGTATGAGTAAGCTCTAGAAAATCACCTTCATCGCGAACTGTAGAATGCGGGGGTCGTATGCGCCCGTCACCTGCCCGAAGTTCGACGAACTGAAATTTTGACTGAGCGTGCCGTAGGTGGCGCCCGCGGGCTGACCTGCCGGGGCAAACGCACCCACAAAGTTTGCGTGGTTCAGGATGTTGAACGCCTCGGCGCGAGCTTGCAGGGTGAATCGCTCGGAGAGCTTGAAGGTGCGGCTCAGCGCGAGGTCGAACGTGACGTTACCCGGACCGCGCACCGAATTGCGTCCAACATTGCCATACGTGCCGATCGGGTTCTGCACGAAGGCCGCGGGATTGACCCATTGGACGCAGATCGCCTGCGACGAACAAATCGGGTTAGTGGCGTAGACATTCGACAAGACCTGGTTGGGACGGTCATTGTTGAGAGTGGTCAGCGAATTGTCCTTGCCGGACGTGATGTTCAGGGTCTGGCCGCTGGCAGCGTGAACGAGCGGCGCGAGCTGCCAGTTGTTTACCACGTGGTTCACGAATGAGTTGCTGGTGTGGAACGCGCTCACTGCCACTCCGGAAAGATTGAAGTTGTAGCGCGTGTCGGAAATACAGGGGCCCCAATCGGCATGGCGATTAAAGATTTGTGAGTTCGTCGAGGTGGCCAGAGCAGCGCCAAAATCATAGTCCGAGATGCAGTAGGAGTCGGTGAAATTGGCATTCAACTGGAAGCTTTGGCTAAAGCGGTGCGTTAGCGAAAGGAGCAGCCCTTCATAATGTGAGACGGCGCCATCGTCCATGGTATTGATACTGGCGTAGGAGCCGCCCGTCGCGGGGTTCGCCAGGTAGAGCAGACGCCGTTGATTGGAATTGGCGGTAGTGGAACAGGTCGTGTAATTCACACCGCCGATAGTACAGGCGCCGGTCCCAAGAAACTCCGACGGGTTCCTTTCCTCCGCAATCCAGAGGTGGGTGGTCTCGTTGCCCAGGTAGCTTACCGAAGCCACCCAACTGCCGGCGAACTGGCGCTGATAGGTGACGTTCCACTGCGTTACATAAGTGGGTGCTGGGTTGAGCGGCATGTTGACATACGTGCCAAATTTCGGGAACAAGAGATTCCCGTTGGTTGGGAACGGATTTCCGCCGGGGTAGGCGAGCCAGGGATTCGTCAACGTGCCTGTCGAGGCGACGTCGACGCTGGTACCAATCGGGGGATTGGTGGTTTCGCGCTCGTTGAACCAGGTTTCGGTTGCGTCATAAAGGAGAGCCGCGCCCGCGCGCAAGGTCTGCTTGCCATCGCCATGCGGGTTCCAGACCAGGCCGAGGCGTGGCGCGAAATTCGTATAATGCCCGTTCCAGTTCGCGGCCGGAATTCCAGGGTCTCCCGGAAAGAACAAGCCGGGAGGCGCATTGGGATGCAGCGTGCTGTGTTGACCCGCGAGGAAAGCCGATTGACTGAATGACGTCCCGCGGAGGTATTTGTCGGGATCGGCGAACGTCGGCTCCCAGCGCAGGCCGAAGTTGACGCTAAAATTCGAAGAGACCTTAAAGCTATCCTGCGCGTAGATGCTCATGACCCATTGGCGGAGGTCATCGGGAGTCGCGTTGGTTTGCATGAAGTCGCTCATTCGTCCAAGCAGGAAGTCGCCCATTCCGAGGCCCGTAAACGAGCCATTAAAAGTGGGGGCGCCGTTTTCGTCGAAGCCGGAGATGGTGTTGTTCTGAATGCGAATCAGATTCACCCCGAAAGACATCTGATGACGTCCGCGGATCACGTCCACGTCGTCGGCGAGTTGATAACTGTTGTTGTTGAAATGTCCGGGCGCGCACGTTCCGCAGAAAGTGGTAAAGCCGCCGGTCATGCTTGAGATCAGCAGGAAGTTGGGCACCGCGCTATACATCTGCGATCCGAGTTGAGTCCAATTGATGGGGAAGCTGGTTGGGCCGCGATTGTCGCGGATGCGGTTGAAACCGACGTGGAACGAGTTCAGCGTGCCGGGGCCGAACGTGTAGGTATCGCCAATGGCGGCCTCCTGCGCCTGTTCAAAGTTGCCCGGAGAAGTGGTCGTTAGCACGTTCTGGCCGTTAAACACGGGAGGATTCTGCCAAACGTCGGTGTAATATCGTCCGTACAACGTATGCTTTTCGTTAATCACGTAGTCGGCGCGCCCGATATATTCGTTTGAGTCTCCGGTGGCGGGAATGCCGAAGGTGACCAGACCGCAACCATTTGCTGCGCTTACCGGCAGATACTTGGTTAGTGCCACGGCCACTGGGCTCAGCAAACCTACAGGAATCTGATTGCCGGCGAAGGGAGCGCCACCGTTGGGGTTGACCAGTTGAATGGTCTTGCCGCCATTGCAGGTCGGCCCGGCGATGGTGCTGAAGTCCCCCGCGAGCATAGCAGCGGTGGGAATGTGGGTGGTCGACTGCGGAGGATTGGAGCGATTGCGCGTGCCCTGATATCCGCCGAAATAGAACAGTTTATCCTTGATGATCTTGCCGCCGGCGGTGCCGCCGAATTGGTTTCGCTTCAGCGTGTCGGCGCCAGTGGTTGAAAAGAAATTGCGAGCATCCAGATCCCCATTGCGGATGTACTCGAATAGGTCTCCATGGAGCTGGTTTGACCCCGACTTGGTGACGACGTTGACGGTGGCGCCGGGGTGGGTGCCGAACCTGGATGAAACGGCGCTGGTCTCAATGCTGAACTCTTGAAGAGCGTCCGGGAACGGGAAGGGCATGTTGACGTTCGACATGCCGTCGGTGGCATCAGCTCCATCCAGCAGATAAGCAGTGCCGTTGCCCTGTCCGCCCGCGACTGAGATACGTGTGGCGTTCCAGAAGGTCTTGCTGCCGGTGTCTCCGCCGTCGGCATAGACCGCCGCGCCCAGCGTCATGATCAACTGCGTGGCTTGGCGGTTGTTGAGCGGAAGATCGTTGATGCGCTTCTCGTCGATCACCGACGATACCGACGTCTCTTTGGTCTCAACCAGGCTGGTGGTGCCGGTCACTTCGACCCTTTCGGAAATCGACCCGACCTGCATCGGCACATTGATTTGAATATTGTTGTTGACCTCCAAAATAATGCCGGTTCGCACGTAGTCCTTGAACCCGTTGGCCTTGACCTCGAGCGTGTAAGGGCCGACCGGGAGGTTGGGAAGCACGTACTGGCCGCTAGCTTCAGTAACCGCGCTATGCACCGAGCCTTTGTCGGTCTCAGTCATAGTGACCTGTGCGTTCGCCATCGCTGCGCCGCTCGCGTCGGTTACGATTCCGCTGACCTGGGCCACAGCCACGGACTGGGCTAATGCAGGGCTGGGCATAGCCAACCAACAAATCATCAAAGTGATCAGAGATAGGCCGAGAAAAGTCGACCGGGACATTTTCATCACTACTTTACCTCCTGAAAGCAACTTGGCTAACACCGGACACGGCGGTACCGTGTGGCCTATAGCACTACAACCTGTTGAGCCATTCTAAGCGGATTCCGGAAAGGTGTCAATCGTATTCTGGGGTGTTTTAACCCATTACTCGCTGCCAGGAAGGCTATTCGATTGAGAACGCAAGGAGAACATTTCCAGGTCGATCTGTTCCGAAGACTCCGTACCCCGACCCGGCAAACAACATGCCGCCTGCGATCGTAGTACCTGGCGCTCCCATAGTCCCGCCTTTGGCCTGGACCTTATTGACGGTGTCGAAGTCGCGCGCCGTATCGAATTCCCATAAGATATGGCCGTCTGCGGTGGACAAACCGTCCAGAATCCCGTCGAATCCTCCTGTGAAAACGACTTCTGGAATCAAGGATAGGGCCGCGTATTGCCCGCTGCGGCCAGCGCCCGCAGTCCTGGCCAGCGGGTTGAACCACAAGCGTTCCCCGGTTGTCAGACGAAGAGCAACCACACCTCCGCGAGAAAGCCCGTAATAGGCGTTCTGCTCGTCGGCTGCCCCGCCCCACATCACGCCATTCAATCCCTTGGAATTGTCGGCGATATTCACCTTCCATACCAGCGCACCTTTGCGATCGGGATCGAGGGCGAAAACATTCCCGTCTTTGGTGGCGGCGAGCAGTAGCCTGCGGCCTCCAGGCAGCGTGCGCAACATCGGCGAGTTTCCAATGTCCAGATCAGGACCTTGCACCGACGGACAATTCTCAGTCTTGTTCGGGCCCGAGCAGCCACCCATGAATGCGTCGTTGGCTTGCGCCTGAAATACCCACAGAACTTTTCCGGTGTTCATGTCCAATGCCATGACCGCGTCCGATGTCTTCGCCGCTGGTTCAGTCTCAGAATCACCAGTTCCAAAAAAGATGGCATGCAGCTTGACGTCGACGGTCGGCGAATTCCAAACCGAACCTCCGGCCGGCGCCCACAGTTGCACGCCCTTCGAATTTTTCTTCGTTGGCTTGGGCGCTTCCGCGATGGTGTAGGTCTTCCAGATTTGTTGGCCGGTATTCGCATCCAGAGCCAGGACGCTGCCGCGGAATGTGCAGCACGGGTAATCCAGCGCACTGCCCGACCACTCTTCCGACGACGAGACCGGAACATAGACGCGGCCGTCGTGAAGGGTCGGAGCAGCCGTGATCCGGGCGGTGAAGTGCTCATCGGCCTGCTTCATCCACAGTAGTTCGCCATCCCGCGCATCGACGGCGTATACATTGGAATGGGCGTCGCCGAAGTAGGCGGCATACTTGGTCGAACCGTGCCCTGCGACCGGGCCGATCGTAATCGCATTGCGCACCAATCCGTTGGCTTGGAACGACCAATAAACGCATCCAGTGGCGGCATCCAAAGAGTAGACATAGCCGATATCCGTTCCTACGAACACGCGCCCTGACACGATGGTGGGCTGGCCGGAGGCTGACACGCCGTTGGGATAACCGAAGGCCCATTTGAGCTTCAGCCGCGCCACCTGATCGGCCGTGATGCCTGCGGCTTTCGCGGTCTGAAAACGCGAATTCGTCAGGTCGACGGCCCATCCGTTCCAGGCCGGACCCGCGGACGGATCGGCGAGCGCAGGATTAGCGGGGCAATGATTCGGCATGTTCTTGGCGTCGCCCAACTCGGCGCTTCCGAGCGGCCGGGCACTCATGAATTCCGCGACGCGCCGCTTCTCTTCGTCGGTCAGGTTTTGGGCGTGCACTTTCATCACGCCGGTGGCAAGCGCGGCATAGATACGCTCGGGGGGGAACTGCCGGAGGGTCGACGGATCAGGCGCACGGTTGGCTGCGGCGGGATTGCCGTGACAGCTCATACAGCGTGTTTGGAAGACTCCGAATCCCGATTCGGTGCCGGCTGCACGCCTGAGCGACTGTGCTTGCGCCGCCAGGAGAAGTAAAGCCGCGGCAAGTAAAGATCTCACGGTTTGCAAGATCAGTTGCCAATAAACGACGCCGAGCGGCGTGACGGACCCGCAGCCTGCTGCGCCGTCAAAGGACCATTGAACTCCGGCACCTGGATGGGTTCGAGCATGGCCATGATCTCGGCGCGGCGCTCTTCAAACCACGGCGGCAGAAGCATATGGGTGCCCAACTGATCGTACGGTTCGTCTCGCGCAAATGCACCGGGCGCGTTGGCCGCGCACTCAGTGAGAATGCCGCCGGGCGAGCGGACATAGATGGAGTGGAAGTAATTCCGGTCTTTGATCTCCGAGCAATCGGTGTAGCCCAGTTCTTCGTACAGATTCTTCTGCTCGGCTAGCGCATCGTCGTTGGCGACCTCTAATGCGACGTGGTGGCCTGTCCCGGCGCCAAATCCCCAACTCCCGGCCGGCTTGTCCGGCTCGTGAACCAGAATGAGAGTCTTGGCCGCGCCGCCGGTGCCGACTTCGAAGCGATGATAGGCGCCGTCCTCGCCGGTCTTGCGAAATCCGAGCGCCTCCACATAAAAGCGCTCCTGCTCTGGAATTTCGCGAACCGACAGAACCGGCCCATGGAACCCGCGCATGCTCACATCCGGCGTGATTTCGGGCGTGGTCCAACCTTTGCGTTTATCAACCGCGTCTTCGATTACCTCCAATTGCAATCCAGAAGGATGTTCGAAGCGCACAAAAGCCTGACCGAACCGCTCCTTAGCGCCGCCGTGCTTGACGTTGTGCCGCTTGAAATGATCGATCCAGAACTTCGTGGTGCCTTTGGGGATGGTATACGCGGTAGCCTGAATCTGGCCGGAGCCGGGACGTCCCTGCACGCGCTTATAAGGGAAGGTGGTGTAAACCGAGCCCGGTTCGGCATTGGCGTTGGAATAATACAGATGATAATGGGCGAAGCGCCCGTCAAAAAGAACCGTCTGCTTGATAAGCCGTTGGCCCGCTACCGTGGTCTGAAAATCGACGTCTTCCTGGGCGCCGCTGGCGCAGACGGTGATGTGATGAATTCCTGTGACAAGAGACATATCAGTGCCTTGCGGCGATTATATCATCGCCTGGAAGTGGATCAGCACCGCGTGGTCAGGCCGGGTGATATCATTGTTATTCCTCCGGACGTGTTCCACGGCTGGACCAAGATCACCGACCACGTGGATTGTCTGAGCGTCCGTCCCGACCCGGATCGCGTCTCGCCCGCGGGTTATGTTAACCCGGCGATCAAAAAGTAACAGATCGCAGGCAAGACCAAGCCTCACCGGATGCGTTGAGCCGTTCTGAGCGATATCCTGATTAGGAGGTTTCGAATGACCCATCGAACTTTTGCTGGATTCTTCGCATGCGGGGCTGTGGTGTTGCTGATGCTGGCGCCGGCGCCGGTCAATGGTCAGGGCCCACGCTCGGCGGCGAAGTCAGCCGTCGCGAAAAACATTCCCCGCACGCCCGACGGACACCCCGACCTTGAAGGTGTCTGGACCAACTCCTCGCTGACACCGTTGGAGCGTATTCCTCAATTCGAAGGAAAACAAACTGTCACTGAGGCAGAGGCAACTGCGTACGAGAAACAAAACCTGGAGCAGAACAATCGCGATCGGCGCGATGGTGGAGCGGAAGCCGACGTCGGCCGCGCTTATAACGAGCTGTGGTTCGATCGAGGAAGCAGGCTCGCACGGGTAGACGGATCCGTTCGAACTTCCTTTATCGTCGATCCGCCTGACGGAAAAATTCCACCTTTGACACCGGAGGCGCAAAAGCGGATGGAGGCGGTTCGGGCGCACGCCCGGCTACATCCAGCCGATGAACCGAAGGACCGGTCTTTGGCCGAGCGCTGCGTTTACTGGGCTACTTCCGGGCCGCCCATGCTACCCGGCCCTTACAACAACCTGTATCAGATCTATCAAACTCCCCAATACGTCATGATCCAGTCCGAGATGATCCACGAAACGCGCGTGATCCCCTTGGATGGACGCCCGCATCTCGCCGCCAACATCCGCAAGTGGATGGGCGATTCGGTCGGCCATTGGGAGGGTGACACGTTAGTAGTCGACACGACTAATTTCACCGACAAGACGCGGTTCCGAGGATCGAGTGAGAACCTGCACGTGATCGAACGCTTCAGACGCGGGGACGCGAACACTATCGACTACAAATTCACGGTCGACGATCCGACTAGTTTCACCAAGCCTTGGACCGCGGAGCTTCCATTCAGCGCTTCTACAGGTCCGGTTTACGAATACGCCTGCCATGAAGGGAACTACGCGCTGGCGGATATCCTGGCGGGGGCGCGGGCCGAGGAAAAGAAGACGGCCGAAGCGGCCAAGCAGAAATAAGTAGGGGCGGACGAGGGCGTCGGCCGCGGTCCAGAGGGACCGCCCCACTTCGAGAATGTTACGCTCGTCTTTATGCACCCGTCGCTCGCTTTTGTCTTTGTCGCAACTCTAGCGATTGCCCAGGATCCCGCGCAACTGATGCAAACGCCCGAGGTCAAGGCAGCGCTCGATGCTGCGAAACGCAACGAATCTCACTTCACCGGCGAACAGATCCGCATATGCGAAATTCCAGCGCCGCCTTTCAAAGAAGACGTGCGTGGCCAGGAACTGGCGAAGCTCTTCAAGCAATTGGAACTCGATAACGTCCACATCGACAAAGCCGGCAATGTGATTGGTACACGGCCCGGCGCTGCTGCGCACCCGAACCTGGTCTTTTCCGCGCATCTCGATACCGTCTTCCCCGAAGGAACCGACGTCAAGGTCAAGCGTGAAGGCACTGTATTGCACGGGCCGGGTATTGGTGATGATTGCCGCGGCCTGGTGGTTATGCTAGGTGTGATTCGCGCGCTCAAAGAAGGCGATGTGAAAACCCAGGGCACGATCACATTCGTGGCCGATACCGGCGAAGAAGGACTCGGCGATCTGCGCGGGACCAAGAATTTATTTAACGATAGCTTGAAGGGCCAGATCGATAAATTCATCTCAGTGGATGGTACTGGCCTGAGCGTTACGAATATTGGAGTGGGCAGCTATCGCTACCGCGTCACCTTCAAAGGCCCGGGCGGTCACAGTTTCGGCGCATTTGGAATGGCGAACCCCATTCAAGCTATGGGCCGGGCTATCGCCAAGATCGACGCCTTCGAGGTGCCGGCGAATCCCAAGACCACGTTTAACGTCGGTCGAGTCGGTGGCGGCACCTCCGTCAACGCCATCCCGTTCGAAGGCTGGATGGAGGTGGACATGCGATCGTCGGACAAGGCCTCGCTCGAAGCCGTCAACACTAAATTCAAGGCTGCGGTGAAGGACGCGGTCGAAGAGGAGAACAGGCGCTGGAATAATCGAGGTCCAGTGACCGGATCGGCGGAACTGGTCGGTTTGCGTCCGGCAGGAGTTACGCCGGCCGATTCCGCAATTGTTCAGACCACCGTGGCTGTCTCGAAAATCTTCGGATTCGATGGCAAGCTCCGCGAAGGTTCCACCGATTCCAACGTTCCGATGAACATGGATATTCCCGCAGTCACCATCGGCGGCGGAGGCATGGGAACCGGCGCTCATTCGCTCAACGAAGCATTTGACACGAAGGATTCGTATATCGGGACGCAGCGGGCGCTGCTTCTGGCGGTTGCGCTGGCGCGTTGATCCGGCGCGATGTCGAAACGCAAAACCTTCTTTTTCGCCCTGGCGATCGCGACCTGCTCAGCCGCGTTCTCCCAACAATTGGATCTCTTGATCCGGGGCGGCCAGGTTATCGACGGATCCGGTTCGCCGGCTGTTTCGGCGGACGTCGGCCTGCGGGGCGATAGGATCGTATTTATTGGTGATTCCGCCAAGCGGGGGGTCCGCGCGGCGCGCATCATCAACGCCAGCGGGCTGGTGGTCGCTCCCGGATTCATCGATCCGCACGCCCACGTGATGGAAGACCTCTCCGATGCCACGCGCAAATCAAACCAAGCTTATCTAATGCAGGGCGTCACGACGGTGATCACCGGCAACGACGGCGGCGGCCCAATCGGGATCGGAGCGATGCTGAACAAGTGGACCCAGCAAGGCATCGGCACCAACGCGGCGCTCTACATCGGTCAAGGCACGGTGCGGCGTGAGGTGATGGGGATGAGCGACGCAGCGCCGACCTCCGAACAATTGTCCCGCATGAAGGCGCTGGTGGAACGGGGCGTCGACGAAGGCGCGCTGGGGATGTCCACCGGCCTTTATTACGCTCCCGGCAGCTACGCGACTACCGAAGAAGTGATCGAGCTTGCTAAGGCAGCAGCCGCGCGCAACGGAATCTACGACAGTCACCTGCGGGATGAAGACTCGTATACCATCGGCCTGCTCGGCGCAGTTGGCGAAGCTATTCGCATCGCGCGCGAAGCCAAGATCGAAGTGCATATTTCGCACATCAAAGCGCTGGGACCGGAGGTTTGGGGGCAAAGCACGAAGGTGATCGAACTGATCCGCCAGGCGCGCGCAGAAGGACTTCGAGTAACGGCCGATCAATATCCTTATTCGGCTTCGGGGTCCAGCGTCACGGCATCGTTGGTGCCGCGCTGGGCTGAGGTCGGAGGCAGCGCCGAGCTGCTCAAACGAATCGGTGATCTGTCCGTTCGCCCGCGTCTGATCGAAGAGATGGCGCAGAACCTCAAACGGCGGGGCGGCCCTGATTCGCTGCTGATCCTCTCCGGACGCGATAGGTCGTTGGTCGGCAAGAAGCTGGGTGCGATCGCGACTGAGAGGAAAGAGACGCCGGTGGAAGCGGCACTCGAAATCATCAAAGGCGGCGGCGCGGGTGTTGCGTCGTTCAATATGCAGGACTCCGACATCGAAAATTTCATGCGCCAGGATTTTGTGATGACCGGCTCGGATGGGTCGGAAGGCCATCCCCGAAAGTATGGAACGTTTCCCAGAAAACTGCGGCTGTACGTCCGCGAGAAGAAGATCGTCACCCTGCCGTTCGCCATCCACGCCTCCAGCGCACTGACCGCACAGACTCTTCATCTTGCCGGCCGCGGGCTGCTCCGCGCCGGATATTATGCGGACGTGATCGCATTCGACCCCGCGCTGGTCGCCGACCAATCGACTTACGAGCATACGGACGTGCTTGCCACCGGCGTAAAATACGTGATCGTAAACGGCCAGATCGCGGTTGAAGCCGGCAAATATACGGGGGCCCTCGCCGGGCATGCGCTCCGCCCGCAACCGTCGGCCAAATAGCATTAATTCGTTAAGGATCAGTGCGTTTGGCTTCCATTGCACTGGTATGCGGTCTATAATATGATATGGCAGTTTACAGGTCGCGCAGAGGAGAATGACCAAGAAAACAGTGCTGGTGGCAGGCATCGGGATTTTGTGGCTAGCGGCGGTAGTTTCCGGCCAGCCGCAAGCGGCGAATTCCCGTGTCACATCTGCTACCGCTGAGCGCGCCCTGCTCAATCAGTACTGCGTCGTTTGTCACAACGAAAAAGCGAAAACCGCCGGCACCGAACCGGCGCGCAAATTGACACTCGATGACCTCGACGTCACTCACGTCGAGAAAGCTTCCGCCGAATGGGAAATCATTGTGCGCAAGCTTCGCGCCGGCATGATGCCCCCGTCCGGGATGCCTAGACCCGACCGCGCTACGTATGAATCGATGATCGCGTGGCTGGAGAATGAACTCGATCGCACGGCTGTCAAGAGTCTGCCGCCGCCCGGTATCCATCGACTCAACCGCACCGAATACGCGAACGTGATCCGCGACCTGATCGCATTTGAAATCGATCCCGCGAAGTACCTGCCCTCTGACGACTCGACGCGCGGCTTCGATAATATTGCCGGCGCGTTATCACTCTCCCCTGCCCTGCTGGAAGGCTACACGACGGCCGCGGCCAAGATCAGCCGCCTGGCGATCGGCGATGTGTCGGAGCCATCGCTGGCAACTTATCGAGTGCCGGCGGATACTTCGCAGGATTATCACATCGAGGGCCTGCCGTTTGGAACGCGCGGCGGGCTGGTGGCGCAGCACGAGTTCCCCGCCAACGGCGACTACGTGTTCAAGGTTTTCCCCATCAACAAAGGTCTCATGGACAACAACACGTCCTTCGGCGAGATCACGGGCGAGAAGCTGGAGTTGCTGGTGGATGGCGAAAGAGTTCATGTCTACGATTGGGACAAAGATCTGGCGCGTGGAAAGGCCGTGCATGCCGGCACCACCGACGTCCACTTTCAGGTGAAGGCTGGTCTGCACACCGTCGGCATCACTTTTCTCGCAACACAATTAGCGCCCGGCAACGATCTGAATGAGCACTTCCTGCGGAGCACGATCGAGACCGGCGGCCTGCCCGGATTCAAGTTTTTCCCGCACGTGGGCAAGCTCGAGATCCTTGGTCCTTTCAAAGCCGCGGGCGCCAGCGATTCACCCAGCCGGCAGAGGATTTTCGTGTGCCGTCCGTCCAGTGCAGGCGAGGAAGCGGGCTGCGCGAAGGAAATTGTGAACACTCTGGCGCGCCATGCCTTCCGGCGTCCGGTGACCAATGATGACATAGAAATGCTGATGAGCTTCTATCAGCAGGGACGCAACGACGGAAATTTCGACACCGGCGTCGAGCGGGCGCTACAGCGCATCCTCTCTGATCCGGAATTCGTCTTCCGCAAGGAAGCTGAGCCGGCCAACTTAGCGCCCGGGAAGACTTGGCGCATCAGCGACCTCGAACTAGCTTCTCGTTTGTCATTCTTCCTGTGGAGCAGCATTCCCGACGATGAATTGATTAGTCTGGCGAGCCAGAACAAGCTGCACGAGCCCGCCGTGCTCGAACCTCAAGTTCAGCGGATGCTCGCAGACTCGCGCTCAGACGCGCTGGTGACGAATTTCACTGGCCAGTGGTTGAATCTGCGCGCGCTGCAGAACTGGGCGCCCACGCCGGCTCTGTATCCGGATTTCGACGACAACCTGAGGCTGGCCATGCGCAAGGAAACCGAATTATTCTTCGGCAGCATCGTGCATGAGAATCGCAGCGTGATCGATCTATTGAACGCCAACTATACGTTCGTGAACGAGCGGCTGGCCAAGCACTACGAAATCCCCAATATCTACGGGAGCAATTTCCGCCGGGTTGAACTGACGCCGGAGTTCGACGTCCGCCGCGGACTGCTGGGACAAGCCAGTTTAGAAACGATATCATCGCAACCCCAGAGAACCTCCCCGGTGGGACGCGGCAAGACCATCCTGCAGATTTTCCTGGGTGTCAGCCCGCCGGATCCACCGCCGGGTGTGGTGATCGAATTGAAGTCAACAGGGGACGCTCACGGCGCCGGCCAGCCGTCGATGCGACAGCAGATGGAGACGCACCGCAAAGTGGAGCCGTGCGCCAGTTGTCACAAGATCATGGACCCCATCGGTTTTTCGATGGAGAACTTCGACGCGGTCGGGAAGTGGCGCACCCTGGATGGAGACAGCCCCATCGACGCATCAGGGGTGCTCGTGGACGGCTCCAGACTGGATGGCGTGAAGGGTATGCGAGAAGCGCTGCTCCGGTACTCGCCTCAGTTCGTGCGCGTGATCACGGAGAAGTTGTTTATTTACGCGTTGGGGCGCGGCACCGAGCATTATGATATGCCTCTGATTCGATCCATCGTTCACGAGGCTGAGCCTAACAACTATCGATTCTCATCGCTGGTGCTGGGCGTGGTAAAGAGCGACGCCTTTCAGATGAATCAGAAATTGCAGAGCAGCAGTGGGGCAGGTCCCCGGCCTGCGAGCGGAAGCTTAGAATAAGGAGAGCGGAAGCACAATGTTCATTACCAGGAAGCACATCACCCGGCGCACGGTTCTTCGGGGAGCCGGGGTAGCTCTGGCCTTGCCGTTGCTGGACTCGATGGTTCCTGCCCAGACTCGCCTTAGCAAGACGGCGGCCAACCCTAAAACTCGCTTCACCGGAATTTTTGTTCCGCACGGAGCGGCGCCTGGATGGTGGGTGCCCGAAGCCGGCGGCCCAGGCGAGCCGAAATCCGAACCAGGCAGCAAGAATTTCAAGTATCCGATGATTCTGGAACCGCTCGAACCGTTCCGGGAGCACACCGTCATCACCAGCGGCTTATGGTCGAAGTCGGCCGAGCCCCCGCCCGGCCAGACCGGCGCCGACCATTGGGTGGCGGCAGCGTTCCTGTGCGCCGATAAGCCGAAGAAGACTACCGGCGCGGACATCTACGACGGCACTACCATCGACCAAATCATCGCGCAGAAAATCGGCCAGGAAACGCTACTGCCGTCGTTACAGCTCGCCCTTGAAGATCCGGGCGCCAATTCAAGCAACTGCGGCGAAGGCTATAGCTGCACTTATTCGAATACCATTTCCTGGACAACACCGACACAGCCGCTGCCCATGGAGTTGGATCCGCAGGTGGCCTTCGAGCGCTTGTTCGGCGCAGGCGGCACCGCGGCGGAACGCATCGCTCGCCGCGAGCAAAACCGCAGCATTCTCGACTCCGTCACGGCCAAGCTGGCGAACTTCAAACGCGATCTCGCGCCGAGTGACCGCTCGCGCCTGGATGAATATGAGACCGACATTCGTGAGCTCGAGCGGCGGCTCCAGATCGCCAAGAAAGCGTTAGGCGACGTTTCCACCGAGGGCGTGGTGGTTCCCGCCGGCGTGCCCGAATCGTTCGACGAACATGTGAAGCTGCATTTCGACCTGCAGACGCTGGCATTCCAGGCTGACATTACCCGCGTTTCGACGGTGCTTTACGCACGCGACCTGACCGCCCGCTCCTATCCGGAAAGCGGCGTCAATGGCGGGTTCCATGGGTTGTCGCACCACGCGGAAAATCCGGATACGATAGCGAAATACGCGAAGATCAATCAGTATCACGTCAAGTGCCTGGCCTACTTCGTCGACAAATTGAAAAAAACTCCGGATGGCGACGGCACGTTGCTCGATCATTCGCTGATTCTCTATGGCAGCAATATGGGCGACTCCAATCAGCATCTTCATTACGATGTGCCGCACTTGCTGATCGGCGGAGCGTCCGGACAGCTCAAGGGCGATCGTCACCTGAAATATCCGAGCAAGACAGTGACGTCGGGAAATATGTTGCTGAGCGTTCTGGATCTCTACGGCGTTCACCAGGACAGCATCGGCGACAGCACGGGCCCCTTGCCGAATCTCGTATAGAACCTAACAGGGAGGCAAGATGCGCGGTTCAAGCAGCATGACAATTAGACTCGCAACTTGCATGGCAGCGCTAGTTGTCTGCTTACCCGCTTATGGTGCTAATAGCCCCGTGGCGGATGCGGCCATGAAGGGCGACAAGGCTTCGCTGCGAACCTTGCTGGATCAGAAAGCAGATGTGAATGCTCCCCAGGCAGACGGAGCTACCGCGATCCAATGGGCCGCCTATCGCGACGATCTGGAGATGGCCGGCCTTCTGATCAGCGCGGGAGCAAACGTGAAACTCGCCAACCGCGAAGGCGCCACCGCGCTTTATCTGTCTTCCATCCATGGCAATCCGGCCATGATCGATAAGCTTCTGAACGCCGGAGCCGACCCCAACGAGCGGGGGCCGGAGGGAGAGACTCCACTCATGCTGGCATCGCGCGCCGGCAACCTGGACGCGATCAAAGTGCTACTCGATCACAAAGCTGACATCAATGCCAAGGACAAAATCCGCGGGACCACCGCTTTGATGTGGGCCAGCGAGCAGGCGCATCCGGCTGCCGTGCAGTTGTTGATTGCGCGCGGGGCTAACGTTAGCGCCGCCACCGAACCCGATACCAGAAATTCAAGGAACAACCTCGCTAATACCGTCACACAGAGATTGAACTCCAGCTTCGGCGCCGTAGGTCAAGCTAAAGCACGCGCTGGGGCGGCACCGGGTTCGCCAGGTCCCCCGGCTGCTGGCAGCGTCTCCGGTGGCCCTCCGAAGAAAACGCCGGACGGCGAGGCGGGCGGCGATGATGTGGCAATCTTCTTTGGCCCTCCACGCAAGAAGGATGGCGGCGGTCTGACTCCGTTGGTCTACGCGGCCCGCGAAGATTGTCTCGAATGCGCCAAGATTCTGCTCGACGCCGGCGCCGATGTCAACCAGCGAACTCATTATGGATGGACCGCGCTGTTGACCGCCACTCAAAATCGGCACTATAAACTGGCCGCTTATCTTCTGGACCACGGCGCCAACCCGAACATCGCCAACAACGGCGGCTGGTCGCCACTCTATCTGGCCACCGACAATCGCAATATCGAAAGCGGCGACTATCCGGTGCGCGCGCCGGATATGGATCACCTGGACTACATCAAGCTGCTCATCGACAAGGGCGCGAATGTCAATGCCCGCGTCTGCGGAACCGAGTCGAGCGACAAGAAGTGCGTCGGCGATAGCACCGAGACGCGCAACAACTTCACCATGCAGTGGCTGTTTGAGGACGGCGCGACGCCGTTCCTGCGCGCCGCGCAGTCGGGCGATATCCCGCTGATGAAACTGCTGCTGGCGCATGGCGCGGATCCTAAGATTTTTACGGCACACAACGTGACGCCGCTGGCGGTCGCGTCTGGAATCGGCTGGGTGGAAGGTGTGACTTTCGAGTGGTCCGACAAGGAAACCATCGAAGCCGTGAAGATGTGTCTCGATCTCGGCATCGATCCGAATGTGAAAGATGACGAAGGTCGCACGTCGCTGCACGGCGCGGCGCATAAGGGACGGCCTGAAGTGATTCAGCTTCTGGTGGACCACGGCGCTCAGCTCGACGCCCACGATGGCGGCAGCCGCGATAGCGTAAACGGCGCGCTGCTCGGCAAGACCTGGATTCCGCTCGATTGGGCGCGAGGTCTCGTACGTGTCGGCGTTCAGTCCGCGATCCCTCACCCGGAGGCCGAGAAAACTCTGGTGAAGCTGATGACCGATCGCGGCATGCCGATACCCCCGCCGCCGGCATCGTCCATCTGCCTTACCAAGGGCCTCAACGGCTGCCAGTAGACACGGCGACAGCTACGTCTTCAAGCTTGGCACTATAGCGTGGTTTCTCAGAATCTCATCTACCTGCGCAGCGGAGTAAGGCGGCTGCTGGATCGATAGAACGAGCTCAATCTGTTCTTCGTTCAGATTCTTGGCGTTGTATAAA
>DATHOT010000315.1:0-10590 GCA_035484655.1 Bryobacteraceae bacterium | reverse complement strand
TCGATCCCCACTTGAAATTGGGCATGCCATCGCCGGTCGCTAGCATGAAATGGGTGCGGATATACACCGGTTCCGGCGCCAGTTGAGCTAGCTCGTTGACAAGCTTGCGCCCGTTCTTCATGTAGGTATAATTCGGCTCGTGGTAACCGAAGTAACGGTAGATCGGCTTGAACTCTCCTAGCGCTTGCGCCGCGCTCACGTGAATGGTGACAGGCTGTGCGATGGCGCCGGCGGTCGATAACGCCAGGACCAGCACGATCGCCGTTCTCATATTTTTTCACGCCTGAAGATAGGGTTTGAGCGCCGTAAAGCGGTATTCGATTTCGGCGATTTCGTCGGGTGTCAATTTGTATTCGCGCTGCCGCGACACCGACGTCTTGAAGATTCCCCGCTTTTTCAGCATATAGAGGCGCGTGCCGGGGATGTCCTGATCCAGGTTCAACATCAGCAAAAGCTTGCTGAACAGTTCGCGCGTTTCATCCGGCTTGTTCTGCAGATGAAGACTCCACAAGCGCGCATAGACGTCGGCGTACATCGCGCCTCCGGTGATGGTTCCATCGCAACCCACTCGCATCTGGTACAACCAGCCATTGCCGTAATTGGCTCCGAACACGCGTTTGATGGGGTCCGGGCGCTGTGCCACCAGTGCGGCCATGCGGGCAATTACGGGATCATGCTCTTCCTTGACATAGCCGAAATTGGGAAACTCGCGGGCCAGTTCGACCATAAACTCGACGCTGGCCACAACACCGGGCGCGCCTCCGGAGGTTTGCACGAACACGGGCCGCTTGGTCAGCTTGCAGAGGGCGCGGAAGTATTCGCGATAGTCTTCGAGAGATGCGGCTTTCTTGGGTGGGATCGCAATCATGGCGTCCGGCGCGAGGCCTTCGGCCTGCGAAGCGTACTCGAGCATCTCGCCGGTGTCGTCGCCTTGGACTCCCAACACCAGTACCGGCTTTTTTCCTTTGGCGGCCTTGGTCAGAACCTGCATGCCGCGCAGCCGCTCATCTTTGGTGAGCTGCAATAACTCACTGGAGAGCTGCGGCCAGACCAGGCCTTGCACACCCGCACGGTCCAGGAAATCGACTTCGCCCGCGAGGTCCTCCCAGTCGATCGCCTTCGAGGCAGTGTAGGGCGTGGACAGGATGATGAACGCGCCTTGCATGGTTTTGCCCGGCGTGGGCGCGGCTTGGGCGGCCGATCGGGATACCAGCGCAGCAGAGCCCACCGATGCCAGCCAGTTTCGACGCGTGGAAATGGGATTCATAGTTGACCTCCCTCTAAACTGAACGCCGTCTCAGCATATCAGACCAAGCGTACAATGAATCTTGCGGATTTTGATCGCCGCTTTTACGATTAGCGCGGCCGCCCTGGCTACCGAGGTCCCGTCCGCCGCCACGTTCAATCGCGACGTTCTTCCGGTCCTGCAGAAAAGCTGTCAGGGCTGTCATCGGCCGGGACAAGTCGCGCCGATGTCGTTTCTGAGTTATCAAAGCGCGCGGCCGTGGGCCAAGGCCATTAAGGAAGCAGTCCTCAGCAAGAAAATGCCGCCCTGGTCGGCGGATTCGCGCTACGGCCGGTTTCTGAATAATCCGACATTAACGCAGGGCGAGATCAACACTCTTGCCGCCTGGGTCGACGGCGGCGCTCTCGAAGGAGACGCGCGCGACAAGCCAGCTCCGGTCTCTTGGTTGGATGGATGGACCTCTCATCCGGACGTGGTCGTGTCGATGCCTGAGCCATTCCCGGTCCCCGCCAAGGGAGTGCTCGAATTGACCGAGGTCACCGTCCCGAATTGCTTCATGAAGGATACCTGGGTCACCGCCATCGAAATCCTGCCAGGAAATCGTTCGGTGGTGCATCATGCCGACCTCCTTGTCGTGCCTCACAAAGCCGGAGTGAAGTATGGCGTCCCGACACCGGAGTCGAAGGAGCGCGATGGGGAAGGAATCGCGATCGAGAAGGTCCAGAAAGACGATCGTCTGCGTCCCCTGCGCGGCATCGAAGCGGTTTACGTTCCAGGCACCGCGCCCGCGAATTATGGTCTGCACGGAGGCGCGAAGTTAATCCCGGCCGGTTCCGACTTCGTGATCCAGGTGCATTACACTCCCAACGGTACTGCGACCACTGATCAGACCAAAGTCGGATTCACTCTGGCAAAGGAGAAACCCGCGCGCCGATTTCTCACCGTCATCCCGACCGCGTTCCGAGATGCTGAGCACTTCCATATTCCACCCGGTGATCCGAACTGGGAGACCAGCACCGAGGTGGTGTTCAAACAAGATGCCGAATTGGTCTGGTTCCTGCCCCATATGCATCTTCGAGGGAAGGATATGACCTACCGCCTGGTTTATCCCAACGGCGAATCGCAGATAGTGCTGAGCGTGAAGTACGATTTTGACTGGCAGTTCGGTTACGACCTGGAAAAGCCGATCCTGGTGCCGAAAGGCACGCGTCTACAGGTTGAAGCTCACTTCGACAATTCTGTGAACAACCGCTTCAACCCTAATCCGAATCGTGAAGTCTTTTGGGGCGACCAAACCTGGGAAGAGATGATGATTCCATTTTTCGGAGTAATAGTGGACCCGGGTGCGGATTCCAAGAAGGTGGTGGCCTATTCAAAGGAGTTTGCCTCCTCAGGCCAAAAGTGAAAATCGCATTGCTGCGGATCAGCGTGATCTCAGGCATGCTCGCTGGATTCGCGCTGTCGCCTAAGCTCTGGCTGAGTTCGCGCTTCTACCCGCTGACGCCGGTATGGTCTTTCATCAGACCGCTCCCTTCTCCCGGCGACTATCTTCTGTTTTTCACGCTGACTGCTTTATTAATTGCGGCCGCGATTGTGCCTCGCCGGGAAATCCTGATCGCTGTGTTCGCCCTGCTGGTGCTGGTGATCCTGCAGGATCAGTCGCGATTGCAACCCTGGTTCTACCAGTACGCGCTCATGCTGCTGGCCATCGCTCTGGCCGGCCCCGGCCGTCCGACGGCTGCGCTCAACACCTGCTGCCTCATCATTGCCGCGACCTACGTCTGGAGTGGATTGGCAAAGCTGAACCCGATTTTCATTGGCGATACATTCCCTTTTCTGGTGAAACCTATCGTTGGAGGTGTGCCAGGGGTCGGACCGTGGCTAGTCCGCTATCTGCCGTTCCTCGCCCCGTTGGTCGAGTGCGCTTTGGGTGCCGGACTGCTCATCAAACGTTTCCGTCCTTTCGCGGTTTTGGCCGCCATCGCTATGCACGTTTTCATTCTGGTCATGATTGGTCCGCTGGGCCGTGGTGTCAACGTCGTTGTATGGCCTTGGAATCTGGCAATGATTGCGTTCCTACTGATTCTCTTCTCCGGGCGCACAGAACAGCCGGCGCCTCGGGACATTATCTGGGGCAGGGAATTCGCGTTTCAGAAAATCGTACTGGTCCTATTTGCCTTGATGCCAATCCTCGATTTCTTCAACCTCTGGGATCATTATCTTTCCTCGGCGCTTTATTCGGGGAACAGAAATTCAGGAGTGGTTTATTTGAGCGACGCGGTTTTCGACCGGCTGCCCGACAAAATCGAGGACTACGTGACGGAGGATGGGCCGAACCGGAATGAATTGGATATTTTCGACTGGTCGGTCGGCGAATTGAACGTTCCCTCTTATCCCGAGATCAGGATCTACAAGAATGTGGCGCGCGAGATTTGCAGATACGCCTCAGATGACCCTAGCGTCGAACTGGTGGTCCAAGGGAAAATCGCTTTAGTCAATAGCAATCGCCGTCAGGTCTACCATTGCTCCAGCCTGACGAAGTGAACTTTGCATGGCCACCGGCGCTCAGTGCGGCGCGGGACCACGCACCACTTGTACAAAATCGCCGGGCCGGATCCACTTGGCGAATGCCGCCCGCACTTGATCCCCGGTCAAATCGAAGTAACGCTGCCCCGCGCGGATTTGTTCGTCCAGCGGCAGATCTATTTGCGCTCGCCGCACCAGCGCTCCGGCGATGGCATCGTAGCTCGATTCCGACAGCGGAATCTGCCGCAACAGAAGCGCTTTGGCCTGCTGCAGTTCCTCTGGCGTCGCGTTTTCTTTTTGCATTGCGATCAGATCCCGTTGAATCATGGCTCGGGCTTTAGACACGTTGGCGGGATCAGATGCGTATGTCACCGTATAAATCGCGCGGGTCTTGTCGGCCGTCAATGAATCATCGACGTTGTAAACCAACCCGGCCACTTGCCGCAGATCATGATACAGCCGCGTCGCATAAAAGCCGCCGCCCAGGACGTGATTGCCGAGCTGCATCGCGTAGTAATCCGGATTGAAGCGGTTGAGCTGTACTTCTTCGGCTAGCGTGACGTCATCCTGAATGCGGCCGGGGTCCGGAACATTTACGGCCGCCGGCCCATTGGAAGGCACAGGAGGCAAAGTCACGTCCGGCTTCGACCCTTCGCTTTTCCACGCCGCGAAATATTTTTCGACTCCTGCCTTCGCTTCCTCGAGCGTAATGTCGCCGATGACCACGAGGGTTGTGAGGTCGGGGCGATAGGCCTTCGTATAGTACGCCTTGACATCGTCTAGCGTTACCGTAGAAACGGTCTGTGGCGTTACATCGCGCAATGCGGGGTCGCCTTTGGGCAGCAGGGCAGCTTGGAGCGCGAGCAGCGTCCGATGCTCGGGACTCTTCAGGTTCCCTTCGGCAAACTGGCCGGTCTGCTGCTTGACCACCTGAAACGCGTCTATTGGAAGCGCCGGGTTCAATTCGTTGTCCGCCAGGAGTTGCACTCCCCGGTCGAAGTACTGCTTGAGCACGCGAACACCGAATCCCCCGCCCGCGGACTCGCTCGCTCCGATGTCGTCCAAAGCTTTCTGAAACGCGAGGCGGTCCAGATGGGTTGTTCCATAGGAGAACAATTGCTCGAGAATGTCCGCAACGCCATCTTTGCCGGGCGGAGTCTCCAACTTCTCCTCGCGGCGGATATCGCCCACCACGGTGATCGTCGGACTGATCGTCTCGGTCTGAACAATCAGCCGGATTCCATTGGCCAGCGTAACATCCGCCGGATGCACATTCGCTTTCGGAACCGACAGGGATTTCAGCGCAGCTTCGGCCCAGTCCGGCAATTTCACGGGCTTCGACGGCGCGGAGGTAAGCTGCTCGGCCCCGCCAAATCCGCTGGATGCCACAGGATTGCCGGATGGGGCAGGCGCCAGGACCGCCACCACCGCATTCTGGGTCAGAAGATATGCCCGCGCGACGCGATTCACATCGTCCGTCGTCACTTTCTGTATGGCTTCGACGTTTTCATCCGGAGAATTGCGTCCTTGCCCGGCCAGCGCCTCCGACCAGTTTGCCGCCAGCCCGGGAATCGAGTTCCGCTCAAATTCCGCCGACGCCACCAGCTTGCGCTTGGCTGCCTCCACCAGATCCGACGGCAAACCTTTGGCGAGGTAACCGGCCACCACTTCTTTCAACTTCGCGGTAATGGCGGATGCATCCGCGCCCGATGGAATGGCCGCTGCCGCGAATGTAACACTCGCGAGCGGATATGTTTCCGCGAGTTCGAAAGCCGTCGCCAGCGCGTCGCCTTTTGTCACCAGGCTGTACAGATCCGCCCGCTCGCTTGCCAGGGCGTCGCTCAACACGCGCAACGCGGCATAGTCCGGGCTGTCGCTGCCGGGAGTCCTATACGAGAGGAACGCAAGCTGGTAAGGCAGATCGCTCTCCATGGTGAAAGACTCCGCCTTCACCGGCTGCAATTTCACATCCGGCCGCGGCGGAAGTGGACGCTTCGGAATCGGCCCATAAAGCTCTTTGACCCTTTTGATCGTCGCGTCGGGATCGACGTTGCCTGTAATCACCAGGATGGCGTTGTTGGGCGCGTACCACTTCTGGTAGAAATCCTTGAGCATTGCGCCCGTGGTTGCGTCGAACGATTTCTGCGTGCCGAGCGCATCGTGCGCGTAGGGAGTGCCTGCGAACAGGTCTTCGTTCAAACGGGTAACGAATTTGTACGTGGGATTCGAAAGATCGCGCGCCACCTCCTGCTCGATCGCCCCTCGCTCTTTATCCCATTCCTCCTGGCTATCCTGAACGTCCTGCATGCAGGCCGCATCGATGCGTAGCACCAGATCCATATACTCGGCTGGGACGGTATTGAAATATTGGGTGATGTTCTGCTGCGTATCGGCGTTGGTAAATCCGCCCAGTTGGGCGTTGATGGCCGCAATCTGGTCGCCGGTCACGTTCGCACATCCACGAAACGCCATGTGTTCCTGGGCATGCGCCATTCCCGGAAACCCTGCTGGAGTCTCATCCCCGCCAGCCAGATAATTCTCCTCAACCGTCACTACCGGAGCTAAGGCATCGCGCACTACTACTACGCGCAGTCCATTGTCCAGCGTGGCGCGGCTCACGTTCGTTACCTCGCGCGTCTTTTGAGGCTGGCTGCAAGCGGCCAGGACTGCCAGCGCCACGATAGCTAAATATCGGCCCATATTCATTCGAGGAGGCTCCTGCTCCTAGGTTGACACGATTCTCTATTTCGCTGGCCATCCGCTGCTCGTGATAGAGTCGTCTTTAAAAGGAGAATGCCACATATGCATTATCGAAAGGGTTTTTCCTTCGCGTTTCGAGCCGCGAGCCTGACCGCTCTCGCCGCGTTGGCTGCCGCACAAGCTCCGCCTGCGGCGCCATTCATGGTCCATCAGTTGAAGCCCAATGTTTATTGGGTCGAGGGCGGTGGCGGAAACAGCGGCGTCATCGTCGGCGACAAAGGCGTGATCGTTGTCGACGCTAAGACTACCGCTCCGGGCGGAAAAGAACTGTTGGATGATATCGCGAAAATCACGCCCAAGCCGGTCACCACTGTCATCCTCACACATAGCGACGGCGATCATGTCAATGGGCTGGCTTCCTTCCCCGCCGGCATCACCGTCATCGCCCACGAGAACAACAAGAAGGAGCAGGAAGCGGCACTCGCTGCCGGTGGACGAGGCGCGCCTCCCAAGGATCATCTTCCGACCCAGGTCGTCTCCAAGAACAAAGAGAGTCTCAAAATCGACGGCGTGAAACTGGAAGTGTTGCATTGGGTGCCGGCGCATACCAGCGGCGATCTGGTGGTCTACCTGCCTAGTGAGAAGATCGTGTTCACCGGAGACATTATCGCCACCCAGCGTCCCGACCCCTTGATCCATCTGGAAAAGAACGGGTCGTCTGAAGGTTGGATCACCACCACCAAGGGAATTGCCGCTCTCAACGCGGACACGTTCGTGCCGGGACACGGCGACGTGCAGACCAAAGCCGATATTCAGAAGCGGCTGGCCGACACGCAAGCCAAGCGGGCCAAGATCAAAGACCTGGTCGCCCAGGGAAAGTCTCTCGATGAAATCAAAGCCGCCGTGGATCCGCCTCCTCCGCCGACCGCACCGGGTGGCGGTCGTGGCCCAAATTTTGCCAGTTTCACCGAGGTCGTTTACAAGGAACTGACCGCGAAGAAAGGGACCTGAAGACGCGTATCGAACGAGAGGGCGCCTGAAAAGCGCCCTTTAGCGCATGTCACTGAAACGGTGATCTGAGCGACATACGTCGAACGGCTATGCACCGATTTCTCCGGCTCACCGTGGCCCTCTGTCTCATCGGCGGCAGCGAGGCGATTTTAGCCCAAAGCGGCTCTCTCGATCCCGCTTTCAAGACTATTCCGTTTGACAGTTGGGTCGACCAAGGCGATCAGGCGTACATCCGCTGGACTGCGCGCGTTTTGCCGGTTGAGCTCTCGAATCATCAGCGCCTGCAGGCGAAAATCGATATCCAGGTGGATGGAAACGAGCTCGCGCGGCGGCGCGGCAAGGGCTATCTGGTGACGTTGGTGCAATTCAGCGACAGTGACAACCGGGTCTACCAGACGCACGAAGCCATTGATCTCCAGCTTGTCAAGGACGACATCGGCAAGTCGAACGTCTCCTACATGCCGGCGGCCTTTGTAACGCCCGGTGATTATCGTATCTCGCTGGCAATTTTCGCCACGGCCACCGGAGAGCACAGCGCCATGCGACTCCCGTTGCATGTAAACCCGCTCAAGAACGACCCCTTGGCCGGTGCCTTGCGAGATCTGCCTCCAGTCGAAATTCTGAAAGCCGCCCAGTCGCCTGACGATCTATTCTTGCCGAACATTACCGGCCGGCTGAATCTGCCGCTCGAAACGCGCCGTCCGGTGCGGGTTGAGATTTTAGTGAACGCATCACCCGTCTCGGCCGGCGAGCCTGCCCGAACTGAACAAATTAGCAATCGGAGCTTGACTAGTCTGATACCGGCCTTGAAGGTGCTCTCCAATATGAACGTTCGGAATGGGACCTTGAACGTAGCTTCGCTCGACCTCACCACTCAGCATGTGATCTTTCAGCAGAATGCCGTACACGAACTGGATTGGTCGAAGCTCGGACCAGCTCTTACGCAGGCGGGTCCCAATAAAATCGACATTCATGAGCTCGAGAATCGCCGCCAAAATGCGCAATTCTTTGTCGCTCAAGTTAGCCGTCGAATAGAGAGTGACCCATTGCCCATCCTGATCATACTCAGCGGGCCCATGGCGTTCCCCTCCGGTGAGGATCTGCATCCGATCGAACTCGCTGGAAAACCGAATGCTCAAGTCTTCTATTTTCGCTATCATTCGCTGCCGGAGAGGATACCTCTCAACCCATTCGAACAGGACCAAAGACGCGGACGTAGAAGCCCAATGTCCCAGCCCGGTCGCGGTCCGCTGCTGGAACCGGACGATTCACTCGCGCGCACGCTGAAGCCGCTGCAGCCTCATCTGTTCGATGTGTATACGCCGGCGGAGTTCCGCAAGGCGCTCGCCAATATGCTGGACGAAATCTCCAGGTTGTAACTGCCTAGCGCCATTTCCGAGCCGCGTAAGACTTCGGCTTGATATTGACGCGCACCCGGATGATCGATAAGTCGGCCCGTGTGAACAGCAGGTCGAAGTCGCCCAGGAATCCAGGCCCGGCCTGCCAGTAGAATCGCCCGCCTTTCAGCGTGGAACCAACTGGTAGAGGACGGCGCTCGTCCTGCAAGAGCAGATAGCCATTCGTCGCGCCCACCGGCAACTCGATCCGATCCAGTTGTTCGATGGAAATGGAATAGGCGTCGGATGTGATTTGAGCTGGCTCGATCGACTGGTCCGTCGCCGGCGCATTTCCAGATCCCGTATTTGCGACCGTGAAATAGCGACTCCCGATCCCATCGCCGCGCCCCGCGGTGTCGAATACATTCCAACTGATGGTGTGAACTCCATTGGCCAGCGTGGTGGTGTCGATGTAGAAGAAACCCACCGCGCCATTGCTGTTCGCCAAGCCGGGGAACAGATTCGCGATGTCGCTGCGGTACTGATTGTAAGTCGGATGGCCCACCGGCACGCCGTCCAGGATCACGGTGATGGTCGAGCCGTTGGTGGGGATAACGTAAGGATTCTGCGTCAGCGCCCAACCGAAATTCACATAAGAGCTCCCGGACACCGTGCCGCCTTGGCCCGGCGTGTCGATGGTCCCAAACGGTTTGGAGGCGTGCGCATTGTCCACAGTGATCGCGTGAGCGCCCAAATCCAAGGTTTGCCCGCTCGCATTGGTGATGATGGCGTGCAGCTTGTACGTCCCATTGCCCGAAGCGCCCGATCCACTCGCGTTGGGTAGGAAATTCGTCAGCAGCATATAACCCCAGCCAGCGCGATAGTTGAGCGGCGCGTTGGGATAGGTGGCCTGCACGTCCGGCCGCGCGCCAGCCACAAAAATGGCGTTGCCGATGAACACCAGCCCGTTGGATTGCGCTGTCTCGCCCACTACCGGTTCGCGCCAGATGCCCACGTTGGCCGCTTCTATGTTGTCGAGCGCCCAGCCGGTTACCGGGAGTGCGCCGGCGATGCCAGTTGTGTTGTTCGCGGGCGTATCGAAACCGCCATAGGGAAGGCCCGGCGTGACGCTTGTAACGCTCACCTGGATCTGCTGCGGCGAGTTGGCCGCACCCGAAGCGGTTACTGTGATCACGCCGCTGGCGCCCGGCGCGGCTGTTATCTGAAGCACTGCATTGCCCGCGCCTGAGGTCGGGCTGACGGTAACGTTCGGCTGATTCGAGGAAGCCGTCCAGCCAATCGCCGTCGACGGGTTGAAGCTCAGCGCGGCCGTCTGCGTACCGGTGATCTGTTGCCCGCTATAACCGAATTTCAGAGTGCCCGGGCTGAGAGACAGGGCTGCGGCAGTCACGATGATCGTCGAGTCGCTAGAGGTTGCGGTTGCTGATGTTCCGCCGGATACGATTACCTGGTTCACCTGTGGAGAAGTCGCGTTGGCGCCAACGTTGACCGTCACAGTGATCGCCGGATAACTCGTACCAGCAGCCAGAGCATCGCTCCGGGTGCAAGTAATCGATCCGCAGGCCCAACCGGAACCAGCCATCGAAACCAGCGTCAGTCCCGACGGCAGCGCCTCTGTCACCGTCACCGTTCCGCTAGTCGGCCCCGCGTTGGCGGCGTTCGACACCGTCACCGTGTAAGTCGCATTTTGCTGTCCTTGGGTGAAATTGCCGGAGTGCGTCTTGCTAATCGAGAGAGACGAGGGAGGCA
>DATHOT010000314.1:0-18001 GCA_035484655.1 Bryobacteraceae bacterium | reverse complement strand
GGCGTCACGTACCTCCACACCACCATGCCGCCAGTGCCCTCTTGAAATGGCGGGCGGCCTTCCACCTGAATCGCAGCGAACGGCCTCGCACGGACGCCGCCATACGGAGGCAAAGAATCGCTGATCGTAAATGCGGTAACGCCTGGAATGGCGCCAAGGCGCGACTCGAAATCATCGAAGAACCGAAGCTGCTGGACATCTGCCGAATAGCGTTGCTTGCCCAGGATGAAGTCGGCGGTAACAACGTGTTCGGCCGATAAACCGAGTGGTACGTTCTGAAGATTCCACAAACTTCGGAGCAACATGCCTGCGCCAGTCAGAAGTACCACAGAGACAGCGATCTGAGCGGCCACCAGAATCTCGCGCAGCAATGTACGGCGTACGCCAGTAGCCCGCGGTCCGGCGAGCGATTCGGCCGTGGGAGTGTGGATTGCAGGCGCGAGACCGAATACCAATCCGGAAATCAGCGAGCCAGCCAGCGTAAACAGCAACACACGCGCATCGAGAGCAGCCTGGTCCAAACGCGGAATCCCACTGGGCGCGATGCCGATAAAAAGGCGCAGCATCCCCCAGGCCAGCGCGCAGCCGGCCGCGCCCCCCATCAGGGCTAAAAGCGTAGTCTCCGTAAGTGTCTGGCGAATCAGACGTCCAAGGCCAGCGCCGAGCGCGGCTCGCACGGCCATTTCTTTGCCGCGGCTGGTGGACCGCGCCAGCAGAAGATTGGCGATGTTTGCGCACGCAATCAGGAATACTACGCTCACGGCGAATAAGAGTATCCAGGAAGCAAGCCGCGCATCCTGTGCCTGACGATCGCGCAAAGAGCGAATCAACAAGTGAACTTCTTTGCGGAAGGCCGGCGGCACAGATTCGAGTGTGCGATCGAAAAGCGGCTGCATCGCGGCTTGCGCCTGCGCGATAGTAACACCGGGCTTCAGCCGGGCAAATAGCCGCAGCGCCCGGGTGCTTTGCCGATCTCCTTCGTTCAGCGCTTGCGGCACAAGCAGGTCGGCGCGTGCCAGGGTCGGGATCTCAAAATCCCGAGGCAGCACGCCGATGATGCTGACCGGTTGCGCATCGATAGAGATAATTTTACCGGCGATGTTCGGATCGCGAGCGAAACGGCTTTGCCACAATGCGTACGAGATGAGCGCGACTTTCCGGCCGTTTGGGCGATCTTCCTGCTCATCGAAATTTCTCCCCAGGAATGGCGAAAATCCGAGCGTGGGAAGGAAATTCGATTCCACACTGGCGCAGCCGAGCCGGGCTGGATTGCTCTCCGTGAGATCGCAATCGGCGACTCCGGCCGTGAACGAAGTGATGGATTCGAAGGGCGCCTGATTCCTTCGCCAATCGAGATAGGCACCCGCGAATAGGAATTCGCTGGTGTCGAGTGGCGTCAGCATGCCGACCGATACCAGGCGATCTTCGTTGGGGTAAGGCAGGCTGCGAAAAAGGATGCGATCCACCACGCTGAAGACTGCTGTCGTGGCCCCGATGCCTAGCGCGGCCGCGAAGACGGCGGTCAGCGTGAACATCGGATTGCGAGCGAACCCACGCACGGCGTAACGCAGATCTTGGATCAGAGATTCCAGGAAACGCATCCGACTTAGTTTGACATCTTCGGACTGATTGCGCTCACACCCATTACTTCCGCGACGGCTTTAACCACGCGCTCGACATCTTCGTCCGAGATCTGCCAGTTGCATACGCTTACGCGCATCGCCCGCTTTCCACGCCAAGTGGTTCCTCCGAAAACAGCTTCGCCGGTGGCGCAAATCCCTTCGATCACCTCTTCGGTCCGGCGATCATGATCAGGATCCGTGGCGCCCGGCTTTGTGTCGAGAAAGCGCACCAGGCCTTGATTAATAATCGGCTCCCATAGCATCTCGGCTCCCGGCAGGCGACCGATTCGCGTGACCAGCGAATGCGCGTGCCTCGAACAACGCTCGACCAACCCAGCTAGCCCTTTGCGACCCAACTGGCGAAGCGCCGCGTAAGTAGGAAACGCCCGCGCGCGGCGCGACCATTCCGGGGTCCAGTCCATCTGATCGCGCGCATTGGCAGCATGCCTGAGATAAGGCGCGCGATGCGCCATCGAAGCGCGCTGCGCCTCGGCATCGACAACGAACGCATAGCCACAGTCATAAGGGACATTCAGCCACTTGTGACCATCGGTCGCCCAGGAGTCGGCTTGCCCGACGCCGCGTACCAGATGCGCGAAACGCCGACTCGCCGCCGCCCACAGACCGATCGCGCCATCCACGTGAAGCCACGCGCCGTAACGGTGAGCGATCGGAACGATGATCTCGAACTGATCGAATGCGCCAGTGTTGATTTCACCGGCTTGCGTCAGGACGATGGTGGGCGCATTAGGATCGGACGCGAGCGCTTCTTCCAGACAGCCAACATGCAGACGCCCCTCGGCATCGGTTGGCAAGTCGACGATTTGTTCGAGGCCGAGTCCCAATAGACGAATCGCGCGCGCAGTCGACCCATGCCGATCCTGGCCCGATAAAATACGAATCGGCGGCGCGCCGTACAGGCCGCGCTGCTCCACGTCCCATCCGCGTTTCACGAGGATCGCGTGTCGTGCCGCGGCGAGACAGGTCGCATGCGCCATCTGGCATCCGGTCACCAAGGCGAAACCGGCCCCCGCCGGGAGCCCAAAGATATCTTTGAGCCACGCTCCCGCAGTCTCCTCCACGATGGCTGCCGCCGGACCAGTGGCGTAGAGCACCGCGTTCTGGTCCCACGCAGCAGCCAGCCAGTCGGCCGCCAATGCCGCGGGTAGTGATCCACCCACCACTCCCGCGAAATAGCGTCCGCCGGCCGAGCCGATGATCCCACCAGCGACGTCGTCCACCAATTCTGTTATCACTTGCTGCGGCTCAAGGCCATCGTCGGCCAGTGGCTTGCCGAGCCGATTGCGCAGCGTCTCGAGGTTCGCCGTAGCTGCCACCGAACGGCGATCGAGTCCTTCCAGATGATCAACTGAATGTTGAAACGCTGCGTCGAGGCTGTCGCGAAATGCCCTGTTAAGGTTGGCCACCTCATCAGTGTAGGAGGTCGCAGGCGCGGCAAGCTATCCGAAGCTTGCGGTTATATCGTGAAACAACACGGATACAGAAACCTGTGCCACATTGGTATTGATGCGCCCGCCTGAGATAACCGAATATCAACCTTACTATCAAAAATACATCTCGCTCGTCCAGGGCAATGATCTTACCGAGATTTTGGATCATCAGCTCACGGATTCGTTAGTCACGCTGGGCCGAATCTCTGAGGCGAAGTCGCTCCATCGCTACGAGTCCGGCAAGTGGAGCATCAAGGAACTCCTCGGCCACCTGATCGATAGCGAGCGGATTTTCATCTACAGGGCGCTGCGATTCGCCCGCAACGACCATACGCCTCTGTCGGGTTTCGACCAGGATCCTTACGTCAACGAGGCCAACTTTGACGACCGGCCGTGGAGCGAGCTGGTGGCTGAATTCGAGCATGTCCGCCGCTCGACGATCTTGTTCTTTCGCGGTTTGAAGCCCGAGGCGGAGCAGCGTTTCGGGGTTGCCAACAATGCATCAATCACGGTTCGCGCGCTGGGGTACGTCGTCGCCGGGCATGAGCTGCATCACCTGGGGATTTTGCGCGAAAAATACCTTTGAGTGTAGGTTGACAGAATAGTTGACAATTCGTGCCAAAGAAAGTGACTAAACTTGTCACGAAAAGTGGCAAGATCCTCGGTAAGGTGGGCCACGCGCGCTCTGAACGAGACGCGCACTATCACCTGCTCCGGATCGTCGTCGGGCAGCGTGTGCCAGCTTGGCTCGTTCGACAAACCGTCAAAGTGGATTACTTCCGGATCGCCGGCCAGAACAAAGCCCGCTGGGCGGCGGACGCCGGGGCGTCGGCGATGAACGATAGAGCCGATTCGGTACCGAATGGCTTTTCAAAGGCCGCTCAGCAGTGCGGAGAGCGCATGATCTCCTAAACGATTCGAGCCCGTCGAGTGCGCAGGCAATGTCGTTCGATCTCTGTCGCGTGGCCGACACACTGTCGATGCATTGTCCTGGTTGTCTATTCTCTCCGAAGGTTTCACCCGCCGTTGCTCACCACGCCCGGTTTGTATATCGGTTCGCACAGGCTGGGAGTCCGCCTGCCTATGCACCTCCTGAAGTCCGTCGTCAAACTAGTCCTATGATTTCCGCAGAGTGCGTTACGCGATGGCACGAAGACGTCGTACTAGCCTCATGAGCTGAGAGTGGTCGCGATCACGCAAATCCTGAACCGGTCGCGCGAGGGCCGAATGCAACGTGCAACACGATTCTGGCTATCCACGTGCTCTCGAGTAGCCCAACTGCTCCTTACGGCAGGGCGCGCGAGCTAACTGTCGCACAAAGAACCATGCCGCGATTCGATTGCTACGTGCACGACAGTACAAAACATGTTGAGACGCCATAGGGATCTCCGAGTATCTTACGTTGTTCGACCGAGAACCGAGGTTTCACTCGGATGTGCTGATGTTTTATCAAGAGCGAAGTAGTTCGACCCCGACTCGGCGCCGCTTTGTCCAAGGCGTTGCACTAGCAGGCTTGGGCGCCTTGGTTGAAGAAAGCTTGAACCAGGCCGGCGCCGAGACGATTGCCCACTCGCCTTCTGTGCTGACGGGCAATCAATTCGATTTGACGATCGAGGCTCATCAAGGCAATTTCACAGGGCGGCGCGTGAAGGTGATCGCAGTAAATGGATGTTTACCGGGTCCGACACTGAAATGGCGCGAGGGAGAGATAGTGACAATCGCCGTGACAAATCGCCTTTCGGACGGCACATCGATTCATTGGCATGGTATTCGCGTTCCTGCGTTGATGGATGGCGTGCCCGGGTTGAGTTTTGCTGGAATCCCACCGGGAAAAACATTCGTTTACCGGTTTCCGGTGCAGCAGAACGGCACGTATTGGTACCACAGTCACAGCGGCTTTCAGGAGCAGGTAGGTTTGAGCGGCGCTCTTATAATTGAGCCGCGGGACAAAGATCCCATCGCATACGACCGCGACTACATCGTGCTGCTGACCGACTGGTCGGATACGAACCCCAATACGATCTACAACAACCTCAAGAAGCAAAGCGATTATTACAACTACCACAAGCGTACGGCCGGCACGTTTATCGACGACGCAAAAAGTCAGGGGTTGCGCTCCACGGTGGCGGATCGGCTGACATGGGGACGCATGAACATGAGCCCGCGCGACATCGCCGATGTAACCAACGCCACCTACACTTACTTGATGAACGGCAATCCGGCTGACGCAAATTGGACTGCATTATTCAACCCGGGCGAGCGTGTTCGACTTCGTCTCATCAACGGGTCTGCCATGACTCTCTTTGACGTCCGGATTCCCGGTCTGCCTATGACCGTCGTGCAGGCGGACGGAAATTATGTACAGCCAGTGACGGTGGATGAGATCCGACTCGGCGTCGCCGAGACCTACGATGTCATCGTTCAACCGCACGAAGAGACGGCGTACACGATCTTTGCGCAGCCGGAATCGCGGGGTAGTTATGCACGCGGTACCCTGGCTCAGCGGATGGGCATGACGGCAGAGATCCCGCCCATGGATCCATACCCCCAGCGCACGATGATTGATATGGGGATGGGCGGGATGGCTCACATGAAGGCCATGAAGAGGGCCGGCATGTCTTCTGATCAAATGCCCGGAATGAAGGATATGAACACGGGCGGGACGAAGGATAGTGGCATGTCCACAATGAGTCACGCGCACGTGGACGAGCCCAGAGGTCCACTGAACGACCAATCGGCGGGCAAGAGTCCGTTTCCGCAGCCTGGGCCACACACGACGCGCCTGATACCGCCGCCTTCTCGGATGGCGTCTCCCCCGGCCCAGACGATGCAAGGAGAGGTGCCTTTGCACATTGGCCCTGAAGGGGCCAGTGTTGCTATGAACACGTCCCCAAGGCTGAACGATCCGGGAGATGGGCTGAATGGAAATGGCCGCGGCGTGCTGACGTATGCCGACCTCCGCGCACTCTACAAAGGCGTGGACGGGCGACCGCCGACTCGCGAAATCATTCTTCACCTCACCGGCAATATGGAGCGATTCATCTGGGGGTTCGACGCGTATAAGTTTTCAGAGGCTGAGCCAATCCATCTGAAACTCGGCGAGCGGGTGCGGTTCGTTCTTATCAACGACACGATGATGGAGCATCCGATTCATCTGCACGGACTTTGGAGCGAGTTGGAAAATGGCAGCGGTGAGTTCTCTCCATACAAGCACACCGTCATCGTGAAGCCTGCCGAGCGGGTGAGTTATCTCGTCAGCGCAGACACATCCGGGCGCTGGGCTTTCCACTGTCATTTGCTCTACCACATGGAAGCGGGAATGTTTCGTGCCGTAGTGGTGTCGTGATGTCGCGCCTCGCTCTCGAGCTTGCCTTCGCGGGAGCTTTGGCGGCGGGCTTCGGAGCAATGCCGGTTTGCGCACAGGCTCCGGCGACTCCGGTCGACGCGCCACCCCCGACATCGAATTGGCCCGAGCCAGTGAAAGATAACCAGGTTCTCAATTTTATAATGTTCGAGCAACTGGAAGGCAGAACGAATGGGCCGACGAACAGCTTTCGATGGGATGGCCAAGGCTGGATTGGAACAGACTTCAACAAGTTGTGGATCAAATCCGAAGGAACGGTGACAAACGGGATTGCCAGCGATGGAGACCACGAGATTCTGTACGACAGGCCGATTCCACACACGCGTTACCTTGACTGGCAGGCGGGTCTGCGGGTCGACGGCGATTCCGGTCCAACTAGGACATGGGCCGCGATCGGTGTGCAAGGACTCGCTCCGTACTTCTTCGATTTGGAGCCAACACTTTATATTCGCGATGGAGGCCACGTGGCGGGAAGACTCCAAGGCTTATACAATTTGTACCTCACTCAACGCTTGATATTGCAACCTCAAATCGAAATGAATTTCTATAGTCAGGCAGATCCGGCACGGGGGATTGGAACCGGGCTGTCAGACCTCGACGGTGGGGTGAGACTCGGCTATCAGTTTTCACGCAAGTTCGCTCCCTACATTGGGTACGTGTACTCCGGTGTATTCGGTGGGTCCGCCAAATTCAGTCGTCAGACCGGGGAACCAGCCGGTTCAAACCAGTTTGTGTTTGGGATTTGGGTGTGGCACTGAGTATCGCGGGTTCATGGCTCTTTGCCTTGCGCGCAAATCCCGTACCGATTTAGCTAAACTAACAGACCCGACGCTTACGCAACGTGCTCGCCGGAGTTGCCGTATATGCGTACGGGATATGAGGAAAGTTGAACGGCTGAACAGAAACGAATTGCGCGACGAGCCACTCCGGTTACGAAGGGGAATGTGGGCGGCCCAGCGCCCTCGAGTAGGATTATGCCAACAACAGTGACAAAAGAGTAGGATCTTGCCAAGAATGGTGACACGAATAGTCACCAATTCTGGCAAGCGCAATGGAAAGCCGTTCAGAATCAATACTGGCGCTGACAAGTTCTATGGCATCCTACATTGAGCGTGCGCCGCCGCCCGCTCCTTAGTACGCTGGTATTGATTGCCGATGGACGAAAAAACAATCCTGGTGAAGCTGCGCGAGATTTGCCTGGCCCTCCCGAAAACGAGTGAAACGACGACTTTCGGTCATCCGACTTTCCAAGTGGGGACCAAGACGTTTACGGTGCTCGAGACTTACAAGGGCGAATTGTCGATCTGCGTCAAAGTCGGCAAGAATATGCAGCCCGTTTTTCTCGAGGACTCCCGCTTCTACCGCACGCCCTACGTCGGCCAACACGGCTGGGTCTCGCTCCGCGCCAGAACGAAATTAAATTGGAAAGAGATTGGCGAACTCATACGCGGGAGCTACGAGCTGGTGAAAACCAACAAGAGGCGGCGGTGAATCCGGAGCGCGCCAGCCGAGCGCTCGCCGTTACCAGCATGCTCGCGAGCGCCGGGCTTTCGGCGGCCAAAATCATCGTAGGCCTGCACGCCAACTCCACCGCTGTAGTTTCGGACGGCCTGGAGTCGGCGGGCGATGTGCTGGCATCCGGGCTGGCGCTGTTTGGCCTGGTTTTAGCAGCGAAACCACCCGACCGTGAACATCCGTATGGACACGGCCGCGTGGAAATCCTAAGCGCGCTGATCGTGGGGATGATGTTGACGGCCAGCGGATCGCTGATTTCCTTCCGATCGCTGGAGCGCGTGCGAGAGGTGCAACACGCGCCGGCTGCGTATGCGGTCTGGCCGCTGGTCGCGTCGATCGCCGTGAAAAGCGTAATGAGCTTGATGAAGCGGCGCTACGGCCGAAAAATCCGCAGCTCCGCGCTGCTCGCCGATGCCTGGAACGACACCGTAGACATACTTTCAGGAAGTACTGCTTTGGCCGCGCTCGGACTCACGCTTTACAATCCCGCGAAGTTTGGATCCGCCGATCACCTGGGGGGCGCAGCGGTCGGAATCATCGTGATTTTCTTGGGTGTGCGCGTGGTCCGCGACACGACCCTGCAATTGATGGACACCATGCCCGATCCGGCGGCGATGGACCGCATCCGGCAGGTGGGACTCAGCGTTCCGGGAGCGCTGGGGATCGAGAAATGCTACGCGCGCAAAACTGGCTTGCAGTGGCATGTGGATTTGCATCTGGAAGTCGACCCTGCCATGAGCGTCTATGAATCACACGAAATCGCGACCCAGGTACGCATCCGGATTAAGGAAGAGTTGGATTGGGTGGCGGATGTTTTGGTGCACGTCGAGCCGCATCTGATGGCTGCAATTTCTAACAGGACGCATGGAAAACCGTGAAATCGCGCGCGTGCTGGCGGAAACGGCCGACCTGATGGAGGTCGCCGCCGAGGACGGCTTCCGAATCCGCAGCTATCGGAACGCGGCATCGGCGATTGAGGGCTACCCGGAGCGAATCGAGGACATACTCTCGAATCCGAATCGCAAGGTCACAGACATTCCAGGTATCGGCAAAGGCATTGCGGGCGCGTTAGAGGAGATCTGCAAGCGTGGATCTTTCGACAAACGCGACCTGCTGTTGAAGCAGTTTCCGCCGACAGTTCTCGAGTTGCTGCGAATCCAGGGACTCGGCCCCAAGGGCATCGCCGTGCTCTGGGAGCATCATAAGGTAGCGACCATCGACGATCTCGAGCGCATCTGCAAGGAGCAGAAGCTGCGAGAATTGCCGCGCATGGGCGCGAAACTCGAAGAGAAGGTTCTGAAGTCAATCGCGCAGTATCGCCAGCGGACTGGCCGGTTCCTAATGAGCTTCGGCAAGAGAACGGCCGATGAGATAATTCCGTATCTGTCCGAAGGCGGCGGTCTGGAGCAAATCGCAGCGGCGGGAAGCCTGCGGCGCGGGAAAGATACTATCGGCGATCTGGATCTGCTCGCGACCGGTCCGGGGGCGGCGAATGCACTGGAGCGTTTCGTCACGCATCCTAAGGCGCATGCCGTGCTTGGCAAAGGACCGAACAAGGCCAGCATCCAATATGGGCTCGAGGGTCTGCAGGTGGATCTGCGCGCTCTGCCGCATGAAAGCTACGGCGCGGCCATGCAGTATTTCACCGGAAGCAAAGAACACAATATCGTCCTGCGAAGCCGCGCTTTGAAGCTCGGCCTCACGTTGAATGAGTACGGCCTGTTTCGCTTGGAAAATGAGGAGCGCGTGGCCGGTGAGACCGAGGAAGAAGTGTACGGGCAGCTTGGCCTCGCTTGGATTCCACCCGAATTGCGCGAGAATTGCGGCGAGATCGAGGCGGCGCTGGAGGGCCGGCTACCAAAACTAATCGAGCTTTCAGACATCCGCGGCGATCTGCACATGCATACCGTCGAGACCGACGGTCGCGCAACGCTGGAAGAAATGGCCGAAGCCGCACGCGCACTGGGCTACCAATACATCGCGATCACCGATCACTCGAAGGCGCTGGCCATGGCCAACGGCCTGGACGAGAAACGCGCGGTCGCATTAGCTCAGCACGTTCGCGAGTTGAATCAGAAGGGGCTCGGCATTCGGATATTCTCCGGCCTGGAGTGCGATATCCGGCGCGATGGAGAGATGGATCTGGCCGAAGACGCGCTGGCGGAACTGGACATCGTCATCGGAAGCGTCCACAGTCACATGAATCTGGAAGCGGCCGAGATGACCGATCGTTTGATGCGCGCCCTGGAATCGCCGAACATTCGCGTGATGGGTCATCCGACTGGACGGATGCTGCTCAATCGCGATTCGTTTCCTTTCGATTTCGAACGCGTGGCCGCGGATGCCGCTCGGCGGAACGTGTATCTGGAAATCAACGGCAGCCCGGAACGCCTCGATCTCAGCAGCTCCATGGTTCGAACAGCAAAAGGTTTGGGCGCGAAGTTTACCATTTCCACCGATTCGCACCAGACCAAGCACCTCCGCCCGAACATGCAGTACGGCGTGATCACCGCTCGGCGCGGCTGGCTGGAGGCTAGTGATGTATTGAACGCGCTGCCGGTTGAGCAGTTCGCCGGCGCGATCCGAAAATCATGAAACTCATCTCGTCTATCAAAAAATACAAGAACGATCTGTTTTCTGTGTCCGAGGAGCATGTGGTCGACCCCAGCGGCTTCGAGATCCGGCGCGCGATCGTGCATCACAATGGTTCGGCTGTGATGATGGCCGTCGACGATCGCAAGCGCATTCTCCTGGTCAGGCAGTATCGTCTCCCGGCGCGCGACTACTTGTGGGAACTGCCGGCCGGCCGGCTGGACAAAGGCGAAACTCCGCTCCAGGCGGCCAAGCGCGAACTCGTGGAAGAAACCGGTTATCGCGCCAAACATTGGAAGAGGCTGGTTACGTTCTATCCGAGCCCGGGCTACGTGGCCGAGAAGATGACGATTTTTCTGGCGACCGGCCTGACGGAAGGCCGAGCGCAACCGATGGAGGATGAGCGTATCGAAACACGCTGGTTCACCGCCAAGGAAATCGAGCAAGCGATCGAGTCCGGCAAGATTGTCGATGGCAAGACGATGATCGGTTATTGCCGGTGGAAGCGGTTGAGCCGGTGACTTCTATTTTCTCTTGGCAGCTTCTCCGCGCTGCTGTACGCCTTTGACCGCGCCGAGAATCAAATTGTAGGCCGCTTGCCGCGACACTCCGGTCTTGTCGCGATCACCAAAAGGCGTTGACGCTACGCCGAGCGCGGCGGCTTTTTCGAACTTGAACATTTCGGTCAAAGCAGCGGCTAAGTCTGCACTGGATGGCCCACCCGCGACAGTCAGCGGATGTCCGGGCACTTCGCGCGGGTCGAGCACGTCCATGTCTACGTGAATGTAGATCGCGTCCGTGATCTCGGAAAGTCGCTGCATCTGGCGGTGAAGATTCTCCGAGCGATGCTGGATGTCTTCGACGGAAAGCTGTTGAATCTCGGAGCGGTCCAGTAGATCCTGCTCCAAAGGATCGGTGTCGCGCACACAGGCTTCAACAATATGGCGGCCCGGGAGCGCAGGATCGAGACCCGCCTTCAGCCGCATGCGCGTGAGTCCCATCCCGGCCGCAATGGCCACGGGCATTCCGCCCAGCATGCCGCTCAAGGTGGTTTCCGGAGTGTTGAAATCGGCATGGGCGTCGATGAACACCAAGCCCACGCGCAGAGGCCCGCCGCCGGGACCGGAGTGTTGAAGTCCGCTGAGCATTCCGGCCAGCGAACTGCAGTTCGCGAGCAGCCCGATCGGCAGATAACCGGCCCGCCTCTCCGCGGCCACGAGTTTTGCAAGATCCCCATTGGACAGCGCAAGGCGGTTCCACGCGCCGTAAGCCTTCTCTTCGTCCGTTGTCAGCGCGACAGTCGAGACTGATTTCGTCTGGCAGCTACGTTCCTCCAGGACCTTTTGAATACCGCCTTGCTCCAGATAGTCCGGCCCACCGGAAAGCTCAGGCACATTCCGCTCGCCCACGTACGGCATCTTTATCAGTGCTACACGGGCCTGCGCAAAGGCGCCTTGCAACCCGACGATACCGGCGATCAGCGCCCACATCCACGTTTTCATTTTGCAACGGCCGTCTGTTTCTCCAATTCCGATCGGAATGTCGTTTCGCGCTCGGCGATGTATCGTTTATATCCATCCGGATCGATAAAGGGATTCGCCCCACCCTGACTCATCCGGGCGAACTTTTCCTCCAGGCCATAGTAGTTTCCATGAGCGCCCAAAAACACATCGCAGGGGAGTGATTTCAGAACACGGAACATACGCACGTAATCATCCGCGATCTGCGGATATAGCGTATTGTTCACCAATTTATATCCGGCATTCACGTTCGGGCTGCCGACGACTACCACGTCGTAACTTTTCCCGCCGTCGCGCGCCTTCATCGTCCAGGTGGTGCAACCCTTGGTATGCCCGGGAGTCAGTCGAGCTGTTAACACAGCGTCGCCGAGTTTCACTTGATCGCCATCATGCAGCACTCGATCCACCTTCACTGTTTTAAAGAGAGTATCCGGTGTCTTGCCATATTGAAAATCATCCTTACCGCCGCTTTCGACTTCGGCGACGTCCTGCTGCATCACCATATATTTGGCCCCGGTCAGTTCCTTGACCTGGAAACTACCTGCGCAGTGATCGAAGTGCGCATGACTGATGAGCAGGATCTTGACATCCTGGAAACGAAACCCCAGCTTTTCGATGCTGGCGCGAATGAGTGGCACGGAGCTCTCGAGACTGCTGTTAATAAGGATGCTCCCCTCGGGCGTCGTGATCAGGTACGACGCCAGCCCTTTAGTGCCGACGTAGTAGATGTTGCCGATGACGCGGTGCGGCGGAAAGGGTTGCCCCCAATCGCTGTTTGCTTGAGCGAATAAAAGAGCGGGCAGGAAAAATAATAGCGATCGCCAAAACATACGAAGAAGTATCTCACACTGTCTGGCCCCAAGACCGAGCATAATGCGTAGAGATGGATCGGCGGAAACTAGCTTGGATTGTCGTCGCGGCTGCGGCGGTAATTCTCACCTGGCAATTGTTCATTCCTCCCATCGTCGGACTGGCAGATCAAGGGGACTTTGCCCGGATCCTCGGAATGTTTGGCTACAATGCCGAGGACAGATCCACGACGATCGCCTTCGTCGCACCCAAGTATGTTTCGGACCCCAGCTCGCGCCGACCCGGCTGGGAACAGGCCAGCTCCGAGTATCTCTTCGTCGCGTGCGCGATCCTGTTGAACAAAATCATTTCCCGCGATGGCAAGTTGGACATCGTCGTGATCGGCATTGTACACGCGCTCGCATTTCTGGCTGCTTTCGCCCGGCTTCTTATGGTGACGAAGCAATATCGAGTCAGTCCGTACTTGTGGGTCGTAGGCCTGATCGTTCTGACTGATGTCGGCTATGCGGCGTACTGGAATTCGTTCTACGCCGAGCCGGCCTCGTGCATCTTCTTCCTGTTGCTGGCCGCCGAGAGCATCGCGATTTGCAATTCCCCGCGGGTGTCGGCAGGCCAACTCGCGCTCTGGTCTCTGTGGGCGATTCTCTGGATCCTGGCCAAGGCTCAAAATGCGCCCCTGGGCCTGCTCCTGACGCTATTCTCGATGCGCTTGGCGTGGTGGACTAAAGAGCGGGCCGCACGGCAACTGGCGGTTCTAGGCTCGGTGCTTATCGGAGCCGCGATGTTGATCAACATAATTACCATTCCACCCGGCGTGCGATTTGCGGATTCATACAATCAGATGTTTCTTGCGATTCTGCCGGAGTCCAGGAACCCATCGGCCGATTTGAACGCGCTAGGCGTGCAACCTGACTTGGTGAAATACTCCGGAACCGGCGCGTGGAGCCCAGGTTCAGGATTTCAGCAAATGGTCGCGAGTGGGCTCATCGGAAATAGAATCAACCACGCCGCGATCGCTCGGTTCTACTTGCAGCACCCGACTCGAATCTGGCGCCGCGCGAAGACCCTGTTGCCGATCGCCTTTTCACTGCGCCCGGAGTGGTGCGGGAATTTCGAGCGTTCCGCGGGCCGCGCCCCAGGCGCAAGAGCCTCGGCGTTTACCTTGTGGAGCGGTTTCCATGAGCAAGTTCTGCGACGAATCGGTAAGCTCATTCTCATCCTTCTTTTCGCGTCTCCCTTAATTACCGTGGCACTCTGGACTTACTTGCCCACGCGGCGCCGCCACATCGAGCTCTTAGGCCTGTTGAGCGGTTGCTGCTTAACGGCATTTCTAACGGCCGCGTTGGGGGATGCGTGGGACAACGTAAAACATCTTTATTTATTCAACTTGATGCTGGACGCGTGCTTGATCTTCGGCGCCGGATTTGTCATCTCCCTAAAGTCAAAAGGTAGTCCCTCATCAAGTGCAGCGCCCGCGAGCGATGACTGACCTCCATCTTTCGAGCCAGCGGGGCTTCGCCGAATGTACAGCCGAATGGCGGATAGTAGAACAGCGGGTCGTAACCAAATCCATTCGCTCCGCGCGGCTCTTCGGTTAGTTGGCCTTCCACTTCGCCGCGAAATGTGCGGATGAGGCGGCCCGATTCTGCCAGCGCCACGACACAGATGAACCGAGCGGAGCGGTCGGAAACGCCGCGCATACGATCGAGTAGCAGACGATTGTTGGCCTCGCCGGTGGCATCGGGGCCCGCATATCGCGCAGAATAAACTCCGGGCGCGCCGGCTAACGCATCCACCTCCAGGCCCGAGTCGTCGACGAACAAAAAGCCATCACAATGTTTGGAGTAGTAGAGCGCTTTCTGAACCGCGTTGTCTTCGAAGGTCACGCCGGTCTCTTCGCAGGTAGGGATAGTGCCGAGGCCCGGAAGGGGCTCAACTACAAATGAATCCGTCAGGGCCAACTGAAATTCGCGCAGCTTCCCTGGATTTGTTGTAGCGCAGTACAGCCGCAACTCAGGCCTCCAGCGCCTGCTTTTGAATTGCGACCAGTTCCAAAACGCCGTGTCGCGCCAATTCGACCAGCCGGCCCATTTGGCTATCGTCGAACGGTGTCTTTTCGGCGGTTGCCTGCAGCTCGACGAAGCGGCCAGAGCCGGTCATCACAACGTTCATGTCGACTTCAGCCTTCGAATCCTCGTCGTAGCAGAGATCGATCATCGGGACTCCGCCCACGATCCCAACGCTGGTAGCGGCCATGTGATCCGTAACCGGTAGCGCCTTCAATGCGCCGAATTGAACCAGTTGCTGGAGAGCGAGCACCAGAGCCACATACGCGCCGGTAATGGCGGCCGTGCGAGTTCCTCCGTCGGCTTGCAGGACATCGCAATCGACGATGATAGTGCGGTCGCCCAGCGCCGTCATGTCGACCACAGAGCGTAAGGAGCGGCCGATCAGCCGCTGGATCTCTTGCGTACGGCCGGATGGATGACCTCTCGTGACTTCGCGCGGTGTGCGGCTGGCGGTGGCGCGCGGAAGCATCGCATATTCAGCCGTCACCCAACCGCGACCGCTGCCTCGCAAGAAAGCTGGCACCGTTTCCTCAATGGAGGCGGCGCACAACACGCGCGTGTTGCCGACTTCAATCAGCGCGGAGCCTTCCGCGGTCATCAAATATTTCGTTGTCATCCGGACCGGACGCATCTGATCGGGCCGCCGGTTATCTATTCTCATCGGATTGCGGTTCTCATGAATCGATGCCCTTCAGCGAAAAATAAAACAGCAAACACATGATCGCGATTCCCAAGATCACGATCACCAGACACGGGATCGCGCTGCGCGCGGATTTCGCCGGCACCTTCTTGCCACCGGCGGGCTTGAACTTGGCCATGAAACTCCAGTGTAAACTGCCAGAGTATCAGGCGACGCTGACAAAACCGATCTTCACGTCGATTTCCGGCGCATAGTGGACCAATGGTTGGCCCTGCGCAGTGGGAAGCCCGGCCGCTTGCGCCGGCTCCGATAGTGAATCGTCCCCTCTTCCGAAGCCACGCGCATCTTCGCCCAAAAGTAAGGCAAATGGTAAGCTCCCCGCGCTCCGAGCACCGCGGCCAAACGAGCCGCATCGAGCGAGAAGAACCAAACCGCGCGGCTTTCATCCGGGCCAATGACATAAGTGCGCACATTTGTTTCTGGAAAATGAAGAACCCCACGGAGATTGTAAATCTCAAAAAGAACCAGCCCGATCCATGCTGCGCCATCGCAAGTGTCGAGCACCAAACCGGACGGCAGAAGCGGCTGGACCAGGGCGGGCTCGTAAGGCCAATGCAAGAAAGTCAAACGCCGCCAGGTTTGCGACATCGCCACGCGCATGACCGGCTGCGGCGCCGCTGGTGTTACCGGCCGTACTTCAGTCCCGCTTGCCGTAGCCGCCTCCGCCAGGAGATTCGACGCGCAGAACATCGCCGGGCGCCACTTCAAATCTCGCCTTGCCTGGGATCGTCGTGACGCGCTTGCCGCGAAACAGAAGATTATTGCCGGGCGTGCCGGACTCTCCGCCATGCAGTCCATAAGGCCCCCGCAACCGGCGATCGGAAAGGATAGTCACCTGCGCGGGCGTCAAAAATTCGTATTCTCGAATGACTCCATCGCCACCGCGGTGCCGGCCGCGACCGCCGGAGCCCGAGCGAATGCGGTAGCCACGAATGCGCAGCGGATACTGATGCTCGAAAGCTTCCACCGGCGTGTTCCAACTGTTGGTCATGTGCGTGTGCGTGGCGCTCGGACCATCGTACAGAGCGGAAGCGCCCATGCCACCCGCGATGGTCTCGTAATATGCGAATGGCTGGTGGCGGACGGGATCATTGCCGCCGAACGTAATGTTATTCATGGTGCCCGAACTCGCGGCCGGAATGAGCGCGGGCGCGGCTTTGGAAAGAGCACCCAGTACGACGTCGGTGATGCGTTGCGACGTCTCCACATTGCCGGCGGCCATCGCGGAAGGCGGGTTCGCGCTGACCACCGATCCATTGGGCGCTACCACTTCCAGAGGCCGCATCACGCCCGCGGTATAAGGGATGTCCTCGCGCACCAGGCAGCGGAACACATAGGTAGTTGCCGAAACCGCTACCGCATAATTGGCGTTCACCGAGCCTTCGGTCTGGGGATCGGAGCCGGTGAAATCGATGGTTGCGCGGTCGCCATGAATGGTCACCGTGACCGCGACCTTCACCGGACGGTCGGTGATACCGTCGCTATCGAGCGCATCTTCGAAATGATATTTTCCGCGCGGCAAACGCCGAATGGCCGAACGCATCATGCGCTCACTGTAATCTTTGAGCGCCGTCATGTCGCGGCGAACCGTGGTCATTCCGTATTTGTGGACTAAGTCGTGAAGGCGCTGTTCACCGCGACGGATAGCCATGCATTGGGCGAGCAAGTCGCCTTCGCGTTCCACGGGGGTGCGAACATTGGCCAGAATCAGGTCCAGCAGTGGGCGATCGAATCTGCCGCGCCGCGCCAGTAGAATCGGTGGAATACGAATGCCTTCCTGATAAATCTCGCGGGCCAGCGGCATCGAACCCGGGCTCATTCCACCGACGTCGGCGTGATGTGCGCGATTCGCAACATAGAAAGCCGGTGCACGGCTGCCCCTGACGAAAATCGCCGAAACCGCGGTGATGTCGGGGAGGTGCGTTCCTCCGCGAAACGGATCGTTCAAGATTGCGACGTCGCCAGGTTGCAAATCGAATGCCTGCGTCGCGTGACGCACCGACAAGGGCATCGCGCCCAGATGCACAGGCATGTGATCACCCATGGCGACGGTCTCGCCTTCGGCATCGTAAACTGCGCAGGAATAGTCGCGGCGCTCTTTGATGTTGGCCGAGTACGACGTCTTCCTCAGCACCGCACCCATCTCCTCGGCGATGGAGACCAGCAGGTGGCGGAATAGTTCGAGCTCAATAGGATCGGGTTTCATTGTTTGCAGGTTCCGGCGTGCACCAAGAAGCTGGCTACTTTTTGCCAGCGCGGTCCTTCCGACTTCTCGACGGCGTAGCTCTTGGTGGAGGAATCGGCTCTGATCCGCCAGCCGGCTGAGCCGGCGTCTTTGGTTTTAGGAAAACGGATGGG
>DATHOT010000313.1:0-26085 GCA_035484655.1 Bryobacteraceae bacterium | reverse complement strand
CACCAATGTGTCGGCGATCGGGTTCGCTTGGGGAAGGACCGTGACATAACGCGCGGGATTACCGAACCCGGCCAACGCCACCGCCACATTGGCCTCGCCGCCCCCAAAAGTGGCCAACAGACGCGGGGACTGAAGCAACCGCTCGAAGCCCGGCGGAGCCAGGCGCAACATGGTTTCGCCAAAAGTAACTACCAGCTTGGACATGCAAGATCAGAATACAGGAGACAGGAGCCAGAAGTCAGAAGTCAGGAAGCAGAAACCAGCCGTACTGTGCCGGGTAGATTCTTGAAATCTCAAGGTTCTTGTATTACAGTTAGTGTGTTCCAAAGAAAAACCGCACCGGGGAAGCCGGCTGGTGAGGACTGTCTAAGCCGCCGGTTCCGGTGCGGTTTGCCCAATCGGGCCAGGATCTGGCGTCTGCACGTCTGGCTGGATACCCACTTTCAGTTCCGATTCAGGCGAGGCCCGCGTCCTACTTTCCTCCACCATGAACGCCAAACGCAACCGATACCGCGATCCCAGGCGAGATCATCAAATCTAGAAGCGGCCAAAAAAACCCCTCTGTTGCAACCTGCCAACAGGATAAAGAGTAGTTTGAAAACTCAAAGCACCGGTTCCCGCAAGCACGCCGTTCACCAGCCTACTCCAGACCCCATCCCGCACGTCGCAAACAGAGGGCAGGTTTTAAAGGTCACTTCATCAATTCAGTGAATGGAATGCACGGCTGCCACCATCGCTTTGTTCAGTATTTACAGTGTTTTGCAAGCTTCCGGGAGGCTCTGTCCGAGGCGCTGGGCTGCGGGGGTGTGTCAGTGTGACACAATAGAGAACGCTTTCATACGCATGCGTTTGGCACTCTTAAGTGTTGTACTGGCAGGTTGTTTACTGGCGCAGACGCCCTCTTTGCCGGGCCAAGCAACAGACGAGGAATATCGGGTCTACAGCGAACATCCTCGACTCTTTCTGACTGCGCAACGGCTGCGCCTGCTCAGGCGGGAGCGGGACCGCGACTCGATGCGCTGGCACCAGTTCGCGCTATTGGTGCGAGCCGCCGCGCAGATGCCGGAGCCGGGCTTCGCCTTGGGACTGTATTTTGCGGTAACGGGCGATACGGCCTTCGGCCAGCGGGCCGTCGATTGGGCGCTGGGGCCGGCCACCGACTTGCGGCAGTTAGCGCTGGTCTACGACTGGTGCCGGGCGGCGATGAATGCCGCGCAGTCGAAAGCTCTCCTGGCGAAAATTCGACGGCTAACCGAGCAGCCACCGGCCGCTGGTCCCGCGGCCCGGCGCGATCGCGTTCTGGCCGTTATTGCAACAGCGGATGACGAGCAGCATTCAGAAGAAGGCCCGTTGCGCGAGACCATCGTTCAGTGGTGGCGGGCGGACTTGGCGCCCAAGCTGGCCAGCGGAGTCACCGTCATCCCGCATGACGAGCTATATGCACTGCTCGAACTCATGCATGCCATTCGCGACAGCACCAAGATCGATCTTCGCGAAGACGCGCCCGAATACTTCAAGGAACTTCCGAAATATCAGATTCTCGGCAATTACCCGGCGCCCCTGGCGGCTCCGGAAAACGAGTACCGCATTCCGGTCTACAAAGGATCAGTCGAGCCCGACGTCGACCGCGCTGCTCAGGCGCGCGCCGCTGGATTGAGCATGGTGGCTTTCGACAACAACGCTTTCGAAAACCAATATCTGCAAGGCTGGTTGATTCAGGATCGATTCATGATGCAGGGCACCTTCGGAGCGCCGTACGAGTTCCTGTGGGCCAATCCCTATCAGCCCGGGCTCAGCTATTTTCAGCTTCCCGTGGTTTATCACGACGCCCATACAGGAACCTTGTTTGTGCGGTCGAACTGGGAAGACGAGGCGCTGTGGTTCGGATTGTATGCCGGGGAAGCGCAGTTGTTCCAGGATGGAAAGATCACGGTGTTGAATCAGTCTGTGCCGGCCGGGAGCAATCCGAAACCCATCGCCGTTGGTGACGCGAGTATTTTGCTGGGCAGAAGTCCGATGCGTTTTTCTGTGGAAGGCGGCACCACATTGGTGGTAGGATTGAAGCCTCAACGCAAATACCTCATCGAAACTGACGACGAGGAGTTGCGCGAGCTCGAAACCGACCGGGTCGGTACGTTAGTGCTCGAATATCCCGCGGATCGAATGGCGGGAGTTCGTATGGTGGAGGCCAAGAGTGGAAGCGACGGAACGTGAGCTGGTAGTGGAGCAACTGGCGTTGAGCCGCGAAAGGTTGGTCTTGATGGTGGAGGGTTTGTCGGAGGAGCAGCGCAGCTTCCGGCCCGCCCCGGATCGCTGGTCGATCGCCGATTGCGTCGAGCACATCACCGTGGCCGAAACCTTCGTGCTGGGTAAAATTCAGCAGGTCTTGCAATCGCCGCCGGAGCCGGAGCGAAAGGACGAGGTTAGGGGAAAAGAGCAGATCGTGCTGGAGAAAGTGCCGGCGCGGGAAGAGCGCATTCAGGGTCCGGCGATATTCATGCCGCAAGGCCGCTGGCCGGACTTCGAAGAGCTGATGCGGCAGTTCGAAGCCACGCGCGAGCGCAGCGTGAGGTTCAGCGCGGTGACCCAGGCCGACCTGCGCAGTCATTTCTTCCCGCACCCCATCCTGGGGCCGCTCGATGCCTATCAGTGGTTGCTGCTGCTTTCGGCGCACTGTGAACGGCACGTCCGCCAGATGGAAGAAGTGAAAGCCGATGCCGGCTTTCCGACGTATCGGGCCGAGCAGGCCGGCGCTTGAATCTCTATCCCAGAAATCCGATCGCCCGTCCCGCCAGTCCCACTGAAAACCAGAGTGCCAGCGACAGTCCGCCCGCCAGCTTGCCCCAACTCCCGGTCAGCTTGGGATAAAGAGTGAACCGGAAGAGGAGCGCCAGGAAGAGGAAAACCATCTTGGCGCGAAACGAATCGTTGCCATAGCATTTCACCGCCTCCGATGAGAACAGCAGGCTACCGGTGACCAGCATCACCGCCATACTCCACAAGTTCCAAGGCTGGAGATTGCCCGCGAGTTCGCTGAACGGCTGGTTTTGGAACATCACTCCGAACAGGCGCAAGCTCAGAACGATTGTGGTGCCCAGCAATACTGTGAGCGCGAAGAGATGAAACATCTCGATGACCGGAAACAGGAATGCTGAATTCCGGATCGTGGCTCCCAGCCAGGAGCTATCGCACCATTGAAAAAATGGAAAGAGCGATGCCATCGGCTAGTTCAGCGTATAGGCCATGGTCCTGCCGGCGGCGATGACACCCGCCCAGATGATGAGCGAGAGCCAGCCAGCCCAGCGCGCCTGGGACGGTGGGATCAGCTTGTTCTCCCATTCGTCCATGCGGCGATAAATAGTCAGATGATAGACGATCGCGTTCACTCCCGCCAGAATTAGAAGACAGATTTTGATCCGAAAGAAGATGCTGTTGTAGGCCTTTAATGCTTGTGACCAGAACAGTAGAGCGCCGGAGGCAAACATGATGACGAAACCGGCCAGCATCCAGGGCGCGAGCTGCCGGAAAACTTCGGACGCCGGCCGGCGCTGCATTACGATCCCTATCAGGCGCAAATCGGATACCAGCAGCAGTCCCACCGAGAGCGACAGCGCCAGCACGTGCGTAGTCTCAATGATAGGGAAAATATAGGTCGATTCACGCAGGGACGTGCTGAACTCCGTATTCTGTATCCACTGGCAGATACTGAAGAGGGACATTCCTCCAATTATCGCTTGTGCCATGGAACGCTCCGATGCTACTTGACAATATATATATCACATGATATATATATAACCTGATGGCGAGACAAGATCCCCAAGCGTTCCTTCCCCTGAAGACCAACTGGTTTCACATCCTGCTTTCACTGGCGGCCGAAGAGCAGCACGGCTACGGCATCATGCAGGAGGTGCTGGAGCGGACCGGCGGCAAGGTCCACCTTTGGCCTGCGACGCTGTACGGCACACTCGCGCGGCTGATCGATGCCGGGCTGATTCAAGAGTCGGAGGAGCGGCCGGCGGCTGAGCTGGACGACGCGCGGCGCCGCTACTACAAGCTGACAAGTCTGGGGCGGAGCGTGCTTGATCTGGAAAGCCAGCGCTTGGAAGAGCTGGTGAACGTGATGCGCGCCAAACGCAGGCAGCTCAAGCGCCAGCAGGAGGCTTACGAATGACCACCCCGATCGAGCTTTGCTTGCGGCTTTATCGCGCGCTGGCGCGATCCTTTCCACACGAGTTCCAGGTGCTGTACGGCGAGGATCTGGAGCGGCTGGGCGAGGATGCGGCTCCTGAGATCTGGCGTCGTCACGGCGCTGGAGGACTCGTTCGTTTACTCGGGGACATTGCGTTGCGCCTGCCCGCCGAATATCTGTCCGAACTGCGCGGCGACGTGAGATATGCCCTGCGCATGTTGGCGAAATCACCTGGATTCACAGCCGTCGGAGTAATCTCTCTCGGCCTCGGCATCGGAGTGTGCAGCCTGTTCTTTAGCGAGTTTAAGACTGTTATATTTCATCCGCCGGCGGGAGTCAGCAACCCTGGCACGCTCCGGGCGCTCGACACGCTGGTACCTTATCCTTATTTCGAACGTTACCGCGACCAACCGGAAATGCCGGTCGCAGCTTTCACTGACCCAGTGCCGTTCGGCGTCGCCGCTGATAGTTTGAAAGCGGCCAAATCAGAGCGTATTTTTGGCGACCTGGTATCACCTGAATATTTCTCGGTTTTGGGCATGAAACCCGTGCTCGGCCGTCTGTTCCGAGCGGACACGGAAAAGCCGGGCACACCCCCGGTGGTGGTTGTGAGCGAGCGTTTCTGGCAGACGCATTTGCGCTCCAATCCTGGCGCCATTGGCAGTGCGCTGCGCGTCAATGGCCAGCCAGCGACTATCCTCGGCGTTGCACCGAAGGATTTTCTAGGACTGTGGCCAATGACGCGAGCGGACTTATTCGTGCCGGTCACCTCCGGCTCATCGATTGCTCCCGAGCTGGCCGGTGACGCCCTGCGGCAGCGGGATGTCGGCATGTTTCACGTCGTCATGCGTCTGGGTCACGGCCTGACGCCGCCGGCAGTGGAGGCATCTCTGGACGTCATCACACGCCACTTGGATGATGAGAAGCTCACTCGCAATCCGGATCACAACAGCCGTAAAATCCATCTTCTATCGGTCAATGGCTTTGCGCCCATACCTCGCGCCGAACGTATCGCGGTCTTCACGTTTATAAGCGTCCTCTTTGGACTGATACTCTCACTGGCCTGCACGAATCTGGCGAATCTTCTCCTGGCGCGCGGCAGCGAACGCCGCAAGGAGATCGCGATTCGTCTATCGATAGGGGCCGGCCGGTTCCGTCTGATGCGCCAGCTCCTGACGGAAAGCGTGATCCTGGCGCTGGCGGGCGGCGCGGCGGGATTCGTATTTTCCTATTGGCTGGCGAGCGTCGTGTGGGCCCAAAAATTCCCGACTCCCATGCCCCTGGATGCCAGTTTTCGGCCGGACTTCAGCGTGCTGTTGGTCGCGCTGGCGGTGGCCGTGCTCGCGGGAATCGCATTTGGTCTGGCGCCCGCTCTTAACATCACGCGCACCGACGTAGTCACGATACTGAAGGAGGGCTCCGTAACCCCGCTGCGCGGTTACCGGCGTTTCGGGTTGCGGAATCTGTTGGTTGCCTATCAGGTGGCGGGTTCGTTGACGCTGCTGCTGATCACGGGCTTTATCGTGATGGGTTTCGGAAAAACAGCGCGCATAGACCCGGGCTTCAACACCGCCAACCTTTTACTCTTTCAACTCGATCCTCTACACGACGGGCGCTCGCGAGGCCAGACCGAAGCTCTCTACAAGGAACTCCCCGAGCGCTTGTCCCGGCGCCCCGCGGTGCGTGCGGTGACGCTTGCGGAGGCCGCGCCCTTCGGGGAAATGATGGCCCTGCCCAACGTTCACTTTTCGGCGCCCAATCCGCGCGGTGACGTGTTGCGGGATACCATACGGCAACCCATCGGCATTAAATATTTCGCGACGTTGGGCATCCCGCTGGTGCGCGGCCGCGAGTTTACGGATGTCGAGTTTATTGATATAGATCAGCAGCAGCCAAAATCGTCCGCTATACCCGCCCTGGTGAATCAAACGGCGGCGCGTGAGTTCTTCGGGGACAGTGGACCGTTAGGCCGCAGCCTCCGCGACGACCAACACAGCTACACCGTCATCGGCGTTGTCCGCGACATCAAGTCCGGGTTCATGATGGCGAAACCGGTTCCTACCGTTTTCGTTCCCATCACAGCCGCCGCGTTTTCACACGCCGGCGCAGCGCAGCAGGGCGCTACGCTCATCGTTCGGGGAAGCGCGGATTTGGACACGATCTCCGATGTGCGAAATGCAATTGCAGCGCTCGATCCCTCCCTTACCGTGTTCAACGTTGGCACCATAGACGAACGCTTGGATCAGTTCAATTCGATCATCCGGATCAGCGCCACGATTTACGGAGGCATCGGCTTCTTTGGACTGATTCTGGCTTCCATCGGCCTGGCCGGCGTTACCGCCTACGCCGTCGCGCGGCGACACAAAGAGATCGGGATCCGAATGGCGTTAGGCGCGCAAACCGGCCAAGTGTTGCGGCTGGTGATGAAGGAAGGCGCCACGTTGGTGGTGATTGGATCAGCGCTAGGATTCCTATGCGCCGCTCTGATTTCACGCGCTCTTTCTTCCTTTTCCAGTGAGCTTGCGCAGGTGTTTGGTTCCAGCGCCGACGATCCGGTGCTACTGATTGGCGCGCCGCTACTCCTCGCGGCTCTTACCCTGCTCGCCTGTTACCTGCCGGCACGCCGCTCGGCGCGCATTGATCCGCTGACCGCGCTGCGGGACCAATAAGTGGCGCAGGTCTCCGGCCTGCGATTGCACTAGTAGTATTGTGAAACTTGCCATTCGAAGTTTCGCCTCCCACAGCCATATCATGGAAACGCCGGCCTCGCTCAACATCTCAGAAGTAATCGACCGCAGCAGGCTCGGGCCGTTTCAGGTGGGCATCTGCGTTTTATGCGGGCTGTGCCTGATCATGGATGGCTTCGACGTGCAGGCCATGGGCTACGTCGCTCCGGCGATCATTCGCGAATGGAAGATTCCCAATGCTGAATTGGGTCCGGTGTTCGGCGCGGGACTCCTGGGAGTATTGATCGGATCCCTGCTGTTCAGCATGTTGGCGGATAAGGTCGGCCGGCGCCCGGTCCTGATCGGGATGACGCTTTTCTTCTCAGTCATGACGTTTGTGACAGCCCAAGCCGGTTCGGCGCACCAGATGCTCGCGATCCGGTTCATCGCCGGGATGGGGCTGGGCGGCATCATGCCCAATGCAGTGGCGCTGTGCGGCGAATACTGCTCGCGTGCCATGCGGGTCACGGTTATGACCATCGTCGGCAATGGTTTTACCGCGGGTGCTGCGATCGGTGGATTTATTTCCGCTTGGTTGATTCCGAATTTCGGCTGGCGGTCGGTTTTCTATTTCGGGGCCATTATCCCGCTCATCATTGCATTGGCGATGTTCTTCTGGCTGCCGGAGTCGCTGCAGTTTCTGGTCCTGCGAGCCAAAGATCGCAGGAAAGTTGACAAGTGGATACAAAGAGTGGACCCAGGTGTCGCTGTCCCCAACGTCACGGTTCAATACGTTGTGGCGGAACAAAAGCCTGAAGGTGTTCCTGTCTTGCATTTATTCCGTGACGGCCGGGCTATGGGGACAGTATTGCTGTGGATCGTCAATTTCATGAATCTGCTGAATCTGTATTTCTTGTCGAGCTGGCTGCCCACCGTGATCAGAGACGCCGGCCGTTCGACGTCGACGGCCGTGCTGGTTGGAACTACGGTGCAGGTGGGCGGCACCATCGCGGCGCTGGGCCTGGGATGGTTCATCGAGCGGTTCGGATTTGTTCCGGTGTTGGCGGCGGGCTTTGCAGTCGCGTGCGTGAACATCGCGATGATCGGATATCCGGCTTTGCCGCTGGCTCTGTTGTTCGCGGTGGTCTTTCTGGCCGGCATGGGCATCGTCGGAGGCCAGGCGGCTGTGAACGCGCTGGCGGCCACTTACTATCCGACCGCGCTGCGTTCCACCGGCATCGGTTGGAGCCTGGGAATCGGACGAATCGGCGCGATCGTCGGGCCGGTGCTGGCCGGCGAGCTGATGGCGCTGCATTGGTCAAACCAACAGTTATTTATCGCAGCGGCCGTGCCCGCGCTTATTTCAGCGCTGGTGATGTTGTCGATGCGCTGGGTAATCGCGCCTACTTAATATGATGTTCTTCCACTTCCTTGTTGTTCTCGGTACAGACGTATTCGAGAATCTCCTCATCCGGCGGCATCAGTACCCAGGTTCTGACATTTTTCCAAGGCTTGGTGAACGCTTTCTGATCTTCAATGGTGACCTCGTATCCCAGGTGTGTGGCGTCCAGGCGCTGGAAGCGCTCCACCACGTGCAGTTCGTCGCTCATCGCGTGCCCGCGCGTGTCCAATAATTGCTTGGGTGAGCCGAAGAACGGGCCGACTGTGTCGATCACCATAGTGTCGCCTTCCCAATGGCCGACCGAGTGCCCATACCAGGTGGTTTCCGCGGCTTCGTCCGGCGTCGGATGCTTGCGTCCGTCCAGATAGACGACGTGAAACGCAAACATAGATTCGTGCAGGAACACGATCTGCTGGGGAGTCTGGACAATCTGGGTAGGAACCGGGGCGTTCATCGATCGCGTATAGCCCATGGGATTGCAGTGACCGGTCGCGTCGTAATTGGTAGGGTCGAACTTCTTGAGCCAATCCTCTGCCCAGGGCGTCATGGGCAGGTCGGCGCCCGGCCCTTTCTGGCTGCAGCCCTTCACGCGCGCGCCGCAATTGTCGTTGCGTCCGTCTTTGCTCATATCGATAACGAAGGGGTGGTCCCAGATGCCGCTGAGATCGGGTTTGCCGTCGGGCATGCGCGGTATGGTCGCCGCTGTTGCGGTCACAGCCAAAATCATCAAAAACGTTTTCACTTGAAACCTCTAGCTCCCGTACCAATCGAGCAGCCGCACGTCGATACCGGAGCCGTCCAGCGCCTTCTTGAAAGCCATGGTATCGGAGCCCATGTAGTGATAGGGATAAACAATCGCCGGGTGGAATGCGCGTACCGCGTCGGCTGCCTCTTCGGGCGTCATGGTGTAGGGCAGATTCATGCAGACGAAAGCGACATCTATATTCTTGAGCGCCTTCATTTCGGGGGTGCCTTCGGTGTCGCCCGAAAAGTAAAACCGCTTTCCGCCGTAGGTAACGATGTAACCGCAGCCCCGGCCCTTATCGTGAAACACCTTGCCGGCGGAAGGCCCGCGGGTCAGGTTGTAGGCCGGGATGGCTTCCACAGTGAAGGGTCCCAGCGTCTTCATCTGGCCATAGGAAATGACGTTGGAGCCGAACACTTTCTGGGCAACGGCCTGTGGCGCGACGACTTCCGTGCCGGTGCCGGACTTTTTCAGTTTGCTGACGATATCGGGCGCCATGTGGTCGCCGTGAATGTCGGTGATGAGGATGTAGTCGGCAGGCGGCAGCTTATCGAAGGAGCCTTGCGCGGGATCGATGTACAGGACCTTGCCACCGCCCTGGATCATGAGGCTGGCGTGTTGGATGGGCGTGATCCGGAGGGTTCCGGCGGAGGTGGAGAACTCCTGCACCGGCGCGGCCAGAGCAGCGCCAGCCGAGAGAGTTAAAACAAGAGCAAGACTTTTCATGGACGCGATTGTAGCACTCTCCGCGCGCCCTGTTACTTTGTGGAGGTCTCGATTTTCTTCAGAGCGACGACTGGTGCGGGATAGCGGGAGCCCACCGGACCGGTGAACTCCTCTTTCATGCCGTCCTCGTAATACTGAACGAACTTCCAAGTGAGGCTGGCGCCCTCTTTGGGATTCAAACCCAGCATGCCGAACTCGACGAATTCGTAAGGGGCGATTTTGCCGGTCCAGGTGGCGCCGGTGATCTTGCCCTTGTCGTCTTTCTTGAAATCGATCTTCCAGCCGGGCTTGAATTCGAAATCGTAGACGTTCAACTCAGCCGGGAAATCGCTTTCGATCCGAACGGTGGCGACTTGCTTCTCATTTGGCACGCGCATCGTATATCGTTCGCGCGCGCCGGGAGCCGATTCCTTCGGCCAGATGGTGATGTGAGCAACGAGAAGGGTACTGGGCACGAACGCGAGGATCGTGCCCAAGATAAGATGCTTTGAGGCCACTTCGCTCTAGAACGTCATACGAATCGCCAACTGCAGTTGCCGGGCGAAGTTCGCTTGGCTGTTGATTTGCCCGAAGGAGCCGCTGTTTATGTTCGTCGTCGGCGAATAGAAATAGGGTGTGTTGAAAGCGTTGAGCGCTTCGGCCCGGAACTGAGCTTTCACCCGTTCGCCAAATGGGAAGTTCTTGAAGACGGAGATGTCCCAATTCGCCTCGGTGGGCCCGCGCAGGTTCCCCAGTGAACGGGGAGTGTTGCCGAACGTCGCCGGCGCAGCCGTGGTAAACGCAGCTGGGTTGATGTAGTTGTAGAGGCGCTGCTCGAGGCTGCCGCTGGTCACGGGCGAAGTGCTGGTCATGTTCGGCCGCTGCTCGCCGTAACCGTATGCCGAGTTGGCGTTATTCTGGATGATCTGGAGCGGGAAACCGCTTTGAAAGACGGAAACAGTGTTGATGACCCAACCACCAATGATATAGTCCGTTGCCCGATTAACGTTGCCTGCGAAGGGCTGGCCCTTACCGAACGGAAGGTTATACGAAACCGAAGTCGCCCAACGGAACGGTGCGTCCACAGTCGAGTAGCTATACTCGCCGGCGAACGTATAGGGATTCTGAGGAGCCTGTACCGGCTGCCCATTGAGATTGCTCCCGACGCCTCCAAAACTCGCATCCATATTCTTGGACCATGTGAAGTTGCTCAGGAACACAAGGCCATGACTGAACCGCTTGGTGGCGTGAATAACCAGTGAGTTATAGTTTGCGTGGTCGGCGGACGCTCCGCTCGCCGTATGCGTACCGAATATTTCTTTTACTGAAGTGTAGGCTGCGTAAGGCAGCAGGAGACGGAAGGCCTGTATCGTGGGACCCGACAACGTGCCTCCTATGGAGTTGATATAAGCCGAGTTTGCGAATGGGTTCGGGACCGATGCGTTCAGGGCAGTCGCTCCCTGGCTCAGGTAACTGGGGTTCAGGGCGTCGATGTTGACCCCCGGGCTTCCGATACCCAATGTGAGATCGGAGGTATGGGAACCAACATAGCCGACTTCCAAGGCCACGCCGCCGCCCAACTCGCGCTGCACGTCTACGGAGTACTGGTGTACCCGGGGCGCGCTTGTCTTCGGATCAACCAAGCTCAGAGGGCCACCGACTTGGGCCAGACCGCCCAGCGTGTTGCCCACCGGGGCTTGCAGCCCGTTCGGGAAGGGATTTGCCAATTGGTTGGTTGTGAAGTTGCCGGTGTACTCCGTGGTATTAGCATATCCGGGAGTGCCTAGTGGGCCACCTAAGTAAATCTGCGGAGCCCAGAACAAGCCATAGCCACCGCGGATCACGGTCTTACTATTAAGTTGATATGCAACTCCGACGCGCGGGCCCCACTTTGAGAAGGGGTAGTTGCCAACCGACGTAGGCGCTCCGCCGACGCCTGCATATTGTCCAACGCCGACCACATTCAGGCCGGACACCTGCGAGGCAATCGGGTTCGCTGCAGTTGTGTTGAAACCGGTGATTAGCCCGTTGTGGTCTTCGTAAATGCCTCCCTCGTGCTCCCATCGGAGCCCCATGTTAATGGTCAGCTTACTGGTCCAGCGGAAATTGTCCTGTACGTACCAACCGTAATAAGGGATGAGGTCAGTCAATGTTATGGCATTGTCGGCCGTACGGTCAAAGGGTCGCCCAAGCAGCAGGTCGCCCAAATCAATGCCGGTGACACTATTGGTCAAACTGGAGTTGGTGTTGAAAGTGTAGCAGCCTGTTGAACAATTGAGGCCCGAACCCGACGTAGCGATCAGGCGATAGTCGAAACCAAACTTAAGGCTATGACGGCCCAGAGATTTGTCGACGCTGGTAGAGAAATTATGGGACGCCTCGGAGTAGTAATCCCAGTCGCCGGTGTCGCCCAACGTGTAAAGGCTGGTCATGTTGACCTGGGGGAATTCGGCCGCGGCTGGGTTCACAAAATTATTGTTCATCCCCAAACTGGCGATATTAAATCCTTGCGAACTGTTGTAATCGAAATTCGGGAATCGGTTGTAGCCGTACCGCATCGTAAGAACTGTCGTCGGATTGATGGTGAAAATGCTATTCACTGCAGTCGCATCCACGCGTCGGAGGAGCCGCCAACCGGATTGGGTTGACTCACCCCACCAGGTGTCGCCTGGCTCCAGCGAGTAGTACCGTGCATAGCTCAAGGTCATTCGCCACCAGGAAGTGAAATCCTCGTCGAGTTTAGCCGTATACTGAACGGCGCGAGCCTTGATGGAAGAAGATAATGCGTAGTCGTTGGCGCCATAGAAGGATGGCGTGCTGGTCGGAACCGGATATGTGGCGGCGATAGCTAAGCCTTGAGGCGTGATCATGGAGGAGGGAATAATGTTGCCCGAGAATGGGGCTCCGGTCTGCGGGTTAATCACCTTTATCAGGGGTCCGCCCGCCGACACGAAGGAGTGAGAAAAATCGCCGCCGCGCTCCGCTAAGGTCGGCAGGTTGAAATTGGAAGAGTCCGAGGACCGGTCGTCATAGTGCTCAACGCCCAGGTAGAAGAAGGTCTTGTTCTTCCCGTCGTAAATGTGAGGAATCCAGATCTTGCCGCCGAAGCTTGCGCCCCAGGTCTTATTCGGCTGCTCAGCAATGGGAATACCGGCCGCATTGCTGAAAAAGTTATTGGCATCCCAACTGGTGCTGCGGATGTGGCCATACGCGCTGCCATGATAGGTGTTACCGCCGGATTTCATCAGGGTGTTGAACATCCCGCCGCCGGTGCGCGCCATTTCGGCGTCGTAGGTGTTGGCTTGGATCTTCACGTCTTCCACGGTTTCCAGCGTGGGGATGATGATGGCTCGATTGTTGGAGTCAGTGATAGGAACTCCATCCAGCAGGTAGTTGTTACCGCGAACCGGGCCGCCGGCAATGGAGATCATCGAAGATCCGCTTTGATCTTCCATGCGATTGTAGGCGGGAGGACCTACCTGAACGATGTTGTTTGCCAGCTTGGACATCATGAACGGGTTACGGCCCAGATTCGGAAGGTCGCTAAGTTTCTGGTTGTCGAGCTCCTGACCCTGGGAGGCATTGGAAGACTCTATCAGGGGAGTCACTTCCGTGACCTGAACGCTCTCAGTCACCTGACCGACCTCCAGTTTCGCATCGGCCGTGACCGATGCCTGTGTGGCGACGATAATGCCTTTCCGCTCGAATTTCTTAAATCCGGGCGTCTCGCAGTTCACTGAATATGTTCCAGGGACAACGTCGGGAAAATTGTACTCGCCGCTGCCGCTGGTAGTCGAGACGCGTTGCTCGGACGTTCCTTCGTTAATGAGCGTAATTTTGGCGCCGCCGATAACGCCTCCGTTGGGATCGGTTACCAACCCTCGTACGGTGCCGTAGAAGCCCTGACTGAACAGCGGCAGCCCAGCCAAACACGTCCATAGGAGTGCGAGCCCCGCAGTCCAGATAAGTCTTTTAGAAATTGACAACATCTTCATCCCTTTCCCTTTCCCGTTAGATGGCCGATGACTGCACAAACTCGAGTCGTACCGTCCGGCGCGAAAACACACCTCAAGCCAAGGGTCTGCCAACGTGGGCGGCGCTATTGACCGACTTACCTCTAGCCCCGATGAAACGTCACGACCCTGATTAAGACGTTAACGATAGCGTTGCCGCAATATATCACCCTTTGCAGGGCGAGTCAAGCGATTGTTAACCGTTATGTAATGCGCTGGGGCTGCGCTTCCTCGCGAACGGCCAGAGCGAGAACGAAGAAGTAGACTGGAAGCACTCGCCAATAGGTGAGCAGATCGGCCGAGAACATTTGTACCACTTGCCCAGTCCAGAAGCAGGCCATCCATGTGCCGCAGAAGGAACGCAGTGGGCTGGCCGACCGAGCCGCGCGATAGGCATAAACAAGAATGGCGCCGTTGAGTGCGATAACGGCCGCCAGTCCAACTACGCCTGTTTCTACGAGGAGGGTTAGATAGGTGTTGTCGCCGACGGCGGTGGCGCCGATGAAGTCCGAATACGGAAGTGTCTTGTAGCCCACACCCAGCAGAGCGTGCCAGGGGTTTGAAGCCAGGAAGCTCAGTAACGTTTGCCAGCTCGCGACGCGTCCGGAAAGGACCGTGTTGGGCGATTCGGAGAAGTACTGCAGCGCGTTGAAGAGCCGCAGCCACGCCATTCCAGTGAAGGCGGGGAAGGCTGCCAGGAGAATCGCGCCGGCGCTCGTGCCGAAGAATATCACGCCCATCGCCAAGCGGCGCCACCGGATTTGCTTGCGATGCAGCCACAAAAGAACCACCAAGGCGACCGCCAGGTTCACCAGCGATGCCCGCGAGAATGACAACACCAGAGCGGTTGCAAGGACCGCGCCTCCGGAGAATAGCGCCAGCCGGGAAAGCGGCTGCGCTGACATTGTTGTAAACGCTGCGCGGGGTCGGAACATCGCAACCGCGATCATTTCCAAGAAGAACGCGCACAGATTGCCGAGCGTACTGGCTTCATAGAAGACGCCTTGCGCGCGGCGGTACACTCCGGTGTCGAGCCAGATGAACTGCTGCTCATAGCCGGCCGGAGTTGGAAACTGAAAGTAAAAGTCCACGCAGGCGAACAAAGCAGATAGGACGCCCGCCCAGAACAAGAAGCGCAGGGCTCGAAATTCCTGTTCAGGCCGCGCCCGGAAAGGGCCGTCGCGGACATATAGGAAAACGTAGATCGAGATTCCGAACAGCAGCACGCGCGCCAGACTTCCTGCCGCGACCGCCGGCCCGGAATAGAGAGCTGCCATGCTCAGGCTGCACGCGAAGACGAACGCGATCCCGAGGAGCGACACAGCTAATGGATCCGGCCGGAAACGCCACTCCGGGAGTCGCAATAATCCGATGAAGAGGCCCGCGCCGGCAATCAGGAGCGCGACGTGCGGTCCAGAATCGCCCAACCGGATGGGTAGCGGCGGGGCCAGCAGCGCGCAAGCGAAGAACAGTGCCAACCAGGCGGTGGACGTCGCTAGCAATCGCCAGGCGAGTGGAATCAGGATAAGCGGCGCACAAAATACGGCCTTTGGAACGATTCCGGGGGTGAGCGCGACCGCCGTTGCGTACAAACCAAGCGCGAGGCCGATCCAAAGCTCACGCCCATCGCGTGTGCCCGCAGCCGGAATCATGCGCGCATTCCGCGGTGTACGGCCGGCTCAAAAACTGGCGGCTGGCGGCGATACGCGAACGCCAGGCTGAGGTAAACGATCGAGCAAGCCAGCGCCAGAAACAGCGCCACCGCGACGTTCAGCGGGATGTTGGGAGAACTGGGCCCCTGGGGAACGATGCCCGGGTCGATGACACGGAGCTGTTCAGCATGCGATCCGGCTGTGACTTCCAGATCATGGAGACGATTGGAAAGGCCTTCGTAAGCCGATTGCGCCAGTTTTGCCTCGGTCTGCAGTTGTTCCCGCTGGGCGACCCGGCTCGCGAGAGTTTTACCCTTTTGTTGAACGTCGCGGGCCAAATCGTCCGAGCGCTTTTGAAGCAGCGCAGCTCGTGCGCGCGCCGCCTGTAGTTGCTCGCCCGCAAATTGTCCGCCGGCCTGCGCCTGCTGCTGGTATTCGGCAATATCGCCCTCGGTGGCCACGAGTTGCTGCTGGACTTTGCCTTGTAACTCCACAGCCGCGTCGACTTCCGATTGGAGAGCCTCGATCGGGGCATTCACAGCCGCATCGGCCGATTCCTTCTGAACTTGTTCGAGGCGTAAATACGCCTCGTTGGTCTGCTTCTGCGCCTTGGCTACGAAGTCCGTATCAGAGACCATGCTCTCCGCGCGGCTAGCGGTCACGGTCTCATCGGCCAGATACTGCGCCAGATTCTGGGCCGTATTGGGGTCAGCCAGTGTGGCGCTGATCTCCAGGATTTTCGTGTCACGCAGTTTCGAGACCTTCAGAACTCGCCGCTTGAGCGATTCGATGGACTGCCCTGATCCGAGCAGATGAAAGCGTTCGGCTGCCCGCGCGAATAACGTGTCGCTGGACGCGAAGCGCTCATAGGTTTTAAGAGATTCGAGATAGACGGGGCTGACTGCGGTGGAGAGCCGTACGTCATTGCCGCCCGGAGGCTCGATGACGATACTGGCCGTGGCCGTATACCGTTTCGGAAGCAGCAGACTGACTCCCAGCGATAAGAACAGCGCGACGCCACAGGCGGCCGCGATCACTCGCCATCGGCGCCGCACATAATCCACGTATTCGAAGGCATCAAAAGTCTGATACATGTGACCTCACAACGCGACCTGGGTTAGTCTGATCGTTATGCGCTTCCTTGTGCCGTTGGTAGCGGCGCTGGTGCCCTTGGTGATAACGCCGGGTCTGCTCTCTTATTTTGATATTACGCCGAAAATCGCGGTCCTCCTATTCGGTTTGTCGCTAATTCTGTTATATCCGAGCGCAAACATTTCCAATCTTCACGTTCTGCTTCGGGCGCCGGCCGGCCGCTGGTTTGCTTCCTTCATCGGTCTGATGTGGCTCGGGAGTGCGATCGCTACCGCTTTCTCCTCGTATCCGCTGCTTTCGCTAAACGGCGGCAACTGGCGGCGCTACGGATTCATCGTCGAGAGCGGGCTCCTGTTATTCGTGCTGCTTGCGGCCGCTTGGCTGGCAGCGGTCCAAAAAAATATTCGCGCGCTGCTCAGGGCGTCGGTCGCGAGCGGCGGATTAGCGGCCCTGTACGGAATCGCGCAGTATTTCGGTTGGGACCCATGGCTGCCGGCCGCGGCCTATCAGGCCGGCGAAGGTTCGTTCACGATCGTCCGGCCACCGGGCACACTCGGCCATGCCGACTACTTCGCTGCCTGGCTGGTAATCGTCACATTCTTCGGGTTAGCTCTGGCGCGATTGGAGCCGGCGCGCTGGGCAAGGCTGTCGGCGCTGGGCGTGTCGATTCTGAGCAGCATCGCTATCTTGCTGGGCGGGACACGCTCGGCCCTGCTCGGCCTCCTGGCCGGCGCAATCGTGCTCGTGATCCTGAACCGCCCGCGGATTCGAGCGCGCGCATGGATGATCGCTATCGCGGTAGCAGCATGTGGCGCCATTTTCGTTTTATCTCCCGCGGGAACTAAATTGCGAGCACGGGTGCATTGGGCGACCGAAGATGTGTGGGGCGGAGCGCGCCTGCTATTGTGGCGCGACTCGCTGCGCATGGCGCTTCATCATCCTATGCTGGGCTTCGGACCGGAGACGTTTGCGACCGAATTTCCAAGGTATGAATCGGCGGACCTGGCGCGAAGCTATCCGGATTTCTATCACGAGTCGCCACACAACATATTTCTCGATGCGCTTACGACGCGTGGCGCCGCCGGCTTCGTGCTGCTGCTAGGTTTCTGTGGTCTGGCGATCTGGGCTGCCAGGCGGCGTACCCGGCCGGAGCTCGCCGCGGCCCTGGCGGCGTCGCTGGCGTGCCAGCAGTTTGCGGTTTTCGTGGTCCCGACGGCTTTGTACTTTTATCTGCTGATCGCGCTGTTGGTGTCGGGGTCCAACGAAGTTATGCCCGAGAGAAGAAGCAGCCGTTGGCTTGTCCCCGTGGGTGTTGCCGTGGGTGTCGCCGCGAGTCTGCTGTTCGCCGCATTCGCGGTCCGCTTGTTGGTGGCCGACCGCGCCCTGGCCGTCGCCAACGGAAGAATCGAATCAGGCGATGCGTCGGCGGCTGCCAGAGAATATCTGGTCGTGCTTCGCTGGGAACCGTCAGGCGCCGGTGCCGACCTCAACTATTCTCGCGCCATGGCGCAACTCGCGGCCCGCGCGCCGGTTTTATCCACGCGAGTGCAAGCTGCCCAGCAGGCCTTGGAAGCTGCGATTCGCGCCACTCAGACCGCCGAGGATCATCAAAATGCCTGGTACAATCTCGCTCGGCTTCTGGCCGGGCAAAACAACCCGGTAGGAGTGGAACGCGCGTTGCGCAACGCCATCGCCTGGGCGCCGAACTGGTTCAAGCCGCACTGGGTGCTCGCCCAATTGCTGGAATCAACCGGTCTTCACCAGCAAGCCTTGGCCGAAGCTGAAATCGCGTTCGATCTCGACCACGCGCGCGATCCGGAAGTCTCGGAAACGTGGCGGAAGCTGCAGCGGGGGCCGGCCTCTCCGCAACCTTAAGTTTTCACAAAACTTTTACGTGTAAGTTATTGAAGCAATCCACTGGCTGGCCTATAGTGAACTCAGGACTACTATGCGGATTCAAGTGTTTCTACTCCTTTTGGCGATTAGCTGCGTTGCCTTCGCGCAGCCACCCAGCATTGCCAATGGCGGCGTTTTGAACGGCGCCAGCTTTGCCACGGGCCAGCCCATAACGGTCGGTTCATTAGTTTCGATTTTTGGAAGCAACTTGGCGTCGGGGCTCTTGCAGGCTGATTCGATTCCTTTATCCACGAATTTGGGCGGCGTGACGGTTCAGTGGGCCAACGGCAACACGACCATAAATGCACCGCTGGTCTTTGTCGCCGGTACACAAGTTAACGCACAGGTTCCCTGGGAACTGGTGCCGCCCGGCGCGACTCAGACTGTCAGCGTGACGGTCAACTCGAATGGCAATGTATCGGCGCCGGCGCAGGTCACGGTGGGGCCGTTCTCTCCCGGGATTTTCACTGCTGGCCCGCCGACTTTTTACGCCATCGCACAGAACGTCGATGGAACGCTCGCTCAAGCAGCGGGCAGCATTCCGGGCCTGACGACACACCCTGCGAAAGCTGGCGACACGATCGTGATTTATGCCACCGGGCTGGGGCCGGTGGATAATACTCCGGCCGACGGAGGGATTCCGTCCACACTTGCCCGCACATTAACTATGCCGATCGTGCTGGTGGGCGGCATGCAGGCGGACGTTGCATTCTCCGGTTTGCAGCCGCAGTTCGTGGGTGTGAATCAGGTGAATATCGTGATTCCCAATGTTCCACCTGGAAACGCGGTGCCACTCCAGATCCAGATGGGCGGAGTCACCAGTCCGAACAACGTTACGATTGCTGTGAGCCAGTAGCGTATAGCGCACGCACTCATGCGTGCTGGGGGTGCGCACTCCTGCGCACCCCCAGACAGTTACCTACCGGCTGGAGCGAATGCCTCCGATGGGCTGGCCGATTATGTCGCCCGATACGACCATCTCCACGCGGCGATTCTTCTGCCGGCCGGCGGCATTGTCGTTCGAGGCTACCGGGTTATCTTTCCCGAAACCCTTGGAGATGACGATGTCAGAGGATAGGCCCTCACTGACCAGGTAGGTTCGCACGCCGTCGGCGCGCTCTTCGGACAGTTTTTGATTGTAAGCCTCGCTGCCGATGCTGTCGGTGTAGCCATCGACTTCTAACCGCAAGCCCGGATGCGAAAGAATGATCCCCGAAATCTTGGCCAGTTTCTCGCGCGCGGCCGGCCGCAGGGTGTATTTGTTGAAATCGAACAGAACGTCGGACATGTTGACAATCAGCCCGCGCGCGGTATCGCGAGTTTCCAGGATTACGTTGAATTGCTGCAGCAATTGCTGCCGCAGCTGCTGCTGTGCCTGCTCGGCCTGTAAACGAGCCTGGTCGGCCAGTTGGGCCTGCTGTTGCGCTTGTTGAGCCTGCAGACGAGCGAGTTCGGCCTGGCGCTGTTGATCTTCGGCGGTGGCGCGCTCACGTTCAGCGCGCAGACGCTCGGCTTCTGCTTGGGCACGAGCTGCGTCGGCGGTGGCTCTGTCGGCGGCGGCACGCTGGGAGGCAGCCTGCGCTTGCGCATCGGCTAGCGCCTTCTGGCGGGCTGACTCGGCGGCCTGAGCGTCGGCCAACTGTCTCTGGCGAGTCTGTTCCTCGGCTTGCGCGCGCGCGGCGGCTTCACGATCCGCGGCTTCTTTTTTCTCCTGTGCGATTCTCTCGTCTTCCTGTCGCTTCAGCGCCAGCAACCGGGACGTCTCGGCTGCCTGCACCGCCTCACGCGAAGTCATGATGACCGGCTTAGAGCCGGCATTGCGCGCCTGATAGGCTTCGGCCTGTTTCACCAATTGCTGGGCGTTGTCGTAGGTATCTTTTGCGTATTGATCGGCATTCACCAACTGGGCGATCTGGACTGCGTTCTCGGCTTCGAGGAGCTGCAGCGGAATTCTCTTGTCGGTCTTCACCTGATGGTACCGGCCCGGCTGGGCGTGCATGGTGTAGGTGCCGCGTTTCAACAGGTCATACTTGACGCTCATCTGCTCGATCTTGCCGATGGTGTCCTCACGGATGATGTTCTCCATGACCACCACATCGCTGGGCTGGGTGACGCCGAAGTAGGGCTCCGCGGTAACGATGAGCGCGAAGGCTTGCAGATCAGTAGTGACGTCGAGATGGGAACCGCCGTTGTCGAGCACCACTTCGCCCAGATTCTTGGCGCGTCCTTCAGGGGTAATGGCCCACAGCACGTAGGTCATGTATTCGGGACCATACTGCGAGGCCGGCAGCAGGCGGTGCATCTCGGCCTTCGCTTCGATGTAGCCTGGGCGGCTATTGACGTCGGCATGGCCGGTGGCGTCCGGCGCCAGTGGGGTGCCGTGGAGGTCCACCTTGGTCCAACCGCTGCGATGCCGATAGCTCACGGCATTGGTGGTACGCTCCACCACGGTCACGCGAAATATAGGCTGGTCCTCATTGGCTTGCGGCGCTGCATTGGCCGGCGCGGGGGGCGGCGGTGGTGAGTTTCGCACTTGTGCGCTCAGGGCGCCGGCGATCAATACGAGTAGGCTAAGCTTTGACATCCACATGAGTTCCAGACTCCTTTCGGCGAGGTTGAGCAAGTCGATTTCCAACTAGCAATATCCTTTATTTTGTTGGCAGAAGGCATCGGCCCGCGGATGGAGCAGGTATTTTTTCCAGTCCGGCGAGACAACGCTACAGTACTAAGAACTTTCAGGACCGTTCCGCTGAAGCGGTGTTATACTGGAAGCGTTCGAGACCAAGGCGGTTGTAAAACGGTGGCGCAGACCTTTTCGAACGTCCGGGGATTGCCTCCCTTTTTCCCTCTGATTGCAGCTTGCTTGGCGGGAATGACCATGCCTTCGGCCTTTCCGCAAGAAGGGCACTTGGACGACGCCAAGGTTTCCGTAGTCCCGCGTGTCAAGCCGTCCGATAAAGACGCCAAGGCTTCAGATCTGGAGCGGCGCGCGGCGAGCATTCGCATCGATACGACTTTGGTTCAGATTCCGGTGACCGTTACCGATCCGCTGAATCGCTTCGTCACGGGCCTCGAGAAGGAACACTTCAAGGTATTTGAAGATAAAGTCGAACAGACCATCCTTCAGTTTTCGAGCGAAGACGCGCCTCTGTCGGTTGGCTTGGTGTTCGATACCAGCGGCAGCATGGGCCCCAAGCTGCAGAAATCGCGCCAGGCTGCGGTACAGTTCTTCAAGACAGCCAACCCGGAGGACGAATTCTTTCTGATCGAATTCAACGACCGGCCCGAATTGGTAGTACCTTTTACCACCGACACCGAGGAGATTCAGAACCGTCTAACCTTCACGCAGTCTAAGGGCAAGACTGCATTGCTGGACGGCGTTTACATGGCCATGAACACCATGAAAAAGGCCCGTAATCCCCGCAAGGCAGTTTTGATTATCTCCGACGGAGGCGACAATAACAGCCGCTACACGGAAAGCGAAATAAAGAATGCGGTCCGGGAAGCCGATGTACAGATTTATGGAATTGGGATCTTTGAGTCCATGGGATCGCGGGGGCGAACTCCCGAAGAAATGGCCGGGCCGGGTTTACTGAGCGAAGTCGCGGAACTGACGGGCGGGCGGAGTTACAATGTTGAGAACGTCAACGAGCTCGCCGATATCGCCGCCAAGATCGGCATCGAGTTGCGGAACCAGTACATGCTCTACTACACGCCCAAGAACCAGGTGCGGGATGGCAAATACCGTCACGTTCAGGTGAAACTGGTGCAGCCCCGTGGTCTACCGCCACTCAAGCCTTTCTATCGCCTCGGATATTATGCGCCTTCTCAGTAGCTTCCTCGCCAGCCTCCTTCTTTTTTGCTGGATCGCCAACCCGCAGACCGCCAACCCGCAGACCGCGAAGCCGCCGGCCGCCAAGCCGCCGGCCAATCCGTCTTCGGGCGACGACGTGACCTTTCGGGCCGATACCCGGCTGGTGGTTTTGCCGATCAGTGTGGCGGACAAGAATGGCAAACTGGTTACGGATCTCAAGCAGAGCTCATTCAAAGTCTTTGAAAACGGTATCGAGCAGCCCATCAAGATTTTCAAGCGCGAGGATGTGCCCATATCCCTCGGTATCATAATTGACAATAGCGGCAGCATGAAAGAAAAGCGGCAGAAGGTGGAGATCGCCTCCCTCGACATGGTGAAGGCGTCCAATCCCCAAGACGAGGTCTTCATTGTCAATTTTAATGACCAGCCTTGGCTGGATGTTCCGATGACGAGTGATATCAAGGCTATGCAAGAGGGAATCGCGCGCATCGATTCGCGGGGCGGCACTGCTATGCGCGATGCCATTAGCGGGGGTATCGACTATCTGAAGAAAGAAGGAAAGCGGCAGAAGAAGGTTTTGCTGGTAATCACCGACGGCAACGACAACGCCAGCACGATCAACCTGGAAAGGCTGGTCAACCGTTCGCAGCAAAATGAAATTCTGATTTTCTCGATCGGCTTGCTCAACGAGGAAGAGCGCCACGAGGCCAAGATTGCCAAACGCGCCCTGGACACACTGTCGCGAGAAACCGGCGGACTGGCCTTCTATCCCAAAGGCGTCGCCGATGTAGATCAGATCGCGCTGCAAGTAGCGCACGAGATTCGCAATCAATATACCCTGGCGTATTCGCCCACCAGTCCGGAAATGGACGGCAGCTTCCGCCAGATTAAAGTGACCGTCAATGGCCCCGGTCATCCCCTGGTCAGGACCCGCACCGGTTATTACGCCACGCCCAACGATTCCAGCAAGAAAGCCGTGAGCCAGACTCTGCCGCGCTGATGCTGCGCTTCCTGTGGCGCGCCACCCGGGGCTACCGCCTGCGGCCTTGGCGTAGTTCGTTTCTGCGTTGGCGCATGGAAACGTATTGGGGAATTCCCGCCGACCAGATCGGCTTTCAGGCCTTCTGGCGCTTCGTGTGGCAACACCGCGGCGATCTGGAGCGGTTTCTCAAGTGGGTGGAGCGGATGGAGTGAGAGCGTAACTTTCCGCCTGCCGCTCGGTAGTGTTTCTGCATGGGTTTCGACACTCTTCGGCAGGACCTGCGCCATGGTATTCGCACCTGGCGTTCGCGACCATCACTTTATTCGATTGCTCTCATCGCACTGGCGCTAGGAATCGGCGCTAACACCACCATCTTCAGCGTCGCCGAAACTGTTCTCATCAAACCGCTGCCATACCGAGCAGCCGACCGCCTCGTTAATCTCTTCGAAAAACAGGCCAAGACCGGCGTGCAACGCTACTTTGTTTCGCCTTCCGATTTCTACGACTGGAAAGATCGCAGCCGTCTATTGGAGGCTTTCGCCGGGTATTGGCGCAACGAGGTGAATCTCACGGATACCGGCCATGAGCCGGAGCGCCTGCCCTGCATTAGCATTACGCCCTCGCTGCTTGGAACGCTCGGCATCCAGCCGATTCTGGGGCGCGGCATGACCGAGCAGGAGGGGTTGGTCAACGGCCCGAACGTCACGTTGATCTCGAGCGAACTGTGGCAGCGCCGCTATGGCTCCGACTCCGGCATCATAGGCAAAGCGATCGGAGTCAATGGACTTGCTACCACCGTGGTCGGTATTCTTCCGCCGGGCATCCATTTTGCCGGCGACGCGCAATTGTGGAACAACGGCATCCGCTACTACCGCCAGCGGCCAACGCCTCGTTATATGGACGCTATGGCGCGGCTGCGTCCCGGTGTCACACTGGCCAACGCGCAGTCCGAGATGGACGCCATCGCGCGGGGGATCGCAGTCGAATCCCCCAACACCAATGCCGATTGGGGCGTCGGCCTGCGTCCATTGCCGGATGATCTAGTAGGTAGCTCGCGTCCGGCGCTGTTGGTTTTGCTCGCGAGCGTGGGTATCCTGCTGCTGATCGCCTGCGCCAACGTGGCGAATCTTCTGCTCGCCCAAGCGTCGGCCCGGCAGCGTGAGGTGGCGGTTCGCGCGGCGCTTGGAGCGAGCGCCGGCCGTCTGGCGGGGCAATTTCTCACCGAAAGCCTGATGCTCGCGATGGCTGGAGGTTGTGCCGGCCTGTTCATCGCCATTGCGGGTGTACGCAGCGTTCGAGCATTCGGCCCCGCCAGCGTTCCTCGCATTCACGATGTCACGCTTAGCCTGACGGTCCTCCTCTACACACTCGCAATCAGCGTGCTTTCGGGCTTGTTGTTCGGAGTGGCGCCGATGTTGCGGGCACGCAAGCCCGATCTTGCGGCCGCCCTCAAGGAAACCGGACGTAGTGAGAGTGGAGGCGCTCGCGACCGGCATGGCCGTAATGTCCTGGTTATCGCACAGGTGACGCTGGCCGTCGTTCTGGTCAACAGCGCGAGTCTGCTGATGAAAAGTTTTGCGCGGCTTGTCAACGCGGATCCGGGATTCCGGACCGAGCAGCTGTTGACGGCCAACATCTCGCTCCCGGTAGCCCGCTACGCCAAGGCCGCTGACGTCGCCAACACATTTGATAGTATTCGCGGGATGGCGGAAGCGTTGCCAGGAGTAAAGGCAGTCGGCGAGACTACCAGCCTTCCGCTGGCTCAAGATTTCGATTACCGGCTTCCTTTCCGATTTCTTTCGTTGCCGGCGCCTCGTCAGCCCGAGGATCAAAGCGCCTGGCATCGCATGATCAGCCCAGGATTCTTCGCGGCACTCGGCACGTCACTCATCGCGGGACGGGACTTCAGCGATCATGATCGTGCCGATTCTCCCGCGGTGGTCATTGTCAATGAAGCTCTGGCCCGGCAATATTGGCCGCGTAGCAATCCAATTGGACAAAAGATCCGTGCTGTCTCGGGTGGATTCGGCCCGCTGGGCAGGATTCTGTTGCAGGATCCGGAGATCGTTGGTCTGGTGAAGGACATGAAATACTCGGGCCTGGGACGCAGCGCCGAACCGGCCATCTACTTTCCCAGCCGGCAAGCTCCGTTCGCCAGCATGACGCTGGTAGTTCGCACGGATGCGTCTCTTGCTCCCGAGTCTCTGATCAGCACTTTGCGCCGGCGATTGCGCGACATCGATCCCGATTTGCCGCTCTCCCACATCCAAACGATGAGCGAGCAGGTGACTGAATCGGTGGCGCAGACGCGCTTCCAGACGTTGCTGCTGGCGCTGTTCGCGGCGCTTGCACTTTTGCTTGGATCAGTGGGGATTTACGGCGTGCTTTCTTATTCAGTTGTCAGCCGAACTCGGGAAATCGGCATTCGCACGGCGTTGGGTGGACGTCCGGCGGACATTCTGCGGCTCATCCTCGGCCAGGGTTTCTCGTTAGTTTTGCGCGGCTTGGCGCTGGGCATCGTATTGTCGTTTGCGGCCGGGCGGCTGCTCGAGAGCCTGCTGTTCCAAGTGAAACCCGCCGACGCCGGCAACTTCGTGCAGGTTTGCGCGCTGCTGGCCGCTGTCGGACTGTTGGCTGGTTTTCTGCCGGCTCGGGCCGCATCGCGAATCGACCCCAATGTAGCGCTCCGCGACGGGTGACTCCGCCGGGCCAACTCGAATGGGCGGATGGAGTAGTGTGGCATTGGAATGTCGATCCGATCAAATTCCAAGTTAAAGAAACTGCAGGCTATCGGCAAGATCGCGAGGGCGGCCTTGGATGAAATGTCCGAAGCGGTCGCCCCGGTTTCACGACCGGTGGAGCGGAAAGTGCGGCTGTGCGGGTTTAGCGCGATGCGCGAATTCTGCGGACATGGCATAGGCCGCTCGGT